>NZ_CP032684.1:1197000-1521000 GCF_003627795.1 Rhizobium sp. CCGE531 | reverse complement strand
GGTCACTCCGTGTTCGGGCAGCGCCTGCGGCGCGGACACCGTGGCGCCCAGCGTGTCGCGATAGACCTTGGAGGCCTTTTCTATATCCGGAACGGCGAGCGCCACATGATTGATGCGTCCAAGCATGGATCCCTCCTCCCCGATCAGACCGCGATGCTCAGCCGCCGGTACGCGTGACAAACACCGTTACGAGGGGCTTCTTGCCCCAGCCCTGGTTGGCAGCGGCGCGCACGGCACGGCGAGTGGCCTCCTGGAGCATATTCATATCCTTGCGGCGGGCACGGGGAATGCTCTCGATGGCACTGACGATGGCGTCGAAGAGCGTATCTTCCATCTCCTCGCCTTCGTCATCATAGGACGGCAGGCCGATCGGCACGACATCCGGATCGCCGACGATGTCATAACGGGCATCGAGCACGACGTTGACCGCGACATGGCCGACATAGGAAAGCTTCTTGCGCTCGCCGATGCCCATCTCGTCGAAATCGCCGATCAGGATGCCGTCCTTGAAGATACGCCCATGCGGTGCCTCGCCGATGACTTCGACAGGACCGGGCGCAAGGCGCACAACATCGCCATTGCGCACGCGCGGCACGGTGGCAATGCCGCTCTGTTCGGCCAGTTCCTTGTGGGCGGTCAGATGTGTCGCTTCGCCATGCACGGGGATGACGACCTTCGGACGCGTCCACTCATACATCTTCTGCAATTCGTTGCGCCTGGGGTGGCCGGAGACATGCACAAGCGCTTCCGCATCCGTCACGACATGCACGCCCTGCTCGATCAGGCCGTTCTTGATGTCCTGGATGGCCTTTTCATTGCCGGGAATGGCGCGCGAGGAAAAGACGACGATATCGCCTGATGCCAATGCGACATTGCGCATCTCGTCGCGAGAAAGCTTGGCAAGAGCGGCGCGCGGCTCGCCCTGGCTGCCGGTCAGGATCACCACGACCTTGTCGCGCGGGATATAGCCATATTCGTCTTCGGCGATGAAGGGCTTGATGCCTTCCATGATGCCGATATCGCGGGCGACATCGACGACACGCTTCAGCGAACTGCCGAGCAGCAGCACTTCGCGACCGGCCGCTTCGGCGGCCTCGGCAACGGTGCGGATACGACCGACATTCGACGAGAAGGTGGTGATCGCTACCCTTCCCTCGGCATCTTCGATGATCTTGCGCAGGCTTTCGGAAACATCCTTTTCCGAGGGCGAAACGCCATCCCGCAGTGCGTTAGTGGAATCACACATCAGGGCCAGCACGCCCTCGTCGCCGAGCTGGCGGAAACGGGTCTCGTCGGTCAGCGGCCCGAGCGACGGCTCGTGATCGATTTTCCAATCACCCGTATGAACGACATTGCCGAGCGGCGTGCGGATCATCAGCGACATCGGCTCGGGAATCGAGTGGTTGACGGCCACGCCCTCGATCTCGAAGGGGCCGACATTGATGCGATCGCCGGCCTTGAAGAGCGTCACCGGGATCTCGCCCATCGACTTCTCATAGTCGCGCTTGGCCTCGAGAAGGCCGGCGGTAAAGGGGGATGCATAGATCGGAACATTCAGGCCCGGCCAGAGATCGTTCAGCGCGCCATAGTGATCCTCATGTGCATGGGTAATGATGATGCCCTTGAGGTTCTTGCGTTCCTTGGCGAGGAAACGGATATCCGGCAGAACGAGATCGACGCCCGGGAGATCCGGCCCCGGGAACGTCACGCCGCAATCGACCATGATCCACTGGCGCTGCTCCGCCGGGCCGTAGCCGTAGAGGGCGAGATTCATGCCGATCTCGCCGACGCCGCCGAGGGGCAGAAACACCAGTTCGTCTTGCTTCGCCATCTGATCCTCAACCATTATCTAAAGAAAACATCGCCCGCAGCGATCGGCATGATCCTGCCGTCCTCGGTCTCGAGCAGCAACAGGCCATTATCATCGATTCCGGAGAAATGGCCCGAAATCGAGCGATCCGGCAAGTTCACCGTGATCTTTTCACCGATACCGCATGCGAATTCGCGCCAGCGCGCGGTGATCTCCCGAATGCCCTTGCCGCGATTCCAGACATCGAGCGCTTCGGACATGGCAGCGTAAAGATGTGCAAACAACTCGTCCGGCGAAACCATCGAGCCTTGCTGTCTGAGGCAGGTGACTGGATACATCGGATTGTCGAGCATCACCGCGATATTGATGCCGATGCCGATGACGAGTGCATAACGACCGTCGGGCAAGGCTTCGCCTTCGATCAGAATGCCGCAGGTCTTCTTGCGGCCGATCAGGATATCGTTCGGCCACTTGATCTCGGCCGGCTCGGCGGCAAGCGGCAGCACGCCACGAACAGCCTGATGTACGGCGACCGCGACCGCAAGCGGCAGGGAGCCGAGGCGGTCCATGGGAGCGGGATCGATCAAGAGGAGAGATGCGTAGAGATTGCCGGCTTCCGACACCCAGGGGCGCCCGCGGCGGCCGCGGCCGCCCGTCTGGCGCTCGGCGGTCACCCAAAGGTTTCCGAGGTCGCCCGCGCGTGCACGTTCGAGGCACACGCTGTTCGTGGACGAAGTCTCTTGAAGGGCATCATGCCGGAAGTCAGCGAGCGACTTCCGGCTATTCATGTCAGACGCCATCAAAACAGCGTCGCAGCGGCCAGATCGGCAGCACCGCCGATTACGCCGCCGAAGAGGACATAGGTGATGACGAACAGGCCGGAAAGACCGAAGACGAGGCGCAGCGAACCAGCCGTGCGCGTGAACTCGTCCGTGGCCTCATCGAACCACATCACCTTGATGACGCGCAGATAGTAGTAGGCGCCGACGACGGAGGCCAATACGCCGATGATGGCGAGCGCATAGAGATGCGCCTGGATGGCCGCGACGAAGACGAAGTACTTTCCGAAGAAGCCCGCGAGCGGCGGAATGCCGGCCAGCGAGAACATCAGCGCCGTCAGCACGACAGCCATGAAGGGGTTGGTCGCGGACAGGCCGGCGAGATCGTCGATGTTCTCGACCTGACGGCCATCCTTGCGGCGCATCGCCATGATGATGGCGAAGGAGCCGAGCGTCATGACCATGTAGATGACCATGTAGAGCATGACGCCGGAGACGCCGGTCTTGGTGCCGGCGGCCAGGCCGACAAGCGCATAGCCCATGTGACCGATCGACGAATAGGCCATCAGTCGCTTGAAGTTGCGCTGACCGATTGCGGCGAAGGCGCCGAGCAGCATCGAGGCGATCGAGATGAACACGATGATCTGCTGCCAGTCGGCCAGCACCGGATGGAAGGCCGTGACGACGATACGGGTCAGGATCGCCATGGCTGCAACCTTCGGCGCACCCGCAAAGAAGGCGGTGACCGGGGTCGGAGCACCTTCGTAGACATCGGGCGTCCACATGTGGAACGGCACGGCGGAGATCTTGAATGCCAGACCAGCAAGCACGAAGACCAGACCGAAGACGAGGCCGAGCGAGCGGGTCTCGGCGCTGAGCGCCGTCGCGATGGCGTCGAAGGTCGTGTGGCCGGTGAAGCCATAGACCAGCGACATGCCGTAGAGCAGCATGCCGGAGGACAGTGCCCCGAGGACGAAGTACTTCAGGCCGGCTTCGGTCGATTTGACGCTGTCGCGGTTGATGGCGGCGACGACGTAGAGGGCCAGCGACTGCAGTTCCAGCGACAAATAGAGCGAGATCAGGTCATGCGCCGAGATCATCAGCAGGATGCCGAGGGTCGCCAGCAGCAAGAGCACCGGGAATTCGAAGCGATCGAGCTGCTGCTCGCGCGCCTGGCCCATGCTCATGAACATGGCGACGATCGAGCCGACCAGGGCGACGATCTTCATGAAGCGGGAGAAGCCGTCGGCGAGATAGGCGCCGCCATAGGCAAGCCCCTCACCCGGGACGAAGATGATCCAGAGACCGGCTACCGCAAGAAGCGCGATGGCAAGACCGGTGACCGTGGGTCCCGACCGCTCGCCCGAGAACACACCGATCATGAGCAACGCAAGCGCACCGACCGCGAGGATGAGCTCCGGAATGGAAAGATGCAGGCTTGCAAGAATTGTGTCAGCAGTCATGTCGAATAGGTCCCGTCATCAATTCATCGACAGCGCAACATTCTGCGCAGCGTGCAGGGCAGCGGTATAATTGTTCACCAGCAGATCCACCGAAGCGGCCGTGGCATCGAAGATCGGAGCCGGATAGACGCCGAAGAAGATCGTGAGCGCGATCAGCGGATAGAGGATCAGCTGTTCACGCGGCGACAGATCCAGAAGCTTCTTCAGGTTTTCCTTCTCCAGCGCGCCGAAAATAACGCGGCGATAAAGCCAGAGCGCATAGGCTGCCGACAGGATCACGCCCGTCGCGGCAAAGAGCGCAACCCAGGTATTGGCGCGGAAGACGCCAATCAGGGTCAGGAATTCGCCGATGAAGCCGGAGGTGCCGGGCAGGCCGACATTGGCCATGGTGAAGACCATCATGGCGACGGCATATTTCGGCATATTATTGACCAGGCCGCCATAGGCCGTGATCTCGCGGGTATGGGTGCGGTCATAGATCACGCCGACGCAGAGGAAGAGCGCGCCCGAGACGATGCCGTGCGAGAGCATCTGGAAGATCGCTCCCTGTACGCCCTGCTGGTTGGCCGCAAAGATGCCCATGGTTACATAGCCCATGTGAGCGACGGACGAATAGGCGATCAGTTTCTTGATATCGTCCTGCATCATCGCGACCAGAGAAGTGTAGATGATGGCGATGACCGAAAGCGCGAAGACGAGCGGCGCGAAATATTCAGAAGCGTTCGGGAACATGCCGAGCGAGAAGCGGATGAGACCGTAGCCGCCGAGCTTCAGGAGGATGCCTGCCAGGATGACCGAGCCGGCCGTCGGCGCCTGAACGTGTGCGTCGGGAAGCCAGGTGTGAACCGGCCACATCGGCATCTTCACCGCGAAGGAAGCGAAGAAGGCGAGCCACAGCCAGGTCTGCATCTGCGGCGGAAACTTGTACTGCAGCAGCGTCGGGATGTCGGTCGTCCCGGCCTGCCAATACATCGCCATGATGGCGAGCAGCATCAGCACCGAGCCGAGCAGCGTGTAGAGGAAGAACTTGTAGCTGGCGTAGACGCGATCCTTGCCGCCCCAGACGCCGATGATCAGGAACATCGGAATGAGGCCGGCTTCGAAGAAGACGTAGAACAGCACGATATCGAGCGACGTGAACACGCCGACCATCATCGTCTCGAGGACGAGGAAGGCGATCATGTAGTCCTTCAGCCGCTTCTCGACCGAGAGCCAGCTTGCGAGCACGCAGAAAGGCATCAGGAAGGTCGAGAGGATGACGAACAGCATGGAGATGCCGTCGACGCCCATGTGATAGCTGATGCCACCGGTCAGCCACTCACGCTTTTCGATCAGCTGGAAGCCCGGATTGGCATTGTCGAACCAGATCCAGACGAACAGCGACACGATGAAGGTGACGATGGTCGTCGCCAGCGAGATGTTCAGGACATTCCGGCGGCCGTTGGTCCCGTTCTCCTGCGTGAACAGCAGGAGAAGGACACCGACCAGCGGCAGAAACGTGACCGTTGAAAGAATAGGCCAATCGGTCATCAGAGGGAACTCCCGAGCATCATCCAGGTAACGAGGGCGGCAATGCCGAGCAGCATCGCGAAGGCATAGTGATAGAGGTAGCCGGTCTGCAGGCGCACGACGCGGTTGGTGACATCGACGACGCGGGCGGCGATGCCGTTCGGGCCGATGGTGTCGATGACCCCGATGTCGCCCTTCTTCCAGAGGAAGCGGCCAAGTGCCTTGGCGGAGCGGACGAAGAGGAAGTCATAAAGCTCGTCGAAATACCACTTGTTCAAGAGGAACTCGTAGAGCACGCGCTGCTGCTGGGCGAGCCGGCGCGGCGTTTCCGGCGACTGGATGTAGAAATACCAGGCGGTGACGAGGCCGAGGAGCATGGCGATGAAGGGGCTGAGCTCAACCCACAGAGGCGCATGTTCCATCTCTTCGAGGATCTTGTTGTCCGGGAGCGTGAACAGCGCATGCTTCCAGAATTCCTCATAGGCATGACCAACGAAATCGGCGTTGAAATACATGCCGGCGAAGACGGCGCCGATCGCCAGCAGGTAGAGCGGGATCAGCATGACATTCGGCGATTCATGCACGTGGTGCATGACCTCGTGCGAAGCGCGGGGCTTGCCGAAGAAGGTCATGAAGATCAGGCGCCAGGAATAGAAGCTGGTGAACATCGCCGCGATGACGAGCAGCGTGAAGGCGAAGCCTGCGGCTGCATTGTGCGAGGCGAAGGCCGCCAGGATGATCGCATCCTTCGAGATGAAGCCGGCAAAGCCGATATGTGTGAGCGGGATGCCGACGCCGGTGATTGCCAGCGTGCCGATAACCATCATCCAGAAGGTCTTCTGGATATGCGGGCGCAGGCCACCCATATGACGCATGTCCTGCTCGCCGTCGACGGCATGGATGACCGAGCCCGCGCAGAGGAAGAGCAGCGCCTTGAAGAAGGCGTGGGTGAACAGATGGAAGATCGCGGCACCGTAAGCGCCGACGCCAAGGGCGACGAACATGTAGCCGAGCTGCGAACAGGTCGAGTAGGCGATGACGCGCTTGATGTCGTTCTGGACGAGGCCGACGGTCGCGGCGAAGAAGGCCGTGATCGCGCCGATGATGGTGACGACGGTCAGCGCATCCTGCGACAATTCGAAGATCGGCGACATGCGGGCGACGAGGAAGACGCCGGCGGTGACCATGGTTGCGGCATGGATCAGTGCGGAGACCGGCGTCGGGCCTTCCATGGCGTCCGGCAGCCAGGTGTGCAGCAGGAACTGCGCCGACTTGCCCATCGCGCCCATGAAGAGCAGCAGGCAGACAGTCGTCAGCGCGTGGCCGCGATCAAGATGCATGCCCAAGAAGTTCAGCACGATGTCACCGGGCTGACCGCCCTGCCCCGCGGCAAAACTCTGCGCATTGCCGAAGATCACATCGAAATTGATCGAGCCGAAGAGGACGAAGACGCCGGCAATACCGAGCACGAAACCGAAGTCGCCGACGCGGTTGACGATGAAGGCCTTGATCGCCGCCGCGGAGGCGGACGGCTTCTTGAACCAGAAGCCGATCAGCAGATAGGAGGCCAGACCGACGCCTTCCCAGCCGAAGAACATCTGGGCGAGATTGTCGGAGGTCACCAGCATGAGCATGGCGAAGGTGAAGAGCGAGAGATAGGCGAAGAAGCGCGGACGATGCGGATCATGATGCATGTATCCGATCGAATAGACATGAACCAGGGTCGAGACCGAGTTCACGACGATCAGCATCACCGAGGTCAGCGTGTCGACGCGCAACGACCAGGACGCGTCGATGCCGCCGGACTGGATCCAGCGCAGCACTTCAACCTTGATAACGCCGTCCGTATGGCCGAGAGCCACCGTGAAAAAGACGACCCAGGAAAGAACCGCGGCGACGATCATCAGGCCGGTGGTAACATATTCCGAAGCCTTGGCGCCGATCGCGCGGCCGAAAAGGCCGGCTATGATCGCGCCGATCAGGGGAAGAAAGACGATAGCCTTATATAAAAACATAGCTGTATCAGCCCTTCATCATGTTGACGTCTTCGACGGCGATGGAACCGCGGTTACGGTAGAAGACGACGAGAATTGCAAGACCGATGGCAGCCTCGGCGGCGGCGACAGTCAAAATGAACAGAGCGAAAACCTGGCCGACGATGTCGTTGAGGAACGACGAGAAGGCGACCATGTTGATGTTGACGGCGAGCAATATGAGCTCGACGGACATCAGGATGATGATGACGTTCTTGCGGTTGAGAAAGATACCGAAAACGCCGAGCACAAAGAGGATGGCGCTGACCGTGAGGTAATGGGAAAGTCCGATGACCATATTCTTGTTCCTTTGACCTTCGTGCCTCGCCTCAGACGCCCTGCCCCGGCTTGACCTTGACCACCTCGACGGCGGTCGCGGGCGTGCGGGCGACCTGTTGGGAAATGTTCTGGCGCTTGATGTGCGTGCGATGCTTCAATGTCAGCACGATTGCGCCGATCATCGCAACCAGCAGCACAAGGCCGGCGATCTCGAAGAAATAAACGTAGTTGGTATAGAGCACGTCGCCGAGGGCGGCGGTATTCGTCCGGGTCGACGGCGCCGGTATCGGCATGGCGACGGACTTGGCGATAGTGGGCGAAATCACGCTGCCGCCGACGACGACGATCAGCTCGGCGGCGAGGATGATGCCGATCAATGCGCCGATCGGAGCATATTCCAGAATGCCTGCCCTGAGCTCAGAGAAGTCGATATCGAGCATCATGACGACGAAGAGGAAGAGAACCGCCACCGCGCCGACATAAACGACCAGCAGGATCATCGCCAGGAATTCAGCCCCCATCAGCAGGAACAGGCCGGCCGCGTTGAAGAAAACCAGGATGAGGAACAGGACCGAATGGACCGGATTCCGCGCCGAGATGACCATGAACGCCGACGCCACAGCGACAAAGGCGAAGATGTAGAAAAAAAGAGCCTGCAGACCCATGTTGGTGCCTTTTTCGTCTTCCCCCGGGCAGCCGGGAGTTCCCTGCCCGATGGAGCTCGACCGGACGATAAGTCTGGCAAAGCCCCGATCCATATTCAACCGCGACGGCGACAATCGTGGCCGCCCGTCACGGCATATTCAAAACTCCGCTCAGCGGTACGGCGAGTCGATCGCGATGTTGCGCGCGATTTCGCGTTCCCAGCGGTCGCCATTGTCCAGGAGCCGCGTCTTGTCGAAGTAAAGCTCTTCGCGGGTCTCGGTGGCAAATTCGAAGTTCGGCCCTTCGACGATGGCGTCGACCGGACATGCCTCCTGGCAGAAGCCGCAATAGATGCACTTCACCATGTCGATATCGTAACGCACCGTGCGGCGGGTGCCGTCGTTGCGGCGCGGCCCGGCCTCGATGGTGATGGCCTGGGCAGGACAGATGGCTTCGCAGAGCTTGCAGGCGATGCAGCGCTCTTCGCCGTTCGGATAGCGGCGTAGCGCATGTTCGCCGCGGAAGCGCGGGCTGACCGGCCCCTTCTCGAACGGATAGTTGATCGTCGCCTTCTGCTTGAAGAGGTAACGCATCGACAAAAAGAACGCGCCGACAAATTCCTTGAGGAACAGCGAGCTGACGGCGTTGGACAAACCGGCCATCTTAACCTCCAAAACTGCCAGAAGCGGGGAAAGACATCATCACGCCCATCCCGTCAGCTTCAGCACGAATGCAACGATAACGACCATGGCGAGCGACAGCGGCAGGAAAACCTTCCAGCCGAGACGCATGAGCTGGTCGTAGCGGTAGCGCGGCACGAAAGCCTTGACCATCGCGAACATGAAGAAAACCAGGCACGACTTCAGCAGGAACCAGATGATGCCCGGAACCCAGTTCAGGATCCAGATATCGACCGGAGGCAGCCAGCCGCCGAGAAAGAGAATCGTCGTCAGCGAGCACATCAGGACGACGGCCGCATATTCGCCGAGCATGAACATCATGTAGGGCGAGGAGCCGTATTCGACCATGAAGCCGGCAACCAGCTCCGATTCCGCTTCCGGAAGGTCGAAGGGCGGACGGTTGGTTTCAGCCAGCGCCGAAATGAAGAACACGATGAACATCGGGAACAGCGACAGCCAGTGCCAATCGAGGAACGAGGCCGGCAGGCCGAGCTTCGTGCCGAGGCCGGTCTGCTGCGAGAGCACGATATCCGTCAGGTTCAGCGAACCGACGCAGAGCAGTACGGTGACGATGACGAAGCCGATCGAGACTTCGTAGGACACCATCTGTGCCGCCGAGCGAAGCGCGCCGAGGAACGGATACTTCGAGTTCGAAGCCCAGCCGCCCATGATGATGCCGTAAACTTCCAGCGACGAGATCGCCAGAATGTAGAGGATGCCGACATTGATGTCGGCGACAACCCAGTTCTGCGCCACCGGCACGACGGCCCAGGTGGAAAGCGCCAGCACCACGGAAACAAGCGGCGCCAGCAGGAACACCGTCTTGTTGGCGCCGGCCGGGATGATCGGCTCCTTGAACATGAACTTGAGCAAGTCGGCGAAGGACTGGAATAGGCCGAAGGGACCGACGACGTTCGGGCCGCGGCGCAGCTGGACGGCAGCCCAGATCTTGCGGTCGGCAAGCAGGATGTAGGCGATGAAAACCAGCAGGCAGACCAGGAGAAGCAGGGACTGGCCGATCATGATCAGCGCCGGCCAGAGATAGGTCGAAACGAATGAATCCATAGTCCTCTGCCCTTACTCTGCCGCAACGCGGAAATTGTTGCGGGCCAATGCCGAGCACTCTGCCATGACAGCCGATGCGCGCGTTATCGGGTTCGTCAAATAGAAGTCTTTGATCGGCGAAGCAAATGCCGATTTGCCCATCGCGCCGGCTTTTTTCGCAAGTGCGGCAATTTGAGCGCTATCGGCTTCGGCAATCTCGTCGATGCCGGCGAAATGCGGGAAGGCTGCATACAGCTTCGCGCGCAATTCCCTCAGCGAATCAAAGGGGAGCTTCTTGCCGAGCACGTCGGAAAGGGCGCGGATGATCGCCCAATCCTCGCGAGCGTCGCCCGGTGCGAAACCGGCGCGGTTGCCCATCTGGACGCGGCCCTCGGTGTTGACCCAGGTGCCCGACTTTTCGGTGTATGCAGCCGCCGGAAGGATGACGTCGGCGGTCTGAGCGCCGCTGTCGCCGTGCGAGCCGATATAGACCGTCAGTTTCGCGGCCTTGCGGCTGAAGTCGAGCTCATCGGCGCCGAGCAGGAAGAGGACGTCCATCGACGACAGCATGGCAGCCGCATTGACACCCTTTGCGCCCGGAACGAAGCCGAGATCGAGGCCGCCGACGCGCGAGGCCGCCGTGTGCAGCACGGCAAAGCCGTTCCAGTCTTCCTTGACGACGCCGACGGCCGTGGCGAGCTTGGCGGCATTCGCCAGCACTTCGGCACCGTCTTCGCGGGTGAGAGCTCCCTGCCCGATGATGATCATCGGCTTCTGGGCATTCTTCAGAACTTCGGCAAAGCTATGCGAGCCGCTGACGATATCGGCCAGCGTATCCGGGCCTGCGCCGAGATAGTCGTAGGAGTAACGAAGGTCGGCGGCTTCGCCGATCACGCCGATCGGGAACTTGCCGCGGCGCCAGCGCTTGCGGATGCGCGAATTCAGCACGGCAGCCTCGAAGCGCGGATTGGCGCCGACGATCAGCAGCGCATCGGCGGCTTCGATACCCTGAATGCTCGGGTTGAAGATGTAGCTTGTGCGGCCGAGCGACGGATCAAGCGCCGTCCCGTCCTGGCGACAGTCGATATTCTCCGATCCCAGTGATTTCAGCAGCTCGCCGAGAGCGTACATTTCCTCAACGGAAGCAAGATCGCCGGCGATGGCGCCGATCTTGTCGCCGCTGGTGGCGGAAACGGCCGACTTGATGGCGGCGAAAGCATCGCTCCAGCTTGCCGGCTGCAGGCGGCCGTCCTTGCGGATATAGGGCTTGTCGAGCCGCTGCGTCTTCAGGCCGTCCCAGATGAAGCGCGTCTTGTCGGAGATCCACTCTTCGTTGATCTGCTCGTTGACCCTCGGCAGAACGCGCATGACTTCGCGGCCGCGCGTGTCGACGCGGATGGCGGAACCGAGCGCGTCCATGACGTCGATCGATTCGGTCTTGTTCAGTTCCCACGGGCGGGCCGTGAAGGCGAAAGGCTTCGAAGTCAGGGCGCCGACCGGGCAAAGGTCGACGACGTTGCCCTGCAGCTCGGAGGTCATGGCCTGCTCGAGATAGGTGGTGATCTCGGCATCTTCACCGCGGCCGATGAGGCCAAGCTCGGAGATGCCGGCGACTTCCGTCGTGAAACGAACGCAGCGCGTGCAGTGAATGCAGCGGTTCATCACGGTCTTGACGAGCGGGCCGATATACTTGTCTTCGACGGCACGCTTGTCTTCCTGATAGCGCGAACTATCGATGCCGAAGGCCATGGCCTGGTCCTGCAGGTCGCATTCGCCACCCTGGTCGCAGATCGGGCAATCCAGAGGGTGGTTGATCAGCAGGAATTCCATCACGCCTTCGCGGGCCTTCTTGACCATCGGCGTATTGGTGAAGACCTCCGGAAGCTCGCCGTTCGGGCCGCCGCGGATATCGCGAACGCCCATGGCGCAGGATGCCTGGGGCTTCGGCGGACCGCCCTTCACCTCGACGAGGCACATGCGGCAATTGCCGGCCACCGACAGTCGTTCATGGAAGCAGAAGCGCGGGACTTCGGCGCCGGCTTCCTCGCACGCCTGGATAAGCGTGTAGTGATCCGGAACTTCGATCTCTTTACCGTCAATCTTCAGTTTAGCCATCGTCCACTCAGTCCTATGTCACGTCTTCAGCCCGATCTGGCCGCAGACAATTTCATGATCGCAAACCGGACTGCCATCGGAACGGCTCAACCGCCTGATGGCACCGGTTCGCTCACAGTAAGCTTTGCCGGATCTTGTCCCCGCAAGACCAGCTTTGCGATCGAGACATCGCGGACATCCCCGCAATCATCTCAACCGCGTTCATTCGCCCTCCCTGGCCGCCGGATGCAGCCGAGGCAAACTCTCAGTTCCGGCCCTTCGGCAACAGCGCCTTCGCCTGGCCGACCCAGTCGTCGCGCCGGATGCGGCCGTCGAAACCGAGATCCACATCGATCCGCTCGATTTCGGCATCGCTCCAGCCGGCGATATCGGCGAAGTGCTTGATGCCGCGTCCGTTCAGCACCTGCTCCAGCTTCGGACCGACGCCGGAAATACGCTTGAGGTCGTCTACCTTCACCGCGGCCTTGCGGCTACGGACAGGCGCCGGCTTTGCGGCAACCGGCGCCGCTACCTCGACCTTGCTCCTGGCAGAGGCCTTGCTCTTGGCGGGCGCAGTCACGATCACGGCGGCAGCAACCGGCTTCGGTTCGGCCTTCTTTGCGACCGCAGGCTTTGGCTTGGCAGCCACGGGCTTCGAAACGACCGGCTTGGCAGCGGGCGATGCCTTGACCGGCTTCACCTCCCCTGCCCCTTCTTTCTTTGCCGCCGGCTTGGCGGCGGCAACGGCGTCATTCTCTTCGCCGGGCTCGACGGCACGCTTGCTTGCCGCCTCGGCCGCGCCCTGAAGCACACCGAAGAACGCGCCGGCGATCTGCGATGTGACGCCGAAGCCTATGGCCGCCGCAGCGGCAAACGCCGCCGCCGGATGCGCCATCAGCGGATGGATCGGCATGATCGGCGAATTCCGCAGCATATCGGCGGCGACGCGGCCGAGATCGGCCGATGCATGATCGGTCGCTCCGCTGCCCTGCCTAATATCCTTGGTCTTCGCCATCATCGGTCCTTACTCGGCTGCTTCCAGTACCGCGCCGTGGCTCATCGCGTTGGCGGTGTACTGGTCGATGCGCTTTTCGATCTCCGGACGGAAATTGCGGATCAGGCCCTGTACCGGCCACGCGGCTGCGTCGCCGAGCGCACAGATGGTATGGCCTTCGATCTGCTTCGTCACCTGGAACAGCATGTCGATCTCGCGCTTCTGCGCGTTGCCGCGTGCCATACGCTCGAGAACGCGCCACATCCAGCCCGTGCCTTCGCGGCACGGCGTACACTGGCCGCAGCTCTCGTGCTTGAAGAAGGCCGAGATGCGGGCGATCGCCTTGATGATGTCGGTCGACTTATCCATGACGATTGCCGCAGCCGTACCGAAGGACGACTTGACTTCGCGCAGGCCGTCGAAATCCATCGGGCAATCGATAATGTCGGCTGCCGGAACGACCGGGCACGATGCACCGCCGGGAATGACGGCAAGCAAATTGTCCCAGCCGCCGCGAATGCCGCCGCCATGCTTTTCGACCAGCTCGCGGAAGGTGATGCCCATCGTCTCCTCGACCGTGCAAGGACGGTTGACGTGACCGGAGAGCATGAACAGTTTCGTGCCGACATTGTTCGGACGGCCGAAGGACGAGAACCAGCCGGCGCCGCGGCGCAGGATCGTCGGGGCAACGGCGATGGATTCGACGTTGTTGACAGTCGTCGGGCAGCCATAGAGACCCATGTTGGCCGGGAACGGCGGCTTCAGGCGCGGCTGGCCCTTCTTGCCTTCCAGGCTTTCGAGCAGCGCGGTTTCCTCGCCGCAGATGTAAGCGCCGGCGCCGTGATGAACAAAAACATCATAGTCCCAGCCCAACTTATTGTTTTTACCGAGAAGTCCGGCATCGTAGCATTCATCGATCGCCGCCTGCAGGGCTTCGCGCTCGCGCATGTACTCACCGCGAACATAGATATAGGCGGTGTTCGCGCCCATAGCGAAACCGGCGATCACGCAGCCTTCGATCAGCGTATGCGGATCGTGACGCATGATATCGCGGTCCTTACAAGTGCCCGGCTCGGATTCGTCGGCGTTGACGACGAGATAGTGCGGACGGCCGTCGCTTTCCTTCGGCATGAAGGACCACTTCAGACCCGTCGGGAAGCCTGCGCCGCCACGACCGCGAAGGCCGGAAGCCTTCATCTCGTTGATGATCCAGTCACGACCCTTTTCGAGGATTTGCTTCGTGCCGTCCCAATGGCCGCGCGACATCGCGCCCTTCAGGGATTTGTCCTTGAGGCCGTAGATATTGGTAAAGATGCGATCCTGATCCTGTAACATGCTTCACCTCTTACCGCGGCTTCTTGCCGAAGACCTTGATATATTCCGCTTCGCCACCCTTAGCGAGTGCCTCAGCCTGCTTGACCCAGTCGTCACGTTCGATGCGGCCCCTGAAATTCAGGTAGCCATCGACCCATTCGCGTTCGGCCTTCTTCCAGCTAGCGACCTGCGCGAAAGTGAAGATGCCGATTTCATGCAGGGTCGACTCGATCTTCGGGCCGACGCCGGAAATCAGCTGCAGATCATCGGGCTGCGGGGGCTTCTCGATAGCGGCGGGGCGATCCTTGTCCGTCAGCGACGGCTTCTGCGTGCTGCCGGCTTTTTCCGATACGACCGCGGAAGCAGTGGTGCCGGAAAGCGGCTGCGTTTCAGCAGCCTTGGCATTCTTGGCTGCTTCCTTCGGCGCCGTTGCCGGCGTCTTCAGGCTCTGATTGGTTTCGGCATCCGTGCTCTTGGCGCGCCCTGCCTCGGACGGCGGGATCGAAACGGCTTCGGCGGCGGCCTTGGCCTTGCCTGTAGCGCTCTTCGCCTTTGCCTCATCCGGCAGCAAACTCGTCAGACCACCTTCCGGGGCGGAGAAAACGCGATCGATCTGCGGGCCGGTCGAAACTTCGCCGCCCTTGCCTGCGGCGAATGCATCGATGATCTCCT
Organism: Rhizobium sp. CCGE531; assembly: GCF_003627795.1. Lineage (NCBI taxonomy): Bacteria > Pseudomonadati > Pseudomonadota > Alphaproteobacteria > Hyphomicrobiales > Rhizobiaceae > Rhizobium > Rhizobium sp. CCGE531. Next base: position 1,505,684 of record NZ_CP032684.1, on the reverse strand, counting down.
CGAGACGTGCCGGCGTCAGATCCTCATAAGTATCCTTGCCGATCACCACCATCGGTGCGTTGACGCAGGCGCCCTGACATTCGACCTCTTCCCATGAGAGCGTGCCGTCGGCGTTGCGCTCGAGGGCATGGTCGTTGATCCGGCTCTTGCAGATCTTGATCAGCCCTTCAGCGCCGCGCAGCATGCAAGGCGTCGTTCCGCAAACCTGGACGTGGGCGCGCGTGCCGACCGGATGCAGCTGGAACTGCGTGTAGAAGGTCGCGACCTCAAGCGCGCGGATATAGGCCATGTCAAGCATATCCGCTATCATCTCGATAGCGGCCTTGGTAACCCAGCCATCCTGCTCCTGTGCGCGCATCATCAGCGGGATGATCGCGGACTGCTGGCGACCATCGGGATATTTCTTGATCGTCTTTTCAGCCCAGACCGTATTCTCCTTGTTGAAGGCAAATGCGGCAGGCTGGAATTGATCTTCGGCAAGTCGACGAACGGACATCTTTCACGCCTTATCTCAGTTTAAGGACCCACACCGCGTATCCGTCAGGGACGAGAATTCGCAGGCATAGGCCGACTGGTCTTTCTGCATAAACACAACAAACTTGCCGCCGTTCGGTACGGCGGCCTTGATTTGATAACCGTGGGAAAGGAGGTCGGCGATCGTGGAATTTCCGCCCGATGCGGCCTCATTTCCGCCTTTCGCAGAATTCGTGCTTGTCGCATTCGAACCCTGCATGGTGATGTTCGGCAGGGTCTGCGCCTTGCCGGTCTGCTGCGCCGAAGCGCCGCAAGCGACAAGGATCACAGGAATAACGACCTGCCAGGCTCGCATCAGCGATCCACCTCACCGAACACGATATCGAGCGAACCAAGCACAGCAGCGACGTCGGCAAGCTGATGGCCGCGGCACATGAAGTCCATGGCCTGCAGATGCGCATAGCCCGGCGCGCGGATCTTGCAGCGATAAGGCTTGTTGGAGCCGTCGGAGACGAGATAGACGCCGAACTCGCCCTTCGGCGCTTCGACGGCCGCGTAAACCTCGCCGGCCGGCACGTGATAGCCTTCGGTGTAGAGCTTGAAGTGGTGGATCAGCGCTTCCATCGAGCGCTTCATTTCGCCGCGCTTCGGCGGCACGACCTTGCCGTCAAGCGAAGAGACCGGCCCGACCTTGGCATCCCCCAGCAGGCGATTGACGCATTGCTTCATAATGCGGACGGACTCACGCATTTCGATCATCCGGATCAGGTAACGGTCGTAGCAGTCGCCGTTCTTGCCGATCGGGATATCGAATTCGAGGTCGGAATAGCACTCATAGGGCTGCGCCTTGCGCAGGTCCCAGGCGGCACCCGAGCCGCGGACCATGACGCCCGAGAAGCCCCACGCCCAACAGTCTTCCAGCGAAACCACGCCGATATCGACGTTACGCTGCTTGAAGATGCGGTTGCCGGTCAGGAGGTCGTCGATATCGTCGAGCGCCTTCAGGAAGGGATCGCACCAGTCGCCGATATCCTGAACGAGCTTTTCCGGAAGATCCTGGTGAATGCCGCCCGGGCGAACATAGGCGGCGTGCATGCGCGAGCCGGAGGCGCGCTCGTAGAACACCATCAGCTTTTCGCGCTCTTCGAAGCCCCAGAGCGGCGGCGTCAGCGCGCCGACGTCCATGGCCTGCGTGGTGACATTCAGGAGATGCGACAGGATGCGGCCGATTTCCGAATAGAGGACGCGGATCAGCTGGCCACGGATCGGGATGTCGATGCCGAGCAGCTTTTCGACGGCCAGCGCATAGGCATGCTCCTGGTTCATCGGCGCCACGTAGTCGAGGCGATCGAAATAAGGAACGGCCTGCAGATAGGTCTTCGTTTCGATCAGCTTTTCCGTGCCGCGATGCAGCAGCCCGATATGGGGATCGACGCGTTCCACAATTTCGCCGTCCAATTCGAGGACAAGACGCAAAACGCCGTGCGCGGCCGGATGCTGCGGGCCGAAATTGATGTTGAAGTTGCGAACGTTATGTTCTGTCATGGCGGCGATGCTCGCGTTGTCAGATATTCAGAGAATGGCGGGCTGGAGCCCACCACACGCCCTCAAATTATGCCTTCGCCTTTTCGTCGCCGGGGAGCACGTAGTCCGTGCCTTCCCAGGGAGACAAAAAGTCGAAGTTACGGAATTCCTGTTTCAGTTCCACAGGCTCATAGACGACGCGCTTGGCGGCATCGTCGTAGCGAACCTCGACGAAACCGGTCGTCGGGAAGTCCTTGCGCAGCGGGTGGCCTTCGAAACCATAGTCGGTCAGGATACGGCGCAGATCCGGGTGCCCGGTGAAAAGAACGCCGTACATGTCCCAGGTTTCGCGCTCGAACCAGTCAGCGCCGGGATAAAGGCCACAAGCAGAGGGAACAGGCTGGTCCTCGCCGACAGGAACCTTGACGCGGATGCGCAGGTTCTTCTTCGGCGACAGAAGATGGTAGACCACATCGAAGCGCTCGGCGCGCTGCGGCCAGTCGACGCCACAGATATCCGTCATGTTGACGAAGCCGCATTTGGCGTCGTCACGAAGGAAAGTCAGCAGGGCGATAACGTTTTCGGCCGCCGTCGTCACATTCAGTTCGCCGTAGCTGATCTCGCTCGAGGAGATCAGGGCACCGCGAACTTCCGTTAGATAAGCGGCTAGCTCGTTCAGGGCTTCACTCATGATACCTTGTCCCCTGCCTTACCGTTCGATCGTGCCAGTGCGCCGGATCTTCTTCTGCAGCAGAAGCACGCCGTAAAGCAGCGCCTCCGCCGTGGGAGGACAGCCCGGAATATAAATATCGATCGGAACGACGCGATCGCAACCGCGCACGACGGAATAGGAATAGTGATAGTAGCCGCCGCCATTGGCGCAGGAGCCCATCGAGATGACATAGCGCGGCTCGGGCATCTGGTCGTAGACCTTGCGCAGAGCGGGCGCCATCTTGTTGGTGAGCGTGCCGGCGACGATCATGACGTCGGACTGGCGCGGCGAGGCACGCGGCGCAAAGCCGAAGCGCTCGACGTCGTAGCGCGGCATGGAAACCTGCATCATTTCAACGGCGCAGCACGCGAGACCGAAGGTCATCCACATCAGGGAGCCGGTGCGGGCCCAGTTGATCAGCTCGTCGGTGGAGGTGACCAGAAAGCCCTTGTCGGCGAGCTCGTTGTTGATCTCGCCGAAGAACGGGTCGTTGCTGCCGACAGGCCTGCCGGTCGCGGGATCGACGATCCCCTTCGGCTGCGGCGCCACGAGCATCGTGTTGCTTGGGGCTACTCCCATTCCAGGGCTCCCTTTTTCCATTCATAAATAAAGCCGATGGTCAGCACCAGCAGGAACACCATCATCGACCAGAATCCGAACCAGCCGATCGCGCCGAAGGAGACGGCCCATGGGAAGAGGAAGGCGACTTCCAGATCGAAGATGATGAAGAGAATCGATACCAGGTAGAAGCGGATATCGAACTTCATGCGGGCGTCATCGAATGCATTGAAGCCGCATTCATAGGCCGACAGCTTTTCCGAATCGGGCGCCTTGAAGGCAACGGCAAACGGCGTGATCAACAACGCCAGGCCAATCACCAAGGCAATACCAATGAAAATCGCTATCGGAATATAGGAACTGAGCAGTCCAGTCATCATGTCCATCCCTGCTTGCGATCAGCGCCGGGGCGGCGCATCTGAGCAAATGCCCAGCAAGCGAAAGAGCGTTGCAACAAAGCCGTGGTTAGCGCAGGCGGAGCGCGCGCGCAAGCCTTTTGAATCTGTCGTTCGAGGTACTGTCGAGCGGTAGATATCAATATGTTGCGACGGCAACGCGACAAATCGGCGCAAACGCGAAAAGGCTCGTTCGCAATCGCAATAAATTGACGTTTGATTGTAATGGCTTGGAGAGAATGGCGCGAGTGACGGGGCTCGAACCCGCGACCTCCGGCGTGACAGGCCGGCACTCTAACCGACTGAGCTACACCCGCGCATTGCTTTGCCTTTCGGCACGGTGCCTGATCCGGAAATTACCTTGAAATGGCGCGAGTGACGGGGCTCGAACCCGCGACCTCCGGCGTGACAGGCCGGCACTCTAACCGACTGAGCTACACCCGCATTTCATTTCAAGCATTCCGGATGCTTTCGCACCCATCAAAGCGGCCCTCGCCGTTCGATGAGCGGCTAACTACGGGGTTCGTGTTTGGGTGTCAAGCAGGTTTGAATACAAATCGATGACAGAGCGCGAATTGTTTTGGACAAGCCTGTCCGCAACTTTCCGCTCAATCGATTTGGCATGGCAGGTTCCCGCCCCACGCATTTCATCAGCGCCTGATATGCCCAGGGATAGTTCGGCGAGGCTCAAATTCGCACATGTGGATGCGTAAGATCGAGGATGCGTAAAAATCAAAAAAATCAAAAAATCTTCACAAACACTCTTGCGGTTTTTCCCTGTTCCGCATAGATCACGGCCACCGAATGCGGCGGGCCAATGACCCGCTTGGCTGAAGGGCGATTAGCTCAGTTGGTAGAGCGCCTCGTTTACACCGAGGATGTCGGGAGTTCGAGTCTCTCATCGCCCACCATTCTTTCCTGACTTCGATTGGCAAATTTCAGGTATGAACGATGTTTTTCGTTCTCGGACGGCAGTTTTGCGCGTCCAGTGCGCGCCGCTCAATAATTGCCGAAAATAACGACCGCCAGAAGCGCCACGGAAACAAGAACGAGAGCCGCGATAATCATCAGCAGCTCCTTCAACATGAACCTTTCCATCTTGCTGTCATCCATGATGTTTGCTCCCGGCAAACCGTTATTCGCTTTCCTGGCGTCGAATCGCCGCGCCAGGTTCAGCTCCAGTCCACATGTAAGTCGCCGTATTGTCAATTTCGGGGTCGAGACCCTTCAGGCGACCGGTTCCTTTTTCACCCTGCTCACGGCACATGCATCTTCGATGGCCGCTGTCGCGGTGGCGGGTCGACATAGCCATCCGGCAGATTGACCGTCCGTGACAATAATCTCCCGGCAATCTCAGCGGCGGCGGCATGCGCGCCCTCCCCCGAACAGAAATTGCCGCGCACCTGTATGGCGGCCGCGAGCAGCCTGAAAAATGCATCGCGCAGCTCGGGCGATGGCGGCCTCGGCTCATGCCAGAATCGATCCAAAGTCCCTCGATCGCTCAGGCCCTCTATGTCGTAGACCGCCGCGCCGAGCGCTTTGACAGGCTTGCCGGCCCGCAGTGCCGAAAGTGCTGCCGTGGAATTGACCGTTACCATTCCCTGGCTGCCGGCCGTCAGCCGGTCGAGATCGCCGCCATCCATGAAGTGGACACGAGAAGACAACCCGCAGGAAGCGCCGATGCCGTCGGCACAGGCCCTCCAATCCACAAGCCCGTTGTCGAGTGGATGCAATTTGAGGACGAGATGCGTTTCCGGCGTGGCATTTTCCGCAAGGGATCGGAGAATCAGTCTGATGGCATCCTGCTGCTGATGAAAGGGCGAGTGCGCCCGCAGCTGAAAATCGGTCTGAAGCTGCAGTGGATAGACAAAGAATCGCTTGCCGCTGGCGATCAGATCCTCGATCACGCCCTCCGCTTGGCGCGACCGTCTGCCGCTTGAGGGAAGTCTCCTCAACCACCCGGCATATTCTACAAGGGGATGATAGAGCCCATGCCGCCGATAGCCCGGATAGAGAAACCATAGAAAGACGGTCGGCAGATAATAGACGAGGTCGTAGAGCGCTTCGGCGAGGAAAGTCTGGCTGTAGCGGCGCGTCCAGTCCGGATCGGGCAGGTTGAACGCAGCCTTTAGAATGTAGGCGGGGTCATCGGGAAAATGCGAATTGGAGGAGAGCCCGTCGCGTTCCAGCGTCACCCAGTCCGGCCGCAAGTATCCCATCTCGACGACGTTGATGCCGACGCCCAGCCGGCGCGCCTCCTCGATGGCGACCTGATGATAGGGGCGCTCTTCGCCGTGCAATATCATATCGGTGATATTTTCGGCTTCGATTCGCCGCCTGACATAGGCGCGCCAGCCGACAAAATTGCCGCGATAATTAAAGGCGTTGCGCCGCCGCCACGAAATCCAGTCGCCGGCATTGAGGTTGATGCGGACGCAGCGGCTGCCCGCCATTCCTAGTATCCTGGCGATCTCGATGAAGAGCGGCGAGGATGGCCCCTGCAGGAACAGGAATGTGCGCGGGCTTTCGCCCTCGCCCCTTTTCCCCTGCCCGTCGGCCATTACTCCGGAACCTCGGCGCCAAGGCCCGCATAGTGCAGCAATGCGCCGATCAGGTTCCATGGCGCCTCTTCCCGCGGTGGCTGCGGCTTTTGCGAATGGGCACGCGCGCGGCCAAGGGGAACGATGGCATAATCGGTCCGCGGATCCGGGAACGGATCGGCGAAGGCCTTCAGCAAGGGCGCATGATCGCCGTAGAAAAGCAGCCAAACCGGACGATCCAGCCTGTCGAGATGATGGGCAAGATTGCCGAGCGCATGATCGGCGCGCATCAAGAGTTCGCCATAGATATCCACGGGGTTGACCAGATCCCCGCAGCGGCCCGGCTCCCAGGGGCCGTGATTGGCCATGGATGCGACAAAGACGAAATTCTTACTGGTGACATCGTCATCGATCGTCCGAATCACGCTCTTCGTCAGTGAGAGGTCGCTGACATAGGGGCCATCGCGTTCGGGATTGTGATCGAATTCGTCCAGCATCATCATCCGGTCGAAACCGAGCTGCGGCAACGCCTTGTGACGCAGGAAGAACGTCTTGTCATAGGGATGAATAAACTGCGTCTTCCAGCCCGCCTTCTTGAGCCGCGCCGGCCAGACGACATCCTTGTAATGACTGGCGCGCAGATAGGGATAGCTGGCATCGATATGCACATTTTCGGGCAGCAGACCGCTCAAGACCGCGAATTCGGTCCGCAGCGTATAGCCTCCCTCGAAAACGCTGGTCATGCGGCCCCATTGCGAGGCCCGATCACGCAGGCGATCGAGATTCGGAAGCTTGATGTTTTCGACGCCGAAATGCCGGAGGTCGATGAAGGATTCGGATTGCCAGATGACAATGAGCGGCTCGTCCTCGCCATGATCCCAAAGCTCGTGAAGCGCCGAGATGAAGCGACCGGACAATTCCGAAACGATCGCCTCGCGCCTGACGCCGACCCAGATGACGAAATGAAAGACGACAGAAGCGAAGGTACCGAACCGCACGGTATCGATCTTGACATCGACCCTGCCCAAAAACCTCTGCGTGAAACGGCAAACCGGTTCGCTGACAACCCTGCTGAGCAAGGCAAGCCAAGGCGCGAAGGCGACGGCGAGCATCAGGAGAATCCAAAGCAAGCCGCCGGACGCCGGCAGTACCGATGGCTCCAGATACATATAGAGGCCGCTGAGGCCGAATACGTAAGCGAAGGCAATCACCCAGAAGAGAATGTTCAGCGATGTCGCATAGAAGATCTCCCTGTATTTGAAGACATCGACCACCAGCGCAATGTCCGAAAATACCAGAGGCTCCCGGATGAATTCGAATTTTGCCCGCGAAATTCCCGTGAAAATGACAAAGAAGCTGATGACCGCTTGCGTGCTGTAGATGGGACGCCAGGAAATCGCGAAGAAAGCGGCATAGATCAATACGATGACTGGAATTCTTGCCGCCCAATCGCAAACGAGGCGCCGCCAGCTTCTTGCGGTACGATTCTGCGCGTTGATCGCCATCGGCATAGCAAATGGATCGGTCAGGAAGACGATGACGCAGGAAAACAAAAGACAGGCGAGCGTCAAAAGAATTGGAAAATCATGCAGCTTCAAGATCGCGCCATCCAAATGCCCGCTGCCTGCCGCAGCGTTTTCCAAATCCGTGAGGAACGGATCGTCAATTCCCTGACCGACCTTCTATTGCCCACCGCCGCTCAGAGCACGGCATCGACAATTGCTTCGTATTACTTATCACGATCAAAGCCTTGCTCGGCCGTGTCGGCAAGACCAAGATATGCCTCCTGCCCAGATATTTTTCGCGTTTTGCGCGAAAGCCACCATTTCAGCGGTGGTTTTATCAACGGCCCGAAATAGGCGAGCGCGGTCAGCGACAATCCGAAATGGATTTTTGCCTGTCCGCGATCCAGCCCACGAACGATCCTTGCGGCCACCGCCTCGGCGCTCCAAGGCTTGACGGACCCCATCAACATTTCCGCCTCACGAGGCCTGAGAGAGATTTCGCGCCGGTATTGCGGCGTCAGCGTATCGGGCGGAAAGCAGATGGAAACATGTACGCCGGCAGCCGCCGCCTCGGCGCTCAAGGCTTCGGCAAAACCGGCCAGTGCCGATTTCGATGCGCAATAGGCGGTGTAGCCGAAGATGCCGATCAAGGCGGCGCCCGAGGAGATCATCATGATCCGGCCGCCGCGCCGCCGCCTCATACCCTTGTAGACCGCGCGAACGGCATTCGCCGTCCCGAGAAAATTGATGGCGATCTGCTCATCGAAAACCGATGCCGGCATCGCGTCGAAGGCTTGGGGCTCGACGATACCAGCCGAGGCGATGAGGATATCGCAGGGGCCGAAGGACGCTTCGCAAAGCTCCACCGCCTGCGCGGTCTCCGCAGCCGAGGCGACGTCCACGGAACATATTCGGACAAGAGTGCTGTCGACGCCTTGCAGGGATGCGATCTCGGCTCGCGCCTCCTCGAGGCGCCCGGGATGACGGGCAAGAAGCGAAACGCGATCACCCCTGGCCGCATAAAGTTTCGCTATCGCCAGACCAATTCCGCTCGAACCTCCCGTGACGATAACATGCATGAGACAATCGTCCTGAATTTACGGGCCGCCTGGGGCCAGGCCCATGGGCAGCAATTGTATCATCTTGTCCATATCGAGCGATGCGAGGCCGAAATTCCGGTCCAGCAAACTTTTCAGCTTCTCTGCCGTGAGCGCGACCGCACGCCGGATTTGCTCCTCGGTGTGGTTGCAGGTGATGAAGAAGCGAAGACGCGCCATGCCCTCCGGCACGGCCGGATGGATGATGGGCAGGACATTGATGCCTTCAGCCAAAAGATCGTTCGAAAGCTGCGCCGCCCGAAGCGAATCGCCGACGATGACGGGTACGACCGAGTGGCCTGCACTGAGGCCGGTATCGAGGCCTGCCGCCCTCGCCTCTTCGAGGAACAGCCGGCCATTGCGCCTGAGACGTTCGGTTCGCTCGGGCTGGGATTGCAGGATTTCGAGACCGGCGGTGGCGGCGGCGGCAAGAACAGGCGACAGCCCGACGCTATAGACAAAGCCGCCGGCTTCCGCTTTCAGAATATCGGCAAGCGCGCCGCTGCCGGCGATATAGCCGCCGCAGCTCGATGTCGTCTTTGAAAGCGTACCCATCCAGATATCGACGTCCCGGGGATCGAGGCCGAAATGCTCGAAGGTGCCGCGACCCGTCTTGCCGAGAATACCGAGCGCATGCGCCTCATCGACCATCAGCCAGAAACCGTAACGCGCCTTCAGCTCCAGCAGCGCCGGCAGATCGGCGATATCGCCATCCATCGAATAGATGCCTTCGACGATGACCAGGATGCGGCGGAAATCGGATGACAGCGTCTTCAGGATAGTCTCGAGGCTGCCGACGTCGTTATGCTGAAAGAGCCGGCGTGCCGCACCGGACAGCTTGATGCCGGCGAGCGCGCTGTTGTGAATGAATTCATCATGGATCACCAGATCCTGAGGTCCCATGAGGCAGCCGATCGCCGCGACATTGGTCAGGTAGCCGCTGACGAAGCAGACGGCGGCATCGACGCCGTAGACCGCAGCAAGCTTTCGTTCCAATTCCGCATGCCCAGGCCGCTCGCCTGCGACCAGGCGGCTCGCCGATGCCGAGATTCCGAAACGATCGATCGCCTGCTTGGCGCTTTCAGCGACATGCGGATCGGTATTGGTCGCCAGATAATCATAGGAGGCAAAATTGATGAACTCACGGCCGCCAATGCGTGTCGTCGCACCGGCGGCTGCATCGTGCGAGCGATAGAAGGGGTTGGCAACGCCGAGCAATTCACCGGCGATGCGCTGCGTTGCGACGCGCTTATACTCCGGCAAGTCTTCGAAACGCGCCGCCTGACGTTGCTGTGCCGGCGGCTGTCTGTTCAAACGCTCGGCCCGGTTACGCCCCGAGGATTCGCCAACACGCCGCATCTGCTCCAGCAGCTTGCTTTTCTTCTGCTCCGCCGGGCTGCCGTCATCAGCATCATGCATCGTCACTGAACGGCCCTTTTTTCCTGTTCGGCGGCATGGCTGCGCGCCAGACGCTCGACGATCTGGTCGTTGCCCGCGACGTCAGCCTTCACATCGTCACCATTGCGATTCATGACACGATCCCGCAAGCGGCTGACGACGTCGCCCACGGTCGTGCCCTCGCCTACACCGCTCAGGGGAATATCGAAGCCGGTCTTTTGCTGGAAGCTCATGCCGAGTTCCATCGCCATCAGGCTATCAAGGCCGATATCCTTCAAAACCTTGTCGGGCGTCACTGTATCTTCGGTGACGCGCAGGATCGCGGCAATTTCCGCCGCAACGAGCGCATGCAGGGCGATCCGGGCTTCCTCTTCGGATTTGCCGTTGATCAGCTCCCTGAGATCGACGCTATCCCCCTCGTTCAGGACCTGATGGCTGCCGGCATGCCGCATCAGCGGTTCGAAGAGCGAGCGACCGGCAATCGGCAACAGACGAACGGCATTCCAGTCGATCTCGGCGATCATGACGGCTGCGGCATCGATCGCGCCGGTGTCGGCCAGGATATAACGCTCGACTTGTTCCAACGCGTCGCGCGCCTTCAAGGAGGCCTTGCCTATGCGTTTGGACAGAAGATCATTGACCTCGCCGTTGCGCGCAAGGAACCCCTTGTCAGCGATGGCGCCGAAGCCGACGGCCAGAGCCGGCTTGCCCGCGGCGCGGCGCGCGCGGGCCAGGCCTTCCAGATAGCCGTTTGCCATCACGTAATTGGCCTGCCCCGGATTGCCGAGCATGGTCGTTGCCGAGGAGAAGAGCAGAAAGAGTTCAAGCTTGTCGCCCCGCGTCAAACGATCGAGGGTTTCGGCGCCGCGTATCTTGACCTCGAGAACGGGGCGATTGCGCTCCGGCGTCAGATTGGCAAGAAGCGCATCATCAAGGACCATGGCGGCGTGAACAACGCCCTTCAGCGCTCCTTCGGCGCGAAGCGTGGCGAGCAGCGTCTCGACGGCGGCTGCATCGGTGATATCGCAGGCATGCAGCGTCGCGACCACGCCTCGCTTTGCCCAATCTCCCATCGCCTTCCTGGTTTCCGTATCGGCAATGCCACGGCGCGAGCACAATGCTATGCGGCGCGCGCCCCTGGAAACGAGCCAATCAGCGGCGGAGAGCCCGAAACCGCCGATGCCGCCTGCGACAAGGAAAATACCCTTGGCATCGAAGCGCAGAGATTTCGCCGGAGCCCGCAAGACGCTATCGACACCCGGAACGGGCGGTCGCACGACGATCTTGCCGATATGGCCGGCATTCTGCATCAAGCGGAATGCATTGCCGATCTCGTCATGGGCGAAGGCGCGATATGGCAGCGGCGTCAGCTTTTCCTCCGCGAAGAGCTCTCCGATCTCGCTGAAGATACGCCGGGTAAGATCGGGCGCATTGACCAGAAGCTGATCGGCATCGATGCCGAAATAGCTGACATTGCGCCGGAACGGGCGCAGGCCGATCTTGCGATCGGCATAATAGTCGCGCTTGCCCAACTCCAGGAAGCGACCGAAGGGTTTGACCAGCTCGATGCTTCGCTCCATCGCTTCGGAGAAAAGCGAATTGAGAACGAGATCCACACCCTCGCCGTCGGTAAGGCGCCGCACGCCCGAGACGAAATCCAGAGAGCGGGAATCGAGCACATGATCGGCGCCGAGCATTTCAAGGAAGCCGCGCTTCTCGACCGTGCCGGCCGTGGCGATCACCCTGGCACCCCTATGCTTGGCGATCTGGAGCGCGGCAAGGCCGACGCCGCCGGCGGCTCCATGGATCAGAATGGTTTCGCCCGGCTGGATACGCCCGAGCTCGACCATTGCGTAATAGGCCGTAAGAAAGGCAACAGGCACCGTCGCGGCAGCAGCGGCTTTCATCTGTTCCGGCACCTTGGTCACGCCGCCGCGCCGGACCCGAACATGGGTCGAGAACGCAGCCGGCCCGATACCCATCACCTTATCGCCGGGCCGGAGATCATCGACCGCATCGCCCACGGCCAAAATTCTACCCGCGAATTCCATGCCGATCGTGGCGCCGGCAAAGCCATCTTCCAAGGCCTCTTCGGGCAGGAGACCCATCGCCCACATGACATCCCGGAAGTTGAGGCCGGTGGCTTCGACTGATACGACGACCTCGCCTTCATCGGGCACGGGAAGACTGGTTTCCTCCCAGGCCACGCTATCCAGGCGACCGCCGACATGCTGCCGGATGGTTGCCGCCCCGAAATCGTGGCGGCTCGCGTCGATGATGCCGAAGGGGCCGGCGGCAGCTCTGATCTCACGGATTTTTCCGGTCAGGCGATCCAGAAACCACTCTCTGTTCTCGGTCTCCGCCGCCATCAGGGCATCGATGACCGCAACAATCCGCTTGTCATCCGCATCGGCGTCCAGCAGATGCACATCGAAGGCATCATATTCGTTTTGAAGGACACGTCCGAAGGCCCATAGGCCGGCATTGGCCTCATCGATGGAGCCAGCGGCCAGTGGGGAACCGCCCGGTGCGACGATGACCAGCCGCGACTTTGCTCCGTCGCTTTTCCGCGACAATAGAGCAGCCAACTCGGTGAAGGCCGACAGACGGGACAGCGAGAGCTCGGTCGCCTCGCCAGGCTGCAGGTCTGCGATGAATACGATCCCACGAGTGTCGCGATTGATTGCGCCGAGAGCATCGGCAAGATCTGCAGATGATGCGCCGAGATCGATGATCGTCATTCTCTTATCAAGCTTGGCCAGGCCGTTCCTGCCCTGCTCCGACAAGATCAAGATCGGCTCGGCAGCTTCAGCAGGGCTCGACGCTTGCGGCCGCGGTTCAGACAAGGCCGATGCTGCGATCAGGGAACCTTCGGGGAAGGTCAGCTCGCGGATCCTAGGCTTGTCAAAGCCAAGTGTCTCCAGCAGATCCTCGATCTGTTGCGGCGTCCCGAGCCGTCCGACCGGGAATTCCGGCGATTGGCTATCGGCAAACCAGCCTTCGGACAGGCCGAAGACGAAATCATTGAAGGCGCTCGGTGCGCGATCGGCCAGCAACAATTGCCCGCCGCCGCTGGCGACTGTCCGGAGAATCCGCTTGATGTCGTCATTGTGGCGCATCAGATGCTGGCTCTGATCACCGGGCGCGACGACGATATCAGCAGTGGTGATATCCGCCAGCCTCGCCGGATCCGTCACGATGACATGCGCGTCGCGCTCGAAAGCGATCTCCAGCGCGCGGCGCGCGTGCTCGCGCGGCTCGGCGATGACGAGGCATGCGCCAGAGGCGGAGGCAGCGACCGCCAGCTTTCGGCTGAAAGCCGCCGATACCGAGCCGATCTCAAGAATGTGTTCAACTACCCCGGCATTGGCTTTAATGGCGGATGCTAATGCTTCCGCAAGCAGGGAAAGCCGCCTCTCGCTCAAAGGAGAGTGGAGAAGCATATGCTCCAGAGTCGCCCCGCCGGGAATGCCCGCGCCTCGGTTCGCGGGCTCTTTCTCCACAACATGCGGGCGTATCATCGCCAAATGCTCGAGCGTCTCGCGATGGGCGTTGCCCACGAGAACGGCCTCGGCCACGCGCCCGGCATCCTCGCGATAGATTTCCCGCAGCAATTCAGCCAGCGGAGGCAATGTCGGCTCTTGCGGGATCTCCCATTTGCCGTCCCTCGCCGACGCTATGCCTGCGTCCTCAAGAATATAGAGGCAATTGACCAGAAAGGACCTGAATTCGGAATCGCCGGGAAGGCTGGAGAATGCGACGTTGCCTTTACGGTCCGCCACGGTCCGCGCTACGTCGTGGCAGGCGCGATAGACCGCGGCGTCGAGAAGAAGGCTCGCATTGTTGAGCGCATGCTTCTCGCCGGAGCTCGGCTCCGGTGAAATCTGAAATGCATCGGCGCCGGCTAAAATGGCCGACGGCATGCTCTCATAGTGAAACGCAACGGACTCGAGCGTTGCCCGACGGCGCAGTTGCGTGCGGCGGAAACGGCAATCGTCGAGAACCGCAATCGGCTTGCCGCCTGCATCGGACAAGGTGAAACGCGCCTTGATCGAATTTGCGCTGAACCGATCGATCTCGATCCGCGCTTTGACAATCGATCTTCCCCTGCCAAAGGCTTTTACGGTGCCGAAGTGAACGGGGATATAGGGCGCGCCGGCCTCATCGCCCGAAAACTGATCGAACAAGGCGACGAGACCGTGAAACGCGGCGTCGACCGACATGGGGTTGAGATTATAGGTTCCGAAAGGATGCGCAGGTGCCGCCGGCGGCTTCAGATCCACTTCGACGACGTCGTGACCGAAGGCGACCGCCTTTGCCAGAAGCTGGAAATGCGGGCCGTAATGCAGTCCGAAACGCTCCGCCGTCTCATAGGTCACTTCAGAGGTCAGAACGGATTTGCGATCCCTGCCCGATCGATCGACAGCTTCACTAAACCCCTCGCCGCTCAAGGGCTTGCGGCAACGGCCGACGGCATGCACTGTCCATTCGTCATTGCTAAGGCGCTCACGCGACCGGATCTCGATGTCCCCGGTTTCGGGCGAAAGGATCGTCGACAGTTCGACCATGCGATCCTGGAACAATTCGAGCGGTCGGATGATTTCGAGATTGCCGATTTCAACCTCGTCCGTCCCGTAATACTGCTGTGCCGCCGTAACGGCGATTTCGACGAAGCCGCTGCCGGGCATGATTGCCTTGCCATCGACCACATGTTCGGCGAGGTCCGGAAAGAGACGAGCGTCAAGATGGTTCTTCCAGTTCGAACCGTTGAGATCGGTCCGCCAGCCGAGCAGCGTAAAAGGATTCTTTCGGTCACGGCCGAAGATATCGATCTCGTCGGCTGTCGGTTGCGTCCGCAATTCCAGCGGCTCGAACGGCAGGGACGGCAGCCTGACGAAAGCGTTGCGCGTGGCGCTGCCGCGCGCGCGCAGCGCCGGCGCACCGTTGACGACTGCCCTCGCGAATGACTGCGAAACAGGATCATGACCGGCAACGGGCGCTTCCCGCAGCAAGGTCGGTATGGCAATGACCTGAACCGAAGCCTGCTTGGCGATCTCCGCTACATAGTTGGACAGGATCGGGCGCGGCGAAATTTCGATGAAGAGGTTGCATCCCATCGCCATGGCAGCCTGACAGCCGGCCTTGAAGAGCACGGGATCGCGAACATTGCGCCACCAGTATTGCGTATCCAGCAGGCGCCCGTCGCGCAGTTCGCCGGTCACGGTCGAAATGAAGGTCCCTGATCCGCTATCCGGCGCCAGATCGGGCAGATCGTTCAGAAAGGCATCCCTGGCACGATCGATGATCGGATGATGGAACGGATAGTTGATATCGAGGACGTGTGCGACGATCTGGGATTTGCGCGCCGCATCCCTGAACGCTTCCACTTCGTCGACGGGGCCGGAGATCGTTACCGAATTCGGCGCATTGATCGCCGCGATACAGATATTGTTGAGGCCATGGGACTTCGCGAAGGCCAAGGCGGCATCTTCGCCCAGCACCACGGCGGCCATCTTGCCTTCGCCGGCCAGAAGATCCTGATGCAGCGAGCGCTTGGCGACGATTGCGACCGCTTCGGCAGCCGTCAGCGCCTTGGCCGCATAGGCTGCAGCGATTTCGCCGACCGAATGGCCGAAGACGGCATCCGGCTTGACGCCCATCGACCACAGGCAGTCCGAGAGGGACGCCTGGAGCGCAAACAGCAACGGTTGCGCAATCTTGGTATCGGCAAGCCGCGCGGAAAGATCCGCAGCGACCAGAACATCCGTCAGCTTCTCGCCGAGATAATATTCGAATAGAGCGCTGAAGGACTGGAAGCACTGCCGGAAATGGCGGTTTTCCTCGTAGGCGCCAACGCCCATACCAGCCCATTGAGAGCCATTGCCGGAAAAGACGAAGGCGATCTTGGCGGCCTGCGCCGGTGCCTCGCCCGCCTCGCCGACCGACGTTTTGCCGGACAGATGCGCGTCGATCGCGGCAAGTACCGCCGCGCTGTCCTTGGCCCGGGCCGCAAAGCGATGGCGCATGGGTTCGCGATTGGCGGCGGCGGAGGCAACGATCTGCCGAGCTTCCCTGGGCTCGGCGCTTTCAAGGCTCGTCTTGTATCCCTCGAGCAACTTCGAAAGAGCGGACGCGGAATGAGCGCTCGCCGCGAAAACCAATCCTTCGCCCCTGATTTGCGGTTCGGGCGGCGCGACAGGATCGGGATCGCTGATGATGACGTGCGCGTTCGTGCCGCCGAAGCCGAAGGAGTTGACGCCCGCGAAGCGCGGTTGCTTTGCAGGGAGAAGTTCGATCGCAGACGTATTGACGCGGACGTTCAAGCCCTCGAAATCGATGGCCTCGTTCGGGTGGTCGAAATGCAGCGAAGCCGGGAGGAAATTATTCTCCAGCGCGATGATCGCCTTCAGCAGTCCAAACAAGCCGGACGCGGGTTCGGTATGGCCGATATTGGTCTTGATCGAGCCGATCGGCACCGGCGCCCGCCGGTTGCGTCCTATGACCTCGCCGATCGCCCATATTTCGGCGGGGTCGCCGACCTTCGTTCCCGTTCCATGGCCCTCGATGAAGGCAATGCGATTGACGTCGATCCCGCGCCCTTCATAGATCGACTGCAGCAAGGCTGCCTGCGCCTCTCGCGACGGCATCGAGATGCCGTTGGTCCGCCCCGAAGAATTGACACCGACTGCATGGATCCTGGCATAGCTGCGATCCTTCTCGCGCAGCGCGACATCCGTCCGGCGCAACACGATCGCCGCACCGCCTTCCGCCCGAACGTAACCGCGTCCATCATCGTCATAGGCGCGGCAAAGGCCCTCCGGCGACAGCATGCGCGCCTGCGCGAAGCCCACAAAGGACATTGGATGGAGCAGGACGTTGATGCCGCCAACGATCGCGGTATCAATCTCGCCGCCTTCCAGCGCCCTTACCGCCTGGTCGAGTGCAACCAGCGACGACGAGCAGGCCGTGTCGATCGTCATGCTCGGCCCACGTAGCCCGAATATGTGCGAGATACGATTGGAAACGATGGAAAGCGTGTTGCCCGTCATGAAATACGGGCCGCCTGACGCCGGATCTTCGAGCGTCAGGTTGCCATGCTCGAGGGAGGATGCGCCGACGTAGACGCCGACCCGCTGCCCCTCGAAACCGTCGATCGGCAGATTTGCATCTTCCAAGGCCCGCCAGACGACATTGAGAAGGATGCGCTGCTGCGGATCCATCTGCATCGCCTCGCGCTGGGAAAGGCCGAAAACCGCGGGGTCAAACGCGTAGACATTCCCGAGAACGCCGGCCGCAAATGTGTAGGTCTTTCCAGGGACGCCCACAGCCGGATGCCAAAAGCGCGCAAGATCCCAACGCTCTTCAGGTATACGGCTTATCGTGCAACGCCCTTCCTTGAGGACAAGCTGCAGTTCTTCGATCGAACCCGCCCCAGGGGCAACGCTTGCGCGTCCGATAATTTCAACCGTCATGATCTCTCAACAATATTCTACGAAGCGCACCGGGCTGGCCAATTTCATATCAACTACCCACATGGCAATTATCTATGGTTGCTACTGATAAAAAATGCGCGTGTACAACCAATATGCGGCAGTGCAACAACCGATGCAACATGAGATCTTTCAGACCCCTCAATCCACGTAGAAAATCGCAGCCCTTGTTTGCGTCCACTGCAATTATTTCGGCAATTCAGTTCGCGACGAATTCCGCTCGTTCACAACGCATGATCCGTCACGATCATACAGATGTCGGCACGCGCCAATGAATAGAGGCACAAGCAGATGTCGTCAGAGCTGCAACGCCTCCATTCGTTCGGCTACTGTCCCAGGTTCGCCGCGGTCGCCGCCCCCTGCGAGGCAATACCCAACGGCGTGCCGATCAGGCTCAAGAACTTTCGAATATCAACCGACGGATGACGCGAGACATAAATGACGTCGCGGCTCTTGACCGGGAAAGTCTGCCCAACGATCAGGCTGTCGGGATTGGACATATCGAAGCGGTAGACGATCGGGTAGCGTCCCTTGGCATCCGTCACCATTCCCTTGCGCAGCAATTCCTGGAACCGAACCGGACCAAGCAGGCTTCTGGCGATTTCAGGCTCTTCGTATCGGAACAGGAAGAAGCCCTTGGCATTGCTCGAATCGTCGATCGCGCCATGACCCAGGGCAACGGCCTCGAGGAGATTGAGATCATTTGCCCCGAACTCCATGCGTCCGTCTCCGCGAACGGAACCGAGCAAAGTGAAGGTTCTCGGATCGCGAACGAGGAAAATCTGATCGCCCGGCTGGACATAGATGTCTTCCGAGGGATGCTCGATAATCGATTTCAATAGGACCGTTCCGGTTCGGCTGCCGCGAACCAGCGTAACGTAGGTCTCGTAAGGCTGCGTCGCGGGTCCACCGGCCTTGGCGACGACCTCCGTGATCTTTTCCTTGGTCAGGTCCAACGAAACCATCGAGGGACGACCGACAGCGCCCGAAACCGTGACGGTGCGCGATGGCGTGCCCATGCTTGTCACGATGACATCAGGCTCGACCGCCTTGGTCGCCAGAGCCGCCAGGATTGCCTTGCGGGCCTGTTCGAGCGTCTTGCCCGCAAAGGGCACCGAGCCCGCATAGGGGATTGCCGCCTTGCCATCCGGTTGAACGACGATATCCAGCGATACTTGCTTCGATTGCGCCGTCGAAAAAAGGCCGTCGACGCCGGCTTCGAAAATCGTGATCTTCAGCGCATCGCCAACGCCGATGACGACAGGCCCAATGCTGCCGCCCATGCCGAAACGGCGATTGAGCGTCGAGGAAACATAATCGGAAACAAGGCGCGCGCTGCGGCTGTCAATATCCACAACATCGAAAACCGCAGCATTCCGGCGTCCGAGCTGGGCGCCGGACTGACCGGCGTCACTCACGATCGCACCCGCTAATGGACCTTCGCTCGATACTGAATTACAGCCCGCCAAGGCCACGCAACAAAATACGGCGCCAATACGAATCAATTGAAAAACCTCAAACACATTAACTGCCGTGATTACCTGATGGCATACATCGACATGGAATGCATCAAATCTATAGGCGTCTTGAAAAGCATAACGAGCTGACGTCAACAAGCCCATACACTGGGGATACAATCAAAAATATCAGGTGCGCTTATCTGAACACACTCGGAATTCAGCGAACACCGGACCACAACCGGTATAGGCGGCCATTACGCGCTACGCAACTTGCAGAAATATTCTTTTTACATTTAAAATTAAAATTTTCTAAATAATAGAAGGAATCATTAAGTAACGACACCAGTAGAAATCAGCACCAACAGCGGCATCACGTTTCGCCGATTCGGCTGTACCCTGCTTTGGACGAATTCGCTATTGCCTATAAAACAACCGAATCCCAACCCGAAATTTCTGCAAATAGGACAGATCGCAACAATCAGAACTTGTCGAAGCTCTGCTTTTCGCGAGACAAATATTCCATGGAAGCTATAGAGGAAGCGAAACGTATTTGGCGCCTGACGGCGCAGCTCCCGCGCTTGCGGGCGGCAAACGGTTGCAGCCGTTGGCCGTCGCTTTAAAACCGCTCAGATAATTTCTCCAGAACGGCAGAATGCCGATGGAAACAAAGGTTATAGTATGCTTGGTTTTTCAAAACGCTCCCAAAAGAAGGCCGCGAAAGCTTCGCTGGAGGTATTTGATCAATACGAGCAGGGCAAACCGGACCATCAGAATGCAATCGATGCCCTTCAGGGGTGGAATTGTGCATTCCCATCAGAGCTCAATCTCAATGCCGGCAAGCTGCCCCTCTATGCCGACGACCGCATCGATTGGGCATTGCGGACCTTCGGCTCGATAGAAGGCAGGACCGTTCTCGAAATCGGCCCGCTGGAGGGGATGCATACCTTTATGCTGCATGGCCATCGGCCGGCGCGGATAGATGCAATCGAGGCAAATCGCCTCTGTTTTCTAAGGTGCCTGGTCACCAAACAAATTTTGAACATCGACACCGCCTCTTTTATGCTGGGCGACATTCAAGCATGGCTGAAGGAGCGTGAGGAAACCTATGATTTTGCGCTGGCTTCCGGCGTTCTCTATCATATGGCGGATCCCGGCGAGTTTCTTCGCTTGCTCGCAAAGCGGTCCAATGCGGTTTTCATCTGGACGCACTTCGTTCTGGAGGATGCGATGCCCGAGGGTGACGTGCGCTGGCTGCCCTTCACCGGCAAGGTGGAAACGAGAATGATAGACGGCATTCCCGTGCGCTACTATGAGCGCAGCTACCACCACGCCAATGCCAACGCGTCCTTCTGCGGCGGCATGAAGGACAGGCATTTTTGGATGCATCGAGACGATATACTGATGCTCTTGCGCGAAGTGGGATTCAACGAAATCACCATCAGGGATGAAGATCTCAGTCATCCTGGCGGCCCAAGCTTTTCGCTGTTGGCGCGAAAAGTGCCTGTCAACACCTGACGGGGTTCGCATGTCGGGACTCGATATCCACAGCATCGGCGAGTATCACGAAGCGTATACCGCGACGCAGGACGATCGCCTGTCTGGTTCTCGTCGCCCTTTGGTGACGGCGCCGGAGATCCTTCATGCTGTTTAACCTCGAGTATGATCACGGCAATGTGCTTGAGGGCTATCTCATCCCCGACGGCTTTTCCGACAAGCCTCAGATCAGGATATCGGATGCCAGCGGCGATCTGATGACCCTGCCATGCAATCAGATCAAACAGGCAGTCATCGATTCGGGACGACACGAAGACGGCCTTGTCGGGTTCAAACTCGATACGGCGATCATCCCGGACCTCGTGGGACGCACGTCGCTGACGATCCACGATGCCAAGTCCGGGCTATTGATCTACCGCCGGCCACAGCTGTCGAGCACCATTCCCTTGAAGATCTTGCGGCTCGAAACGCAGCTGGTGCCGATGGTCAAGTTCGACCATCACTGCGGCCGCCATTTTCAGTACGAGCTTTCATCCGTCGAGCGTTTCGGCCATGAAACGACGCTTCAAGCCTTTCATCTCAATGCCATTCAGTCGATCTATATCAGCGGGCGGCTATTGATGCGCAATTATGAGGAATTCCTCGATAAGGGGTTCAAAGCCATCGCTCTGCTTACCGATCCCTATTATGAACTTGCCCTGCGGATATTCCTTTTGAGACGAATGGCGAAAACCCAGATTTCCTTCTTCGGCGACCGGGACAGGATCATCCTGGCGCCCGCCGCGGAACATTTTGCCGAAGTAGACCTCGAAAGCGAGACATCGCTGAAAACCGCCCTGAAGAAGGCGCCGCAAAATGTCAGAAACGTCCTGGTGTCACCCGTCACCCGCCAATTGGCCACGACCATACCGGAGCAGACCGTCACACGCAGCGACGTCGCTACGGCGATCGACCTGCTGTCACGCTTTGCCGTGGTCGGCTTCGACACGGACAGCCTTTACTTCCAACAGGCAGTCGGCGAACTCCTCGGGATTTCGATCGACGATTTTCCCCTGCCACCAAGACACAGCACACTTGAAGACGTTGCGACGCGATTGCGTTGCCTGCATATTGCCGAGCTCATGCTCGAAGAGGATTTGATTTTAGACCACTATGTGCGTGAGGCGATGAAACCGACCGCGCCGAACCCGCGGGAAACGATTGCAAGCTGACATGCCGAAGCCAGTCATCGAAGACGCCATAGTTCAGGATTCCCCGCGGGTGAAGGCAAGCCGGCATATTCTGCCATCCTTGTTTCGACGCGGGATGCCGGCACAACGGGCGCGCACCGACATCGAGGAAATCGAATATATACCGGTGCATGACGGGAAAGACCCGGAAACCCGATCCGGCGGCAAGCCGCCGCTGAAACTTATCGGCTTTGTCCTGCTCGTCATCCTGCCCTTCCTGGCGAGTTCGGTCTATTATGCCTTCATTGCCTCGGACCAATATGTGGCCGAGGCGCGCTTTGCCGTCAGAGCCGTGTCGGGATCGGGCGACAACGGTGAGAGCGGCGATACCGCGGGAGCCGCCGGCGCTCTCAACATGCGCTCGGCTTCGCAGGATGCCTATGTCGTCACCAGTTTCATTCACTCGACGGAAATCCTCAATCGAATAGGCAGGAAAATCGATTACCGGTCGATGTTTACCCGGCAGGATGCGGATTTTCTGTCACGATTTCGCTCTTCCCGATCCGATGAGGAATTTCTGAAATATTGGAACGATCATGTCAGCGCCTACATAGACGTGACTTCCGGCATCATCACATTGAAAGTCAGAGCTTTCGCAGCCGATGACTCCGTCAAGCTCGCGGATGCCATCATCGAGGAAAGCGAAAAGCTCATCAACGAGCTTTCCACGCGAGCCCGCAACGACATCGTGCAGAGCATGAAGGCCGACGTCGAGAAAAGCGGCAAGGCCTATGGCGGCACCTTGATCGCCCTCAATCAGTTTCAGAATGCATCCGGCCTCCTCAGCCCGCAGACGCAAGCCAAGAACAGCGGGACGATCCTGACTGGCCTATTGGCGCAGAAGATGGAATTCGAAACGCGCCTCTTCGTGATGCGGCAGTCCAACGCTCAGAATTCGCCGACCTATCAGCAGCTCAATCTCGCCAAGGAAAGTCTCGAGGCGCAGATCGAGAAGATGAAAGCGGAGTTGACGGGACCTGAGAATGCGAGCCTTGCAAAGGCTTTGCTGGAATATTCAAGACTTGAAACCGATCGCATGATCGCGGAAAAGCTCTACGAGAGTTCGCAGAAAAATTACGATGCGGTGCTTGCCGAGGCTCTGCGCAAGACCCTTTATCTAGCGGTTTTCGTAAAGCCGACACTGCCAGAGGAATCGATTTTCCCTCGTCGTGTCAGCACGCCGCTGATCATATTGCTTGCATTGGTCGTGACTTGGGCGACGCTTTCCCTCATCTGGGCATCCGTGGAGGATCACCGGATATGAGTGGGAAAGCCTCATGATCAGCTTCAAGAACGTCTCGAAATTCTTCAAGACGCAAAGCGGCAGGAAGATCATCCTCGATCGTGTGAATTGCGAATTCGAGTCGGGCTATTCCTATGGCCTGCTCGGTGTGAACGGTGCCGGAAAATCGACGACGATCCGCATGATCGCCGGCACGATGCTCCCAAATTCAGGCAGGATCACCAAGAATGTTCGGGTGTCCTGGCCATTGGGTCTAAGCAACGGCTTCAATCCCTTGATGACAGGGCGAGCCAATGTCCATTTCGTTGCGCGCGCCTATGGCGAGGATGTGAGGCGGGTGTCCCGCTTCGTCGAAGAGTTCGCCGAACTGGGCGATTATCTCGATGCACCCGTGCGTACCTATTCTTCAGGCATGGGCGCACGATTGGCATTCGGGCTCTCGATGGCAATCGAATTCGAATGCTATCTGGTGGACGAGGTTCTTGCCGTCGGCGATGCCAGGTTTCAGGAACGCTGCCGCATCGCGTTCGAGAACCGGCGCAAGAATTCCGACATCATCATGGTCTCGCACAGCATGAGCATGATCAATACGCATTGCGATAGGGGCATGGTACTTGTAGACGGCAGACTTATCATCTTCGATAAGGTAGAGCAGGCTATCGAAGCCTATTATAGATTGAATCGCTAGAATATCAGGGATCGACAGTAAGGCCCAACATGGCTCACGATACCGAAAACGCGCCCAAAACGCTTCAGCTCAGCGCGACGGAGCATAGCCGGAACGTGGCCACGAAGCTGTCCGTAACCGCACGGAAGCTGCGCTTCTCGACATCGAGGCGAAGCCAATTGTTCAAGGCCGTGGGCCTGCGGCCGCGCCCCATGCAGCAGATCATCGGCAAGGCCATCCTGGCCTCGACCTTTCTACTGCTTGTCGTTCCCAACATCGCTTCGATTTACTATTTTACCTGCGTCGCATCCGATCAGTATCAATCGGAAACGCGCTTTACCGTCCGCACGTCGACGCCGGCACTTGGAGGCAACCAGATCACCAAAGTCACCGGCCTGCCGCCTGCGCAGATCGTCCAGAATACCCTGATCGTCACCAATTTCATCAAGAGCAAGGACATGGTCGCCGCGCTCGAGGAAAAAGTCGACTTTCAAAAGATCTACGGCAATGACACGATCGATCGAATTGCGCGCCTGAAGAGGGATGCGAGTTCGGAGAAGCTGCTCGATTACTGGGAAGACATGGTTTCAGTGAAAATCGACGCAAACAGCGGCATCGTGACGGTCAGGGCGCGTGCATTCACGGCTGTCGATGCCCAGAAAGTCTTGAGTGAAGTCGTGGCCGCTTCGGAAGTCGTGGTCAACGATGTCAATACCCGCATCTGGCGTGACGTCATCGCGACGGCCCAGGCGAACCTGGACAATGCAAAGAACCAGCTGCAGAAGGCGCGGGATCAGCTTTTGATGGCGCGCAATCAAACCGGCGTCCTCAGCGTCGAGGGATCGTCGACTGTTCTGACGAACCTGATATCGTCCGTGCAGAAGGAAAGGATAGATCTCCAGCAAAAATACGATGCGCTGCTTGGAACGGTCTCAGCCGATGCGCCGCAGATGCGCGTTCTCAAACGCGAAATCGACAGCAAGCAAAAACAGATCGATCAGCTCAACAGCCAGATCGCCGGACAAAATAAATCCGCTCAGAACCTGGCCGATATCTCGGTGGACATGTCACAACGCGAGCTGGAACAAAGCCTTGCGGAACAGCAATTCGCGACAGCCATGAAAACGCTCGAGCAGGTCAAGTTCGTCAGCAAGCAGCAGCTACTATACCTCGATACGTTCCTCGCGCCCAGTCTGCCCGACGAAGCGGAATACCCGCAGCGGGCGCTCTGGATCGGCGGCATTCTAGCGGCCGCACTCGTGGCATGGGGTGCCGTTTTCGGCATTCTTGCGAATATCCGAAGCCGTCTGGCTTAGCTTTGTACGGACACCCCATGCAAATCCTGCGCGACTTCGTCTACCACTTGCTTCCAAGACCGCGGCCAGCCGGAGCGCGAACTGAGGACGGTGAGCGTGTCGCGAGCCAGCTCCTCATCCTGTCGCGCCATCCCAATCCGAGCTTCAGCTACTACCTTGATGAGCGCGCCAAGACGCTCAGCAAAATTCCTGTTATCACCAAGGGCCTCGACGACCCGCTCGATGCTGTCGACAGCAACGGACTTTTCGTCATCATCTGCCGCTACATCAAGCAATCGCAATTGCGCTGGCTGGAAGAAAGACGGCATGATCTCGCTGGTGTCGCCTATTTCGTCGATGACGATATTCCCGCCGTCCTGACCGGAAACGAGGCAAGTTGGCCTTATAAATTCAGGCTGATCAAATTGGCCGTTCGCCCGCTGCCGAGGGTCAATCGATTGCTGACCCATGTCTGGACCTCGACGGAAACCCTGGCTAGCGCCCTTGCAAGGCCAAACCAGCGGATCGATATCCTGCCACCTTTTCCAACGAATCTGTCGGCCATCGGCATTCATGGGATGGATGAGAGCATTGCCCCGCTGAGGATGGTTTATCATGCCACCGGCATTCATCGCCGCGAGCATGAATTCCTCATGCCGATCGTCAAGGCCGCGATGGAAAAGCATGTCAATCTGCATTTCGAAGTTTTTGCCGCCGACGCGCTCGCTCGTCGCTGGGGCCGCCAGGGGATCGATCCCAAGAGGATAGCGATCATTCCGCCATTATCCTGGCCGGCCTATCTGGCGCGAACAATGCATCACAATGCCGACATCGCCCTGGCTCCCCTGTTGTCGGGAAAGACCAATGCCAGCCGATCCGACACCAAGCGGATCGACATTGGTCGCCTGCGGGCTGCCGCCATATTTTCTCGCTGCCCGACCTTCGAACGGTGCGCCATCGCCGGAGAGATACATATCGGCAATACGCCGGAAGAGTGGCTGGCCGCCATAGACCAACTGATTGGTGATCGCGAGCGACGAGCCGCCGCTCGCGATGCCACGAGACATTCGATCGACAGAATGCGGCAGCATGCCAGCCCGGCATTTCCAGGCATCAATTTCGAGCCGCTCAGCAAAACGGCCTAAAGCCGAAGTTTTTTAAACAATGCTCTCAAAGCATCTGACGAAGCAATATTTCAATGACGCTCAAAATCATACCGAACACCGAGCTTGAACGAGAAACATCCGCCGACGCCCCTCCCAGCCGATGGAAATCCCTGGGGGACGATCCCGCATTCGAGATCAGGTTTTCACCGGTTCGGAAGAGATTGATCGTCATTCATATGACAGCGACGGACGAGCCGATCGATCCGAAATTCTATGTCAATCGAGGTCGTGGCTTTCGCGAGAAGGACGCCGTTTCTCTTTCGGAGGGAGAGCGCTTCATTGTCACCGCGGATATCGGTTCTGTCGGCTCCATCTGCGCGCTCAGAGCCGATCCGGCAAGTTTCCCGACGACCTTTCAATTCGATGCGATAGCATTTGCATCCACGAAATCGGCTGAAAAATACATTTCCGAGGTTCTCGCAGCAGACGAAAAAACCAGACGCATCGATCTCGGCAGGCTGCCGCAGCATTGGAAGAAGCTGCCGAGGTTAGGCTTCGCAAAGCGGGCGGCTAATCTGACGGCGCCATATGCCAAGAATATCTATCAGCTTGCCGCCGATTTCGTTGTGTCGCCCGTTTCGGCGACCACAGGAACCTGGCTGAGCGTGGTCGTGCCTGTCTACAACGCGCCTCCCCGCTATCTGAACGATCTCGTCAAATCCTTCGAAGCGCAGGGCGAGCAAGGCACCGAGCTTATCTTGAGCGACGACGGCTCGACATCCCCCGAGACGCGCCGATGGTTTGAGACAAGGCAAGCGAAAGACGGCATTCGCTTCGTGTTGAATCCGCGCAACGGCGGGATCGCCGCCGCCACCAATGCCGGCTTGTCCCATGCCCAAGGGCAATGGATCGCCTTTCTCGATCATGACGATGTGATCGCTCCGCATGCCTTCAAGCTCATACGGCATACGCTCGAGCAAAATCCCGATGCGAATTTCCTCTATACCGACGAACTCGTGGTCGACGACACGTTGAAGCCGACCGGCATCATGCTGAAGCCGGCCTATGATTCCGTGCTGCTGACGGGCGTCAACTACATCAACCATTTCTCCATCTACCGGCATGGCAGGCTTCGCGAGATCGGCTATCTGCGCACCGGCTATGACGGCTCGCAAGATTACGATCTGCTGCTGCGCTATCTGGAGCGTCTTCCGGAGGAAAGCGTTCTCCACCTGCCCTATCCCGCTTATTGGTGGCGCCGCAACGGCAAGACCTATTCGCGCAAATTCATGGATGCCGCCACCACCAACGCCAGAAAGGCGCTGGCCGAGAGATTCGAGCGACAGCGGCAAGCGGTGGAGGTCGAAGGTGCTCTCACCAAAACCCTGCATCGGGTCGTCTTCGAAGCCCCTCGCGAATGGCCGAAAATTTCGATCGTCATTCCGAGCAAAGATAATTTCGACCTGATCTCGCGCATCCTCAACGATCTCTTTGAGAAGACCGACTATCCGAATTTCGAAGTTCTGGTCACCGACAATGGCTCCACGAACCCGCAGGTCCTCGATCTCTACGACCAGTATCGCCGGACGAAGCCAAATTTTTCGGCAATGATTGCGCCGGAGGCCTTCAACTTCTCGCGGTCGGTCAACCGCGGCTTGGAAGCGGCGACCGGCGAGCACTTCCTCATTCTCAACAATGATGTCGAGGTCATCGAGCCGGGCTGGTTGAAGGAGATGGTCTCCTGCCTCGCCTATGACAGAACCGGCATCGTCGGCGCCAAGCTGCTCTTCTCGAACGACAAGATGCAGCATGCCGGCGTGGTCGTCGGTTTCGGCGGGCTGGCCGGCCATTGGTATATGAACAAGCCGAAGGAGTTCGGCGGGCCGATGAACCGGTTGCATGTTCGCAATGGCATGACCTGCGTGACCGGAGCCGTGATGCTGATCTCGGGCGATTGCCTGCGGACAATCGGCCTGTTCGACGAGGAGAATTTCGCGGTCGCCTATAATGATGTGGATTACTGCTTGCGGGCGCACAAGGTCGGTTATCGCATCGTCTGGACGCCGTTTGCCTGCCTCTATCACCATGAATCGCTTTCGCGCGGATCGGACAAATCGGGCGAGAGAAAGAAGCGGTTCGAGCAGGAAAAGCAGAGCCTGCGCCAGTTGCATGCCACGCAGGGTTTCATCGACCGCGCACTCAATCCAGCCTACGGCCGCGACAAATCGGACCCGAAGATCACGATACCGACGCAGCTGCATATCCCGTCGATGTCGCAGCAGGATCTGCGGGTTATCTCGGTCAGAGTTGAATGAGATCCAGATCTCGGCCGATCTCGCTTTTGGCGATGTCGACCACGCTCATCTCATGGGTGAAGAGGATCGTCTGGAAACGGTCGGCCGTTGCGGCGAGCACCTGCAATCCGGCGCGGGCGCGTTCGTCGTCGAAGGTCTGGAAGATATCGTCGACGATCAGTGGCGCCGGTTCGTTGCGGGCGGAATAATCTTCGAGGAATGCCAGCCGCAGGGCGAGATAGAGCTGGTCGCCTGTGCCTTCGCTCAGGCCATCGAGCGGCACGCGTTCGCCGGCGGCGCGTTCCGCCAGCAACTGCAGCGCATCGCTTTCATCATGGGCCTCGACGAGACGGGCAAAACGGCCGCCGGTCAGTTGCGAGAACAGCTCGCCAGCCCGCCTGATGACGGGATCGGCCTGCTTTTCGCGATAGGCTTCCATCGAGCCGGCCAGCATGCGGGCGGCGATCTTCAGGACGACCCATTGCCGCGCGAGATCCTTTGCCTCCTGCTCGGCCGAAAGCTTCTCAAAAACCGCATATTCGGCACTGACGCCGGTTTCCAGGGCTTGCCGCTGGCGGCGGTTCTCGGCCAGCCGTGCCGAAAGCTCGCCATGCATGGCGAACTGCCGCTGATCTTCCTCGGTCAACCGCTCGATTTCGAGATCGGCGGCGACGCGTTCGAAGCCGCCAAGCTCGGCACGAAGCTCGTCTTCGGCCTTGCCGTCGGCCTGCTGGCGGAAACGATCGCGGCTTTCGACAAGCCTGGCAGTCAGCCGCAGGCGTTCCCGCAGCCGCGAAAGCAAAGCCGGCAGGTCTTCCACACCGCCAAGATCGGTAGTCAAATAATCGAGGTCAGCCGCAATGGCTGCAAGTGCTGCCTCCTGGCGTGCTACGAGCTCCTCCCCACGGCGCCGTTCCTCTTCCAGGCCGTCGCGCTTTTTCAGTTCGCCGCGCATGAGGTTGACGCGAGTGTGCAATGCCTCAGCGGCGGCATCCGGCGGAAGATGGTCCAATTCGTAGCCGCTATTGGCGCTGAGCGTCGCCAGTTGCCGCTCGAAATCCGCCATGTCGCGCCGCATGCCATTGACGCGGCGCAGACGGTTTTCGCGCTCCGCCAGGACATCGGGCAATTCCTGCCATGCCTTCAGGGCGGCATTCGCCATTTCCAACGTCGTGTCCGACGGCAGGCCAAGGAGTTCAACGGCCTTGGCGAACGCGCTGCGCCAGTCGGCATGCTGCCGTTCCGACATCCGCTGCTGATCCTCGAACCGCGCCAGCCGGTCGCGCGCCGCACCGATTTCCCCTTCCCGCGTGCGACTTTCGCTCCAACGCTCCGAAAGAAGTCGCAGATGCTTGCGCAAGCCTTCCGCAATCGCTGCAGGCGGGAGACGGCCGCTCTTGTAGCCGGTCGCCTCGACGATATCTTGCAGCGCAGGCAAGACGCGACCTTCCGCCAGCGCATTCTCGTCCCGCTGGTCGAGCATATCCCGCAATGCCTTGCGCTCGCGCCGTAGTAATTCCACTCCGCGCCGCCACTCCAGCATGGTCGTGGGATCGAGTACATCAATGCCGCAGGGTTGGAAAAGGGCCGCGAAGGTTGCCTCGGCATCCTTCAAAGCCTTTTCGCAACTCTTGAGCCGGCCAGAGGCCTGTTCCCGTTCCTGAAGCAGGCGTGCCTGACGCAGGCGATAGTCGGCGTGGCGCGCGACACGATCCGCATCGCTCAACGCGGCGTCGGCCAGATGATCGGCCTCGACGACACTCACTGTCAGTGCCGCAAGCGCCTTGGCTTCTGGCACTGCGCCATCCGCCCACCGTTTCTGGATAGAGGTCCATTGCGCATCGCGGTTCTCACGCGCAGCGATGATCTGCTCGCGCGTGACGATCGGCCCGGTGCGCTCGGCGTCCGCAAGCGTGCGTTCTATCTCCGCCAAGTGCTCGTCATGGTTCTGGAGTTTGCCGGCGGCTTCGCGCGCCTTGGATCGCGCGGCGTCGATCGCGTCGCGATGTCCGGTAATCTCCATCGCTTCCGGAAGGGGCACCGAGAAAAGCGCGTCAATGTCACCGACCGGTGGCTGCAGCCGTCCGGCTGCTTCCTTGAGATCGGATTCGATGCGGCGTATCTGCGTTTCCAGTCCATCCAGACGGCTCAAGGCGGAGAGATCGCTGCCCAGCGCCTCGAGCTGATCGATGTAGGGCCGCGGATCGATGAGCCGGCCCGCAAGGCTATCCTTCTCAAGCCCCGCAAGCTGCCTGCGCTCGCTCTCGGTTTGCTCTGACAGAGACTGCGTCTGCCGCGCTAGCTGCCTGCCCTCATCCACCAGCTCGGAAAGGCGCGCACGATCGATGTCGCTCGGCTGCTGCTGCTCCAGCTCTGCCTCGGCAAGACCGAGACGACGGGCAAGCTGCGCAAGCGTCGTGTCGTAACCGGCGAGCTCCTGATCGACGCGCGGCAGGTCATGACGCTGGGCGCGGTAGTTGCCGGTGTCGGCAAAGAGCTGCGTGATATCGCCCGACATCTGCAGCAGCGTTTCATCGACCTGGATGCGCGAAAGGTCTTCCTCGGCGCGCGCAACGGCTTGCCTAGCCCGGCGCAGCTCCTCGTCACTCGCCTGCTTATCGCGCAATCTCTGTTCAAGCGTATTGGCAAAGCTGTCCGGCATGGCGGCAAGATCGGCCATGCCGTCGAGCGCCAGGTTTTCCGCGTCGATTTCTGATAGCAAGGGCTGCAGGGTCTTCAGCCTCTTGAGCCGGTCCAGCGCCTCCCGCGTGCCGTGACGCTCCGTCTGCAGGCGCTCCAGTTCCGTCTCCAGCTCGCCCGCTTCGGCAAGGAGCTTCTTCCAGTCGCCGGATTTCAGTTCATTGTCCCGCTCCGCCCTGCGGGCATCTTCGTAGCGGTCGAGCGCCTGATAGAAACCGCGATCCTTCGAGCGTCTGGCCGCATAGATGCCGTCGGCCTCAGCTTCCAGCGACTGGCGCAGCCGCGACAGGCCGGTCAGGCCGGAAGCTGCCGAAAACAGCAGGCTGCCGATCTCGCCGCCGCTGCGCAGCATCGCGGTCGCGCCCTGCCGCAGCCGTTGCGAGTCGAGGCCGAAGGCGCGCTCGAAGACATCTCGGCTCAAATTGCCAAGGAAGGGCGAAAGCGCATCCTCGGCGAGCGGCGTCTCCTTGTCATCAGGAGCGAGAAGCGTTCCCTTGCGGCCACGGCGGCGGCGGAAGCCTAAGCGCGTGCCGTCGCGTGCGCTGATGTCAGCTCCGATCCGCAAAGCCCCCGGCTCATGAAGAAAACTCTGCTCGGCGGCCGTCGGGAAGCCGAAAAGAAGATCGGAGATCGCGCTCAGAGCCGAGGATTTGCCTGCCTCGTTCGGACCATAGATCACGTGCAGCCGCGCACCGGGACGAAAATCGAGCGCGCGATCGGTCAGTGCGCCATAGCGGAGAATATCGAGCCGGGTAAAGCGCATCAGTCCGCCCCCTGCCCGCGCGCCAGCAGCAATTGCCGCGCCTCTTCGACCAGGACCTCCATGCTATCGTCCAGCGGCAATTCCGTCGCGCCAAGGCCGCCCGGCAGACGCACGGCGATCTCGTCGATCAACCGGCCGGCTTCCGCGCCTATATCTGCATCGCCGGCATGTTCGGCGAGAAGCTGGCGCAGATCGAGTGCGCCGTCCGCATCCGCCGTTCTCTCCGGCGGCGCATCCAGCCGCAGTTCCAGCTTTTCGAGCCAGATATCCTCATGCACGCGGTGGCAGGCGGCTTCCACCTCGTCGCGCCATTGCTGGCGATTGGCGGCGATCGCACCA
This sequence comes from Rhizobium sp. CCGE531, assembly GCF_003627795.1. Lineage (NCBI taxonomy): Bacteria > Pseudomonadati > Pseudomonadota > Alphaproteobacteria > Hyphomicrobiales > Rhizobiaceae > Rhizobium > Rhizobium sp. CCGE531. The sequence continues at coordinate 1,473,401 of NZ_CP032684.1, read as the reverse complement.
TGCAGGGGCGTCACACCGGAAAGCCGGACGCGCAGCGCGGTCATGCGCCCGGCCATCCCATCAGCCAAGGGCTGTACCACCTGCTCGACATGACGGAGGATCGCCGCCTGGTCGTCCTCCGGACCGACCACGATATCGGCCTGCGCGAAACGTGCCTCGTCAACGATGATGCGCTCATGCTCGATCCGCCCGTCTTCGACGGTTACCAGCACCGCGCCCTTGGCCCCGCGCTCGCGGATATTGCGGCCTTGCAGATTGCCAGGGAAGATGACGAGTGGGTCCTGGGCTACCACTTCATAATCATGCACATGGCCGAGCGCCCAATAGTCATAGCCGCGCGAGCGCAGGTCATCGACGGAACACGGCGCATAGGGCGCATGCGGCTCGCGGCCGGTGAGCGAGGTGTGGAGAATGCCGATGTTGAACCAACCGGAGACGGGTGCCGGATAGGAAATCGCCAGATTGTCGTTGGCGGAACGTTCGGCAAAACCCTGGCCATGCAACGCCACCTGCAGCGCCTCCAGCCTGACGCTGCCCGGCTTGCCGGTCGGGAACTCATGGACGTTTGATGGCAGAGTGATGGTCTTGGTGATGACGCTTGCCGCATCGTGATTGCCGCGCAGCAGGTAGACCGGAATTCCCGCCCGCTCCAGCCGCGCCATCTCGCGATTGAAGAACAGGCCGATCTTGTTGTCCTTCCAATCGCCGTCATAGACATCGCCGGCGATCACGAAGAAATCGACACGCCTTTCGATCGCCAGCCCTATCAACGTCGAGAAGGCCTTGCGGCTGGCTTCGACGAAGACCGCGGCGACGGCGGCATCCTTCAGAGCCAGACCCTGGAAGGGGCTGCCAAGGTGCAGATCGGCGGCATGGATGAAGCTGAAAGAGGGCATGGGCTCCGATAGTGTCGTCAGATGTCCGGTCTTTCCCTTGTAAGGAAACGGAGGCGCTGTGAATACCGCGCCGGCGGCTTCATCCAATGGTTTCGCAAGCCAGGCCGAGCTTGCCATATTTCTCAGTCACGCGATTGCGATCCTCGATCGCCGATCCGCGCTTGTGGCCCTGTCGGACGGCTGCTACTGCCCTATCATCTTGCGAACAAAAGAGAGGAGACATCTCATGAGACATCATGCTTTCGGACGGACGCCTTTTATCGTTACGGATGTCGGCTTCGGCGCCTGGCAGATCGGCGGCGCATGGGGAGATGTCAGCGAGGCCGATGGCCGCGCAGCCCTGAACGCCGCTCTCGATGCCGGCATGACCTTCATCGACACTGCCGACGTCTATGGCGATGGCCGCTCGGAAAAGATCATCGCCGACGTGCTGAAAGCGCGCGGCGGCGAGCGCCCGATGGTGGCAACCAAGGCCGGCCGCCGGCTGAACCCACATGTGGCCGACGGCTACACCAAGGCCAATCTCGAAAGCTTCATCGATCGCAGCCTGAAGAATCTCGGCGTCGAGAGCCTTGACCTGGTGCAGCTTCACTGCCCGCCGACCGAAGTTCTCTATCGGCCCGAAGTTTTCGCCGGTCTCGACGAACTGCAGAAGGCCGGCAAGATTAGGGGATACGGCGTCAGCGTCGCACTGGTCGAGGAGGCGCTGAAGGCGATCGAATATCCGGGCGTCGTCAGCATCCAGATCATCTACAACATCTTCCGCCAGCGTCCCGACCATCTGTTCTTCAAGGAAGCCAAGCGCAAGAACGTGGCAGTCATCGCCCGCGTGCCCCTCGCCTCCGGCCTGCTTTCCGGCAAGATTACCCGCGACACGCGGTTTGCCAGCGACGACCACCGCAACTTCAATCGTCATGGCGAGGCCTTCGATGTCGGTGAAACCTTTGCCGGCGTTCCCTTCGAAATCGGCCTTCAGGCGGTGGAAGAGGTGCGCAAGCTGGTTCCGGCCGGCGCCAGCATGGCGGCCTTCGCCCTCAGCTGGATCCTGATGAATGAAGCCGTGACCGTCGTCATCCCCGGTGCCCGCAATGCCGAGCAGGCAAAGGCCAACGCGGCCGCAGCCGACCTTGCGCCGCTTTCGGCCGATGTCATGACGGCCACGCGCGAGATCTACGAGCGGCTGATCGCGCCGCACGTTCACCACCGCTGGTAACTGCCATTTTGACATGGATAGTCGGAACCTGCTTCCGGCTATCCCAAGATGTTTTTGACGGAAAGCAGTGAGGGAAAGAGGCTCGAACCGGGCCTGGAGGAGGATGCAATGAAAGTAGCTCTGGTAACGGGCGCCTCCCGTGGTCTCGGCGCCGTGATTGCGCAGGAGCTTGCAGCCGCGGGCTGGGCCATCGCCGTCAATTATGCGAGCGACACGCCAGGAGCCCAGAAGGTCGTCGACACCATCCAGCAGTGCGGCGGAAAGGCTTATGCCGCTCAATTCAGCGTGACGGACAATGGCCAGATCGCTGATGGCCTCGATAAGGTCAGAGCTGCCTTCGGACCCGTCGACCTGATCGTCAACAATGCGACCGGCCCTCAGCCGGAAATGCCGCTCATGGAGCAATCCTGGCGAACCTATCTCGATCAGCTCGAATTCTTCGTCAAGGCGCCGCTGGAGTTGCTTCAGGCGGTGCTGCCCGATTGGCGTGCGCGCAAATCGGGCCGCGTCATCAACATCGGCTCGGAGGTCGCGGAGCTCGGCAATCCGAATTTCGGCAACTATGCCTCCGCCAAAGGAGCCATGCTATCGATGACGCGCTCCTGGGCGAGAGAGCTGGCGCCGGAAGGAATTACGGTCAATCTCGTTGCGCCCGGCTGGATCCCGGTCGAGCGGCATGCCGGCGCTTCGCAAGAAGCAAAGGACGGCTATCTCGCACAGACGCCGCTGGCCCATTTCGGCAGGCCTGAAGATATCGCCAATGCGGTCGTCTTTCTCGCCTCGAGCAAGGCAGACTTCATCACCGGCCAGAAACTTGCCGTCAATGGCGGCCGGACGCTGCTCTGACGCCGCCAGACAGCGAAAACGGATTCGATAACAGACGACTCCAACCGAGGCGATGATGCCTGCAGCTACTTTGCGCCATTGGTAGACATTGCAATTTCTTGAGCGCGCGAAGTCACCGACCGAAGCTTTCCCGCTGTTATCGACGCAAACAATCTCACGCTTTGCGCTCCATTTTTGCGCGGACCTCGAGAAAGGCGTTGGTAAGATTTATCAAGACAGGCGATATGACACTACCATTTGCTCCGCCGATCGGGTCCACAATGTGAATGTTTCTAAGATCGTTCATGAAGTCGTCCCAAAGGGTCGGGCCGCCATTCTCAAGAAGTTCGGCGCGGATACTCAGGTCTTCGCTGACAGGAAGATGCCGCCGGCCCCAGGCGCCGATCATGGCGATCATCGGCACAAGCTGAATCGCCGGTTCTGTCAGACTGTAAATCGCTTTCTGGCTGTGGGTAGGATCGTCCAGCCTGGTGATCAAGCCGAGCGAGACGAGACGCTTTAGGCGCGCGGCGAGTATGTTGGAGGCAATCCCTTCCTCGGACCGATTGAGCAACTCGCGAAAATGCCGGCGATTGCCGAACATGATGTCCCGGATGACGACCAGGCTCCACCGGTCCCCCAGCACCTCCATGGTCAAATTGATCGGGCATCCCGACCGCCGCTCGATATCCATATTCATTTCCTTCAATGAACCAATTGCAATGTAGGATCAGACATGCTATTGCGCAACCAGTTGCAAATTGCAATTGGATGGAGGAAATAATGTCGAAAGTTCGCGTTGCAGGATTCTCGCTCTCTATCGATGGCTTCGGAGCCGGACTGGAGCAAAGCCTGAATGATCCCCTGGGCAAGCGTGGCCCGGAATTGTTTGAGTGGTTTTTCCCCACTCGGACATTCCAGGCGATGTTCGGGAAAGAGGGCGAAACGGAAGGTGCCGACGCGAAATATGCAGCGTCTGCAAATACCGATTTTGGTGCCTTCATCCTCGGCCGCAACATGTTCGGCCCCTTTCGCGGCGAATGGCCCGATGAAAACTGGAAAGGATGGTGGGGCGACAATCCCCCTTATCATGCTCCGACATTCATCCTGACGCATTATCCCCGCGCGCCAATCGTCATGGAAGGCGGTACGACCTTCTATTTTATCACGGGCGGGATCGAGGAGGCGCTTATGCAGGCCAAAGCCGCCGCCGGAGGCAAGGATATCAAGATTGGCGGCGGTGTCAGCACGGTGCGCCAATATCTTCAGGCGAACTTGGTCGACGAAATACAATATGCCATTTCGCCAGTTGTGCTCGGGAGAGGCGAAGCAATGTTTGCCGGCATCGACCTGCCTTCGCTCGGCTTTCGGGTCGTCGCCCATGAAGCAACGGAGAAGGCTACTCACATCGTTTTGAGGAAATGAGGTTCATTGCATCTTCTGTCATCCATGAGACTGGACCCATCCAATTGACAAGGTCGCGAATGTTCCTGCCTACCACGCTCGGCTGTCCGCCGGCCCGGCTATATGCAGGCTCTCGATGAAGCCCGGCCTTGCCGTCATTTGTGTCCGTTGGGTGGACCAGAGGGCCACGATTGAACCTTCCGCACGCATTTACTGCATGAGACCATAAAAAAGGGCCCGCAAAAGCGGGCCCCAATGTTATCCACCCGCAAGGCTAACACCTCGCGGCGGGTGAAAACGAATCAGCTGTTGACCGAGTCCTTCAGGCCCTTGCCGGGCGTGAACTTCGGCACGTTACGAGCAGGAATATCGACCTCAGCGCCGGTGGACGGGTTACGGCCCTTCGTGGCTGCACGGTGGGAAACGGTGAAGCTGCCGAAACCAGCGAGGCGAATGTCGCCACCCTTCTTCAGTTCAGCCTGGACAGTATCGAAAACAGCGTCAACAGCGGAAGCAGCGTCAGCCTTCGTGATACCGGCCTTCTCGGCCACTGCGGACACGAGCTCATTCTTGTTCATGTTTCCACCCCTTTCTTTGGTATGAAACGACTTATCAGTAAGCGGGGCGCAAATAGGATGCTCTTACCCGCCGCAACCCCAAAAGCCCTGCAAATCAAGGAAAAGCAAGCGTCGCCATGCGCTTTTCACAAAAAAAGACCGGCAAAATTGCCGGTCTTTTCGTCTTTTGGATCAATTCGACAGAATTGAGGCGAAGAGCCTCAATGAGCGATGTTCGAACCTACTTCGTCAACGCCTTCAACCGTAGCAATTACAGGCGTTTCCACGGTGCCATCCCACTCGATCGGCTCGGGCCGGCGAACAAGCGCATGCTTGATCACCTCGCCCATGCGGGACACGGGGATGATTTCCATGCTGTTCTTCACGTTGTCCGGAATCTCCGCCAGATCCTTGGCGTTTTCTTCCGGGATCAGCACCTTCTTGATGCCGCCGCGCAGTGCCGCCAGCAGCTTTTCCTTCAGGCCGCCGATCGGCAGCACGCGGCCGCGCAGCGTGATTTCACCCGTCATGGCCACATCCTTGGAAACCGGGATGCCGGTCATGATCGAGACGATCGCGGTTGCCATGGCGACACCGGCCGACGGACCGTCCTTCGGCGTCGCGCCTTCCGGCAGGTGCACGTGGATGTCGCTCTTGTCGAAGCGCGGCGGCTCGATGCCGAAATCGACGGCGCGCGAACGAACGTAAGACGCCGCCGCGGAAATCGATTCCTTCATGACTTCCTTCAGGTTGCCGGTGACCGTCATGCGGCCCTTGCCCGGCATTATCACGCCTTCGATCGTCAGCAGCTCGCCGCCGACCTCGGTCCAGGCGAGACCAGTCACGACACCGACCTGATCCTCGCGCTCGGCTTCGCCATGGCGGAAGCGCGGAACGCCGAGATATTCGTCGATATTCGCAGCGGTGACCGCGACGGACTTGGTCTTGCCCTTGATGATCTCGGTGACCGCCTTGCGGGCGAGCTTCATCAATTCGCGCTCGAAGTTACGCACACCGGCTTCTCGGGTGTACTGCTGACTGATCGCCATCAGGGCGTCGTCGCTGACCGAAAATTCATTCGGCTGCAGCGCATGTTCCTTGATGGCCTTCGGCAGCAGGTGCCGCTTGGCGATTTCCCGCTTCTCGTCTTCGGTGTAGCCGGCGATACGGATGATCTCCATGCGGTCCATCAGGGGCGCCGGGATATTCAGCGTGTTCGCCGTCGTGATGAACATCACGTCCGACAGGTCATATTCGACCTCCAGGTAGTGATCCATGAAGGTCGAATTCTGTGCCGGGTCCAGCACTTCCAGCAGGGCCGAAGACGGATCGCCGCGATAATCCTGACCGAGCTTATCGATCTCGTCGAGCAGGAAGAGCGGGTTGGACTTCTTGGCCTTCTTCATCGACTGGATGACCTTGCCGGGCATCGAGCCGATATAGGTGCGGCGATGACCGCGGATTTCGGCTTCGTCGCGAACGCCGCCGAGCGCCATGCGGACATACTCACGGCCGGTCGCCTTGGCGATCGACTGGGCAAGCGAGGTCTTGCCGACGCCCGGAGGGCCGACGAGGCACAGGATCGGTCCCTTGATCTTAGTCGCGCGCGCCTGGACGGCCAGATATTCGACGATGCGCTCCTTGACCTTGTCCAGACCGAAATGATCCGCTTCGAGGATCTTCTCGGCATTGTTCAGATCGGCCTTGATCTTCGACTTCTTGTGCCAGGGGATGCCCAGCAGCCAGTCGAGATAGTTGCGCACGACGGTGGCTTCCGCCGACATCGGGCTCATCTGACGCAGCTTCTTCAGCTCCGCATCGGCCTTTTCCTTGGCTTCCTTGGACAGCTTCGTCTTGGAGATGCGCTCTTCCAGTTCGGCCATCTCGTCGCGGCCTTCCTCGCCGTCGCCGAGCTCCTTCTGGATCGCCTTCATCTGCTCATTCAGGTAGTATTCGCGCTGCGTCTTCTCCATCTGGCGCTTAACGCGCGAGCGGATGCGCTTCTCGACCTGCAGAACCGAAATCTCGCCTTCCATGAAGCCGAGCGCCTTTTCAAGGCGAGCCTTGACGCTGGTGGTTTCCAGCATTTCCTGCTTTTCGGTGATCTTGATCGACAGATGCGAGGCGACAGTGTCGGCCAGCTTCGAATAGTCGTCGATCTGGCTGGCTGCGCCAACCACTTCCGGCGAGATCTTCTTGTTGAGCTTCACATAGCTCTCGAATTCCGAAACGACCGAGCGGCTCAGCGCTTCGAGCTCGACCTGGTCTTCTTCCGGCTCGTTCAAAACGTGGCCGAGAGCTTCATAGAAATCCTCGCGGCCGGTGTAGTCGTCGATCTCCGCGCGCGCACGGCCTTCGACCAGCACCTTCACGGTGCCGTCGGGCAGTTTCAGCAGCTGCAGAACATTGGCAACGGTACCGACCCTGTGGATGGCGTCCGGGGCGGGATCATCATCGCTGGCGTTGATCTGGGTGACCAGCATGATCTGCTTGTCGGATCCCATGACCTCTTCCAGCGCGCGAATGGATTTCTCCCGTCCGACGAACAAAGGCACGATCATGTGGGGGAAAACCACGATGTCGCGCAACGGCAATACCGGATAGGCAATGCTCTCGTGTGCCGCAGACGTTTTCTTACTCATCTTATTTCCTTTCCGTCGTCCCGTTCCCGGGCTCTCTGCCGGCTGGGAGGTATTAGCCGGCTCTCTCACTTGGTAAACAAGTGGAGCTTCACACTACCTATTTCAAGTCAGACGGGACGCGCCGCCGTCAGACGGCAGCCCCGCTTATTCACGAGGAGGAACGCAACAACGAACACCGAAGCCCGGCCACCCAAACAAACGCCGGCGAAGCGGAATCCGAAGAAAAACACCGGGCTCATGCCCAACCTACCAGATGCTCCAGAATCATTCCATGATGGCTGCAGCGGAGGCTCTTCACAACCGGTTTCGACCGCGTTCCCATGAGCTTATCCAAGACTTTATCAGCAAACCGCACGATTTTTCAAACAGAAAGGGGCCCGTCGATGACGAGCCCCCGATTCGTGATCGCCGATGCAGGCGTCAGGCCGTCGCGTTGGCCTTTTCTTCCTGCCGGTCGGCATAGATGTAGAGCGGGCGGGCGGAGCCGCGAACCACTTCCTCGGAAATGACCACTTCGCGCACGCCTTCCAGCGCCGGCAGCTCGAACATGGTATCGAGCAGGATCTTCTCCATGATCGAACGCAGGCCGCGAGCACCCGTCTTGCGGACGATCGCCCGACGAGCGATTTCACGCAGCGCATCCTCGTGGAAGGTCAGCTCGACGTCTTCCATCTCGAACAGGCGCTGATACTGCTTGACCAGCGCGTTCTTCGGCTCCGACAGGATCTGGATCAGTGCATCCGCGTCCAGGTCTTCGAGCGTCGCCAGAACAGGCAGACGGCCGATGAATTCCGGGATCAGGCCGAACTTCACCAGATCTTCCGGCTCGAGCTCGCGCAGCACTTCGCCGACGCGGCGATCATCCGGCGCCTTGACCGTGGCGCCGAAGCCGATCGAGGTCTTCTCGCCGCGGGCGGAGATGATCTTGTCGAGGCCAGCAAAGGCGCCGCCGCAGATGAAGAGGATGTTGGTCGTATCCACCTGCAGGAACTCCTGCTGCGGATGCTTGCGGCCGCCCTGCGGGGGAACCGAAGCCACGGTGCCTTCCATGATCTTCAGAAGCGCCTGCTGCACGCCCTCGCCCGAGACGTCGCGCGTGATCGACGGATTGTCCGACTTGCGGGAAATCTTGTCGACTTCGTCGATGTAGACGATGCCGCGTTGCGCGCGTTCGACGTTGTAGTCGGCAGCCTGCAGCAGCTTGAGGATGATGTTTTCGACGTCTTCGCCGACGTAGCCCGCTTCGGTCAGCGTCGTCGCGTCGGCCATGGTGAAGGGCACGTCGATGATGCGCGCCAGCGTCTGAGCCAGATAGGTCTTGCCGCAGCCGGTCGGGCCAACGAGCATGATGTTCGACTTCGCCAGCTCGACGTCACCATTCTTCGATGCGTGTGCGAGACGCTTGTAATGGTTGTGAACGGCGACGGAGAGGATCTTCTTCGCCTGCCGCTGGCCGATGACGTATTCGTCGAGAACCTTGATGATGTCCTGCGGAGTCGGAACGCCGTCACGGGACTTGACCATCGAGGATTTGTTTTCCTCGCGGATGATGTCCATGCATAGTTCAACGCACTCGTCGCAGATGAAGACGGTCGGTCCGGCAATCAGCTTCCGGACTTCATGCTGGCTCTTACCGCAGAACGAACAATAAAGCGTGTTCTTGGAGTCGCCGCCGTTGCTGCCGCTGACTTTGCTCATATCACTTTCCTTCCAGCACGCCGCCAATTTCCAGATTGAAATCGCGGTCCACTCAATGCGCCCGCCGGACCTGCCCCTCGTTTTGCAGATCGCGGCGCCCTTCAGGGTACTGAACGCAGACCGGTCAACGACCGGAACTGCGTGGCAACGATCCCCCTTCGAATGCCGAATGCCATGTCACAAAAACGCTACATGGCATGCATGCCTACTATTACCGCGTTCCGTTCCACATTAAACCCCTATTCGATCACAAATGGGATAGAACTGTGGCATGGAAGTCACCGCCTCGTGGATAAATCACGAGGCGCTTTCACCTTCCATTTCGGTACGCGACGTCAGCACCTTGTCGATAAGACCCCATTCCTTGGCCTCGTCGGAGGACATGAAATGGTCACGATCGAGCGTCTGCTCGACTTCCTCGTAGGTCCGACCGCAATGCTTGACATAAACCTCGTTCAGGCGACGCTTCATCTTGATGATGTCGCGCGCATGACGCTCGATGTCCGAAGCCTGACCCTGGAAACCGCCCGAGGGCTGGTGAACCATGATGCGGGAATTCGGCGTAGCGAAGCGCATGTCCTTGTCGCCGGCAGCAAGCAGCAGCGAGCCCATGGACGCGGCCTGGCCGATGCAGAGCGTCGAAACGGCCGGCTTGATGAATTGCATCGTGTCGTAGATCGCCATGCCGGCGGTCACGACACCACCCGGCGAATTGATGTAAAGCGCGATTTCCTTCTTCGGGTTTTCGGCCTCGAGGAAGAGAAGCTGGGCGCACACCAACGTCGCCATATGGTCCTCAACCGGCCCGGTCAGGAAAATGATGCGTTCCTTCAGCAGGCGGGAATAGATGTCGTAAGACCGTTCCCCTCGGTTGGTCTGCTCAACAACCATCGGCACCAGAGCCATAGCTGTATCGACTGGATTTCTCATGTGCGTCCTTTATCAAACTTGCCCCGGCGACGGAAACGCCGGGAATCGGAGTAAAAATCCTTTACTCCTACATAGAGTGTCCCTGCCCTTCACTTCAAGACGCGCAAAAGCATATCGTCAAAAAGCAGTAATGCCCCAGGAGGCGTTGACAAAGCATTTCTAAACACCGCGCCTGGAATGCCAAGACGCCATGGCGCCGCGCCATTCGCTACCCACTGCATTTCCCGCCCGCAAGGTGAAGGAAGCATGAAAGCCATGGAGATCAGGCGGAGATCGGAGACACAAGCAAAATTTACCAACTCATTTAATGAACTGACCATCTTATTCGGCGAAGATGGGCCGATCGCGAGAATCGTTGCGCTGCTGGCGCCGACGGTCCGAAGGCAGCGGAGAAACACCAATCGTGCTGAACATGACCACAGGCCTCACCATCTGGTGCTCGGAAGCCATCACCCTGGCGACCGTGCTGCTTTTTGCCTGGAGGCACGATCGCAAGTCCCCCGCCTATCTGACCTGGGCCATTGGATTTACCGTCAGCGCGATCGGATTTGCCTTGGTGGCGGCTCGCGGCATCGTTCCGGACATCTGGTCGATCCAGATCGGCAATGCCGTGGCGCTGCTCGGCGAGAGCGCGTGGATCGCCGGGTTCCGGTTGATGGACAAGCGCAAGCTGGAATGGTCCGCATTCCTGCCGCCCGCCATCTGGCTGATCGGTGTCAGCCTGCCATGGGTCGCCGGCAATTTCGCCAATCGCGTCATCCTCTACGATCTTGCCGGTGCCGTCGGCGCGACCTTGCTCGCCTTTGCCGTCCATCCGGCCGAAGGCCGTCGTGAGCCGGCGCGCGGGCAGCTCGGCATCATCTTCGTGGTGATCGCCTGTTTCTGTTTCGGCTCTGCTCTCTGGATGGTGCTTGTGGCCCCCTCGCTGGAAAAGGCCATGATCTATCGCGGCTATATGGCACTCGGCTACGGGCTGCTCATCATCGTCGCCATCGTTCTGAACGGCAAGCTGTTGATGGAGCGCGCCGAGCGTCGCTGGCGGGCGATTTCCATCACCGACACGCTGACGGGGGTTCTGAACCGGCGCGGGCTCCAGGAAAGCTATGAGATACTTGCCGGACGGGGACAGCAGCAGCCGCAGAAACTCGCCGCGCTGCTGTTTGACCTCGACCACTTCAAGAAGATCAACGATCACCACGGCCACCAGGCGGGCGATGTCGTTCTGGCCGAATTTGCCCGCATCGCCCGTCAGTTCGTGCCACGCAGCGGCGCGTTCGGCCGAATGGGCGGAGAAGAATTCGTCGCCTTCGTTCCCAGAGATGATCAATCCCAGGCGGAAGCGTTGGCGGAAACCATCCGCGCCGATTTCTGCCGCGTGCCGCTGCTTGCCGGCCGCACGCTGGTCCCGGCAACCGTCAGCATCGGCGTTTCGATCATGCCGCGCGAGACCGTCAGCTGGGATCGCCTGGTCTCGTTCGCCGATCGCGCGCTTTATGCCGCCAAGCGCGCCGGCCGCAACTGCACCATCGTCTTCGATGAAATGGAAACCGCGAAGGAGGCGGAAGCAGCACCAGGCGCCGATGACGGCGAACTGGTGCCGACCCTCGAGGATCAGATCCACGCGCTGAGACGCATGGGCAAGCTTGCGAGAATGTGACACGGCTTTCGGGACCGATTTGATCCCGCGAGCGTTCGTCATGGTCACCAGAGGTAAGAGACCTCGACAGGTTCGATCCACCCAAAGGTTACGCTCACTCGAGCCCTTCGAGACGGGTGCTTCGCGCGACGGACGCAATCGAAAATCGGCGGTCAGGACAAAAATGCAAAATGGCGCGCCGAGCGGGCGCGCCATGCAAAATCGTCTGCTTGAAGCAATGCCGGGATCGTATCAGCCGTAACGTCCGGTGATGTAATCCTCGGTGCGCTTGACCTTCGGCGCCTGGAAGATCTGCTCCGTCGGGCCGTATTCGATCAGGTCGCCCAGATACATGAAGGCGGTGTTGTCGGAGATGCGGCTTGCCTGCTGCATGTTGTGCGTGACGATGACGATCGTGAACTCGCCCTTGAGCTGCGACACCAGCTCCTCGACCTTGGCGGTCGAGATCGGGTCGAGCGCCGAGGTTGGCTCGTCGAGAAGCAGGACTTCCGGACGCAGGGCGATGGCGCGAGCGATGCAGAGACGCTGCTGCTGGCCGCCGGAAAGGCCAAGTCCGCTCTGGTGCAGCTTTTCCTTCACTTCGCTCCACAGCGCTGTTTCGGTCAGCGCCGCTTCGACGCGGACGTCCATTTCCGCCTTGGAAATCTTCTCATAGAGCCGGATGCCGAAAGCGACGTTTTCATAGATCGACATCGGGAACGGCGTCGGCTTCTGGAACACCATGCCGACCTTGGCGCGCAGATCGTTCAGATCGACGTCCTTGGTGAGAATATTGCGGCCGTCCAGCAGAATCTCGCCCGCTACCGTCTGGCCCGGATAGAGATCATACATCCGGTTGAAGGTGCGCAGCAGCGTGGACTTACCGCAACCCGAAGGGCCGATGAAGGCGGTGACCGCATTCTTGCGGATGTTCATATTCACACCCTTCAGAACGCGATGGCCGTTCTGATAGGTGAAATCGAGATTCTTCACCTCGAGCTTCGCGAGCGCGCCGAGATCCGACGGGGAAGCGGCATCCTTCCCCGACTGTGCGTTGACGCTCTGGAAATTGTTGTCGCTCATGTTCATGGTCTCATTCCTATCGTTCGGCGGCGTCATTGGCGGCGCCCACTCAAGACACGGGCAAGGATGTTGAGGGCGAGGATGGCAACGGTGATAATCAACGCGCCGGCCCAGGCCAGTTGTTTAAGATCTTCGCCAGCATCCGCTGCGAGCGTGTTGATGGCAACCGGCAGCGTGGCGATCGGACCGGTCAGGCCCGCATTCATGAATTTGCTGTAGCCGGCCGTGAAGAGAAGCGGCGCGGTTTCGCCGCTGATACGGGCGACGGCCAGCAGGATGCCGGTGAGGATACCCGTCCAGGCGGAACGGTAGATCACCATCATCATCGACTTCCAACGCGGTGCGCCGAGCGCGGCCGTCGCCTCACGAAGTGCGTTCGGCACCAGCAACAGCATGTCCTGCGTCGTACGGTTGACGACCGGAAGGGCGATCAGCGCCAGCGCGAGGATGCCGGCAATGGCGGAGTTGCCATGCATGGGCACGACCACGGCGCCGTAGACGAACACGCCGACGATGATCGAGGGTGCGGACAGCAAGATGTCGTTGATGAACTTGGCAGCCTCCGCAAGCTTGGTGCCATTGGCATATTCCACCAGATAGGTCGCGGCGAGAATGCCGATCGGAGCGGCGATCACAATGGCGAGGCCCGTGACCAGCACGGTGCCGTAGATTGCGTTGATCAGGCCACCGCGCGAGCCCTGGGCCGGGATCGACATGGTGAACACGTCGAGGCTGAGCGCCGACACACCGCGATAAACCAGGGTCGCAAGGATCACGCTGAGAAAGAATATGCCGAGGATGGCCGCGAGGAAGGACAAGGCCATCATCACCCGGTTCTTCGTATAGCGCCTCGACACGAGATTCTGACGAATTGCATTTTCCATGGTTTTTTCCTCAGAGCGAGTCGCCGCGGCCGATCATCCACCTCGCCAGCGCAAGCACGCAGAACGAAAGGACGAACAGGAGCAGGCCGAGCGCAATCAGGCTCGACAATTGCAGACCGTCGGCATCGCCGAAGTTGTTCGCGATCTGGGCGGAAATGGTGGTTGACGGCGAGATGATCGACGATTGCAGACGGCTCACCGAACCTACAACGAAGGTGACGGCCATGGTTTCGCCAAGCGCGCGGCCGAGGCCGAGCATGATACCGCCGACGAGGCCGCGACGTGTATAGGGGATCAGGATGTGGCGGGCCACTTCCCATGTCGTCATGCCCATGCCGTAAGCGGATTCGCGCAACATCGGCGGCACGGTGGTGAACACGTCGCGAGAGATCGCGGTGATGAACGGCAGGATCATGACGGCGAGCACAAGGCTTGCCGTCAACAGGCCGACGCCCGGCGCCGGCGGCTGGAACAGCAGGCCGATCAACGGCACCTGGCCGATCGTCATCATAAGGAATGGCAGGATATAGGTCTGCATCAGCGGCACGAGAATGAACAGACCGACGATGCCGTAGATAATAGAGGGAACACCGGCCAGAAGCTCGATGGCCGTACTGATCGGACGTCGCAGGCTGCCGGGGCAAAGTTCCGTGAGGAAGATGGCGATGCCGATGCCCAGGGGAACGGCAATCAGCATGGCGATGAGCGAACTCACCAGCGTACCGATCACGGCAGGCACGGCACCGTAGATATCGGCGGGAGCACTCCACTTCGTGCCCCAGAGGAACGAAAACCCGAAGGCCTGGAAAGTTGGCAAGGCATCGATGACAAGAACCACAATGATTGCCAGCAGCAGAAGCACGACAAGAGTAGCCGAGCCAAGCGTCATAAAATAGAAAATCCGATCCTGTATCCGGAATTTTCTGGTGCTGGCGCTGGTATCCAGTGCCTGGAAGCCAGCCGTCTGAGTCGCGTCAGCCATCGATTTCCCCTTGTCCTGTCACGAAAGGCGGACAGGGTTTTACCCTGTCCGCCGCAACTTTTCAGCCGAATTTACTTCGTGCCGAAGTCCTTCTTCCAGGACTCTTCGACAACCTTGGCAACAGTTTCCGGAACCGGAAGGTAGGACAGCTCCGTCGCGTCCTTCTGACCCTTTTCATAGGACCACTTGAAGAACTTCAGCGCTGCTTCGTTCTGAGCAGGATCGGCCGGCTTCTTGTAGAGCAGAACCCAGGTCGAAGCTGCAATCGGCCAGCTCTTTTCGCCCGGCTGATTGGTGATGATCAGGTTGAAGTTCTTGGCATGGGCCCAATCGGCGTTGGAAGCAGCAGCCTTGAACGTCTCGAGGCTCGGCTCGATAACCTTGCCGGCAGCGTTCTTCATCTTCGCGAAACCGATGTGGTTGGCGACGACGTAGGAATATTCAACGTAGGAGATCGAACCAGCCGTCTGGTTGACGGTGGTGGAAACACCTTCGGAACCCTTGGCGCCGAAGCCGACCGGCCATTCAACCGCCGTGTTCGAACCAACCTTTTCCTTCCACTCCGGCGAAACCTTCGCCAGGTAATCGGTGAAGTTGAAGGTCGTGCCCGAGCTGTCGGCGCGATAAACGACGGAGATCGGCGTGGAAGGCAGCTTCACGTTGGCGTTAAGTGCCTTGATGGCAGCATCGTCCCACTTCGTGATCTTGCCGAGGAAGATATCGGACAGCGTCTTGCCATCGAGAACGAGTTCGCCCGGCTTCACGCCTTCAACGTTATAGGAAACGACGATGCCGCCGGAGATCATCGGGAACTGGGCAATGCCATTCTTCTCGAGGTCAGCGTCGCTCATCGGCTTGTCCGAAGCGCCGAATACGATGGTCTTGTCGAGGAGCTGCTTGATGCCGGCGCCCGAACCAACCGACTGGTAATTGACGACATTGTTCGTCGCAGCCTTGTAGCCTTCAGCCCACTTGGACAGAACCGGAGCGATGAAGCTCGAGCCAGCGCCCGTGATGTCGGCAGCCGAGGCCGAAACGGACATAGCCGCGATGAAGCCTGCAGTCAGGCAAAGCGAACGAAATTTCTGATTCAACATGATTGAACTCACTTCCCAGAGTGATGAAAGGATGGCGAGCAGGAGCTGAGCACGGAGTATCCCATCGGTTAAGAACCCCACCCCAATCTCCTGGCGACAGTGATGGCTCTAATGCCGCATTGTTTCAGTTTGATGACAGTTTAATGAAGCGGCAGTGACACAACCTGCGGCAATCATCGCGGCCATTGCGGAACCGCTTGGAAAGCCCCGCTTCCCGCAGCGAAAGAACGCGAACTTCATGTTTTGATTCAACAACGTCGTCACAGACGGATCACATAATCCTTGCGAGTCGTTTCAACGACTTCCCAGGTTCCCTTGAAGCCAGGCTTCAAGATGAGGCGGTCGCCCGCACGCAGATGAAAGGCCTCGCCGTCGTCGGCTGTCACAATCGAATATCCGGAGAGGATATGGAAGTATTCCCATTCGTCATAGACGATCCTCCATTTGCCTGGTGTCGCTTCCCAGACACCGGCATAAAGGCCGCCATCGGCCTCATCCAGGTTCCACGTTCTGAAGGTCGGCGCTCCCCAAATGAGACGATCCGCTGCGGGCGCTCCTGCCTCGGGCTCCACGCCATCGGCATTCAGTTGCAGATAGGTTGCCACTTAAGTCTCCCGTCGATCAGGCTCCGCCAAGACCAAAAAAGTCCGCGACCACCATTCGGCGATCGCGGACCCAAACAAGCATGAAATGCGCTGCGGTCAAAGAGCCCGCAGAGCTTTTCCGGCCCCCTGCCGGTTCAGTCCTTAGACTTTTGCAAGCGCCTGCTTCAGGTCGGAGATGATGTCCTTGACGTCCTCGATGCCGATGGAGAGGCGCACGACATCAGGGCCGGCGCCGGCCGCGACCTTCTGCTCGTCGGTCAACTGTTTGTGCGTCGTGGAGGCCGGATGGATGACGAGCGAACGCGTGTCGCCGATATTGGCGAGATGCGAGAACAGCTCCAGCCCCTCCACCAGTCCCTTGCCCGCTTCGTATCCACCCTTCAGGCCGAAGGTGAAGACCGATCCAGCTCCCTTTTGAGAGTAGCGCTGCTGCAGCGCATGGTTCGGATCGTCCTCCAGGCCGGCATAATTGACCCAGGCCACCTTCTCCTGCCCCTTCAGCCAGCGGGCGACGGCAAGCGCATTGTCGGAGTGGCGCTGGATGCGCAGCGGCAGCGTCTCAATTCCGGTGAGGATTAGAAAGGCGTTGAACGGTGAGATGGCCGGCCCCAGATCGCGCAGGCCTAGGACGCGGCAGGCAATGGCGAAGGCAAAATTGCCGAACGTCGCATGCAGCACGATGCCGTTATATTCCGGCCTTGGTGTGGAGAGCATGGGATAATTGCCCGAGGCAGACCAGTCGAACGTGCCGCCATCGACAATGATGCCGCCCATGGAATTGCCGTGGCCGCCGAGGAATTTCGTCAGCGAATGCACGACGATATCGGCGCCATGCTCCAGCGGCCGGATGAGATAGGGGCTCGCCATGGTGTTGTCGACGATAAGCGGCAGGCCGTGCTTGTGGGCAATGGCCGCAATCGCGGCAATGTCGACGAAGGTGCCGCCGGGATTGGCAAGGCTTTCGATGAAGACGGCGCGGGTGCGCCCGTCGATCTGCGCCTCGAAGGTGGCAGGATCCGCAGGGTCGGCCCAGCGAACACGCCAGTCGAAGTTCTTGAAGGAGTGGCCGAACTGATTGACGGAACCGCCGTAAAGCCGCTTGGCGGCGACGAAATTGTCGCCCGGCTGCATGATGGCGTGGAAGACCAGCAATTGGGCTGCGTGGCCCGAGGCAACAGCAAGGGCTGCCGTTCCGCCTTCGAGAGCCGCCACCCGCTCTTCGAGCACGGCCTGCGTCGGGTTCATGATGCGGGTATAGATATTGCCGAACTGCTGCAATCCGAACAGCGCGGCGGCGTGATCCGCATCCTGAAAGACAAAGGATGTCGTCTGATAGATCGGCGTCGCGCGGGCGCCGGTCGTTGGATCCGGCTGCGCTCCCGCATGGATTGCCAGTGTGTCGAAACCAGGATTGTTCGTCGGCATGATCTTTTCTCCCGCCAGAGCCATTGTGGTGGGAAGATCATAGCGGCCGGGATATGAAAGTTAACCGCGAACTTTGCCGTGCTTTTCGGCTCGCGGAAAAAACTTGCCATATTTCAGTGAGTTCGCGCGATAATCGGCCGAGTTGCCGGCACCCGGGCTTCCCTCGATCAGGCGACCAGACGTGGGTATTCGATGGCCGGGCAACGGTCCATCACGACCCTGAGGCCCGCCGCCTCGGCTCTCGCCGCAGCCGCGTCGTCGCGCACGCCGAGCTGCCCCCAGATAACCGGAGGCCGGGGATCGATCATGATGGCTTCCTCGACCACTGACCGGAGATATTCCGGCGCCCGGAAAACATCGACCATATCGACAGGCTCGGGAATGTCGGCCAGATGCGCGTAGACCCATTGCCCGAGGATTTCCTTGCCGGCCTGCCCGGGATTGACGGGGATGACGCGATAGCCTCTGTTTAAAAGATAGGCCATCACGCCATTACTTGGGCGAGCAGGATTGGGCGAAGCGCCGACAAGAGCAATGGTCCTCACGGATAGAAGGATATCGGCAATATAGGAATCGTCATAAGTGTCGTGGTTCATCACGAAGCCTCCCACCTCGATCACACTTGCGTTTTCTCGCAAATATGGAAACCGCAGCGACGGTATCCACGTATATACTGTATTATATCAACTTCAGGGAGGATTACTCCGATGAAAAATATCGTTCTGCTGGGCCTGGCAATCGCTTCTGCCGCCACCCCGGCACTCGCCATTTCGCGATATAATTCCATGTCCATGACCTGCGCCGAAGCGAGAGCCGTCATCAACCGCGAACGCGCGGTCATCATGCGCTATCCGGCCAGAAGAACATCCAACATGACGCTTTATGATCGGTATGTCGCAAACGCCGACTCCTGCGATAACGGCTACTATGCCTATCAGGACTACCTGCCTACCAAGGACCGAGCCTCCTGCCCTGTCTATACATGCCGGCCGGCCACCGATCTCGATGACGACGAATTGATTTTCCGACGCTGACCGCAGTGCGCTGCGGCTGGTTATCAAAGACGGCTCAAGTCGCGCTGCACAACTATCGATTGCTCACAGCACGAAGTGCTATCGACATGACGGCCTTGCCTGCCGCGTCGCGTGCTGTCATTCAGGGCTCCCTCAAAGCGCTTGCATAGTTTTTCTCCATACCGTGGAGTTGCGTTCTCCGGAAATGCAATCTTTGTTCTCTATTTATTCGCATATAAATTAGAAATGCCTCATGAAGTTGCATTTGAAATGAGAACCGATTGTGAACATGAAAAAATATGATATTTCATATATACTTCACAGCATAATTTTCACGTTCGCACAGGATTATACCCAGAGATCCAGCTTCTATACTTATTTATATGAGCAATTTTTCCGTGCGGACTCCATCAGGCACCACGAGTGCGAATTGAAATATTTTTCATTACCTGCAGAAATATCCACTATATTCGGCGGCATGGCTGAGTTTATGGAAGGCTTTTGCCCGCGATTTCGTCCGCGCGGCTCTCCCGTGATCCGCCCCATGCCTTCCGTCGACGAAGCGCGCTGTCGTTTTTAAGTAAGTTTTGTCTAATGCTACCCCCGCGTTCACAGGACATGCGATATTTGTTCGCGCTTCATACTCTAGTAAATTAGTTATTTATAATGCGCGGAAGCGGGATTCGGAACATAGAGGAAACGCCTCTCCAATCGCCAGCCGTTTGAATTTGGCCAATGAGGCAAGTCTTCGTAACAGAGTATATTTCGTTGCTTTTTGATGTATTGCGGATCATATGAAAGCCTGACTCCCACAAAATGCCAAGCATCTGTGTCTGATCCGCCAATTTTCGAGGTTTTTCGTGTCTCTCGACGTTATCGCGCTCGTCCTTTTCGGCGCCTTGCTGCATGCGACATGGAATGCGATCATCAAGGCCGGGACCGATAAATCGCTCGATGCTGCGCTGGTCTCGGCCGGCGGCGCGGTTGCAGCCCTGCCCTTGCTGCCGTTTCTTCCATTGCCGGCCGCTGCCGCCTGGCCGTTCATCGGTGCTTCGGCAATTCTGCAATTTGCTTATTTCCAGCTTGTCGCCGCCGCCTATCGCGCCGGGGATATCGGGCTCGTCTATCCGCTAATGCGCGGCGTGGCACCGCTGCTTATCGTCTCCACAAGCAGCTTCATCCTTAAGGAGACGCTCTCGGGCGGCGCGCTGATCGGCACGATGACGATCTGCGCTGGCATATTGACGCTGGCCTTCGAGGCACGAAAAGGCGGCCGCAGGGCCATCATTCTTGCGCTTGCCAATGCCGTCGTCATCGCGACCTATACATATGTCGACGGTATCGGCGCGCGGATTTCGGGCAATTCCGTCTCCTATACGCTGTGGATGGCGCTTCTGCCGCCGGTCCTCCTGTTCGTCTGGGCAATCTCGAAACGCGGCATCGCGGCGGTCGCCGCCCACGTCCGTTACAACTGGTGGCGCGGGCTGATCGGCGGTGGCGGCTCGATCGTCTCGTATGGACTGGCATTATGGGCGATGACGAAGGCGCCGGTGGCGATGGTTGCCGCCTTGCGGGAGTCGTCGATCCTCTTTGCGCTGGTCATATCCGTCGTGGTCCTGAAGGAGCGATCCAGCATCTGGCGCTATATTGCCGGCGTGATTATAGCCGCCGGAGTGCTGGTTTTGCGGCTGGGCTGACAGCAAAATATGTGGTTCTATTATACCACACATTCAACCTATTGATTTTACTTCGTATTTTTTACAGCCGTTCAATTCGGCGATATTGACCGAGACGCTCATTCACTCTATAAGCCGCCGCAGATAGCAGCCTTTCCGGGCTGTTTTCTTTTTGGCACGCGTCAAGCACGCCAAACCAAGCAACAAGAAACGCCCAGATGCCTTCGGGCCAAGGGTCCTAAAAGAGAGTATGCAACATGGCAACCTTCTCCCA
This sequence comes from Rhizobium sp. CCGE531, assembly GCF_003627795.1. Lineage (NCBI taxonomy): Bacteria > Pseudomonadati > Pseudomonadota > Alphaproteobacteria > Hyphomicrobiales > Rhizobiaceae > Rhizobium > Rhizobium sp. CCGE531. The sequence goes on along the minus strand of NZ_CP032684.1, from coordinate 1,452,561 downwards.
GAAGCCTGCAGAGGTGGAGAAGAAGTGGATCCTCATCGACGCCGAAGGGCTCGTCGTTGGCCGTCTCGCTTCTATCATCGCAATGCGTCTGCGCGGCAAGCATAAGGCTACCTTCACGCCGCACGTCGACGACGGCGACAACGTCATCGTCATCAATGCCGACAAGATCGTTTTCACCGGCAAGAAGTACGAAGACAAGGTTTACTACTGGCACACCGGTTATGCCGGCGGCATCAAGGAGCGTACGGCTCGTCAGATCATCGAAGGCCGCTTCCCGGAGCGCGTCGTCGAGAAGGCTGTCGAACGTATGGTTCCGCGCGGCCCGCTCGGCCGTCGCCAGATGAAGAACCTGCGCGTCTACGCCGGCTCCAACCATCCCCATGAAGCCCAGCAGCCCGTCGTTCTCGACGTGGCCAAGCTCAACAAGAAGAACGTAAGGAGCGCCTGATAATGGCTGATCTCTCTTCCCTGAAGGATCTCGGCACGGTATCGGAAGCAGCTGCTCCCGTTCACGTCCGCAAGGTTGACTCGCTCGGTCGCTCCTACGCGACCGGCAAGCGCAAGGACGCCGTCGCCCGTGTTTGGATCAAGGCCGGCTCGGGCAAGATCATCATCAACGGCCGGGACTACACGGCGTATTTCGCCCGCCCGGTTCTGCAGATGGTCCTGCGTCAGCCGATCGTCGCTGCTGCCCGTGACGGCCAGTTCGACATCATCGCAACCGTTGCCGGCGGCGGCCTTTCCGGCCAGGCCGGTGCCGTTCGCCACGGCCTGTCCAAGGCGCTCACCTACTTCGAACCGGGCCTGCGCTCGATCCTGAAGAAGGGCGGCTTCCTGACCCGCGACAGCCGCGTCGTCGAACGCAAGAAGTACGGCCGCGCGAAGGCACGTCGTTCGTTCCAGTTCTCCAAGCGCTAATCGCTTATCCGAGATCGGACATTGGAAAGGCCGGGAGTTTCCCGGCCTTTTTCTTTTGCAACCTTGGAAAAAAATGCAGTTCCGCCAATGCAAGGGACATGTTTTGTGGCAAAGTCCCCGACCACAAGCATAGGGGGAATTCCATGCATAGATTCATCTTTTCGCTTCTGCTCTTGATCGCCAGCGTCTCGCCGGCTCTGTGCGACGATGCCAAACCCGCCGAGCCAACCGAAAGGGTGGCGGACATGCAGAGCATGAAGGATTTTCTCCAAGCGAACCCGGATTGTCGGGAGTTCAACGACAGCTGCTCTTATTGCGTCGCGACAAACGGGCGGGCCGACTGCTCGACGCCCCAGATCGCCTGCGTGAAAAAGGCATATCAATGCACCGCCAGATCGGGCAAATAGGCGTCAAACGCACTTGTCTGCGATCTCCAACAGAACCGGAATCCAGTTCACTCCCGTGAGGCACGCCATGAGCACGCACAGAACATCCCGTTTTGCGGCCACCCCCGAGCCGCCCTACTACATCGTTTCCTTCGCTTCGATCCGAACGGAAGGAGATAATGGCTACGGCGCCATGGGCGAGCGCATGGAAGCCTTGGCGCTGGCGCAGGACGGCTGTCTCGGGCTTGAGAGCGCGAGAGGCGCCGATGGCTTCGGCATCACCAACTCCTTCTGGCGGGACGAGGAAAGCATTCTTGCCTGGAAGAATGTCGTTGCGCATCTGGCCGCCCAAAAACTTGGGCGCGAACGCTGGTACGAACAATACAAGGTTCGCATAGCGCGGGTAGAACGAGCCTATGACTTCCAGGCAAGCAAAGGAGATAGCCTTGCCGAGCACGTCGATTGACCATGCCTTTACCGCAACCAGCCTGACCTCGGCCGCCAGCGACCCAACCTTCGCAGGCGCCCTCTCCTTCATGCGCCGCCGTTTCACCAAATCGCTTGAAGGCGTCGATGCCGTGGTGTGGGGCATTCCCTTCGATGCCGCGACCTCCAACCGCCCGGGAACGCGCTTCGGTCCGCAGGCGATGCGTCGCGCCTCGGCTATCTTCGACAACGACCCGCAATATCCCTTCGACCGCGATCTCTTCGCAGAGATGGCCGTCGTCGACTATGGCGACTGCCTGCTCGACTATGGCAATCATCAGGATACGCCTGATGCGATCGAGCGGCAGGCAAGGACGATCCTCGACAGCGGCGCCTTCTTGCTGACCCTCGGCGGCGATCACTTCATCACCTGGCCGCTGTTGAAGGCGCATGCCGCAAAGCACGGGCCGCTGGCGCTGGTGCAGTTCGACGCCCATCAGGACACCTGGTTCGACGATGGCAGGCGCATCGATCACGGCTCCTTCGTTGCCCGCGCCGTCCGCGACGGACTGATCGATCCGGACCGCTCCATCCAGATCGGCATCCGCACGCATGCGCCCGACGATTTCGGCATCCGGATTCTCCATGGCCATCAGGTCGAGGACATGAGCGCCGGCGATATCGCTTCGACGATCATTTCCCATACCAAGGGTGCGCCGACCTACCTGACCTTCGACATCGATTGCCTCGACCCCGCCTATGCGCCAGGCACGGGAACGCCGGTGGCCGGTGGCCCCTCCAGCGCCAAGATCCTGTCGGTGCTGCAAAGGCTGCATCAGCTCGACATCAGGGGCGCCGATGTCGTCGAGGTCTCCCCCGCCTATGATCACGCCGATATCACCGCCATTGCGGGGGCGACCGTGGCGATGTATATGCTCGGTCTCCACGCTGAACGGCGTGCGAGCGGTCGCTGACACCAGATTTCGGGACATGCGCGACGGTTTTCGAAGACCATCGCGCCATATCCGAAGCGGCCGTTATGAAATTGAATCAACTGCATGGCAAACTGAGTCCGGAAACACTCTCAACCTATTGAAAGAGCAGGAATAAGATGGCACCGAAGATTTTCATCGATGGCGAACACGGCACCACGGGCTTGCAGATCCGCACGCGCATGGCCGACCGCCGCGATGTCGAGCTTCTGTCCATTCCGGAAGCCGAACGGCGCAATGCCGCCATGCGCGAGGACATGCTGAACAGCGCCCACATCGCCATTCTCTGCCTGCCCGACGATGCGTCGAAGGAAGCGGTGAAGATGGTGGCGGCCAACAACAATGTTCGCGTCATCGACACCTCGACGGCCTTCCGTATCCATCCCGACTGGGCCTATGGCTTCGCCGAGATGGACAAGGGTCAAGGCAACAGGATCCAGTCTTCGCGTTTCGTCGCCAATCCCGGCTGCTATCCGACGGGAGCGATCGGCCTCATCCGGCCGCTGCGCGCCGCCGGCATCATCCCGACGGGCTATCCCGTGACCGTCAATGCCGTTTCCGGCTATACCGGCGGCGGCAAGCAGATGATTGCGCAGATGGAAAATCCGGATCATCCGGATGCGATCACCGCGCCGCATTTCCTCTACGGCCTGCCGCTCACCCACAAGCACGTCCCCGAGATGACGACGCACGGCCTGCTCGACCGCGCGCCGATCTTCGCGCCCTCCGTCGGACGCTTCCCGCAGGGCATGATCGTGCAGGTGCCGCTGTATCTCGGCGATCTCATGGAAGGCACGACGCTGGAAAGCATCCACGCCGCTCTCTCCAACCACTACGCCGGCCAAGACATCGTTCAGGTCATCTCGCTTGAGGAGAGCCGCGCCCTGCCCCGCGTCAATGCGGTCGAGCTCGCCGGCCAGGACACGATGAAGCTCTTCGTCTTCGGCACGCCTGGTGGCGAGCAGGTCAATCTGGTGGCGCTGCTCGACAATCTCGGCAAGGGCGCCTCGGGTGCCGCCGTGCAGAATATGGACCTGATGCTCGGCGCCTAAAGCGCCCAACGCAGGTAAACACCATCGGCCCGGCCCGTTCTCCGCAAAGGATCGACGGGGCCGGGCTTTCTTATGCCAGCAACGGCTTATTCGTGATTTCGCGCTCGCAAATTCCCTCGGCCATATTTCCGCCTTCTCGCTAAATTAGCTGGCACCCCACGGAAAAGTGACCAGCCATTGGGCTCCGCGACCAATTGTCGGGCGGATTTGCTCTTTAACGGCTTCACTGACCGAGTGCATGGGGCGTTCAAAACTATCCCTTTTTTCAATGAATATCCGAGAATGAACCATCGTAAAGGAATTGGTTACCATAATTCGGCATGCTTCCAGACAGTCGGCAAGTCGGCGGCCGGACGCGGTTTTCGCGTCAGGGCGCGTGTGCGTTTTTGAGCCGGCGTAGTGTCTGTGTAGTTTGGATAACGAGTATCATGGCGTTTGCGACCGAGACTTTCGGTAATTTCAATTCGCGTTCCGGCTACGCCCCGCGATCGAAAAAACCCTTCCGCATCCGTCCCGCTACCTTGGCAACCGGCGTTGCCGTAGCGGCCTTCGCCTGGATCACCGCGACGCTGATGACAACACAGTCCATGGTGCTAGCCCTCCCCGGCGCGGCGGCTTCGGCTGACAATTTCCTGGCGCCGCGTGCCTCAGCCTTCATTGTCCCGCCGGCTCGCATGATACGTCCCACCCATCTCGCCGCCCAGACGACATCGCTGCATGGACAAAGCCGTTTCGGCAGCGCGGCGGACGCGGAAGTTCAAGCGAAAGCCGCCGGCGCGGACACGGTTCGCTTGCAACTGGCGAATGCTCTGGCGCAGCAGGCCTCCGAAATCAAGCAGGCGCAAAACGCCGCGGCGAGCCTCAAGAGCGGCCGTATCGAAGTGGCCGCCGCCCCGCCGGAGACGATCGACCATCTGCGCAAGGTGATCGCCATAAACTTCGCTACCGCCGTGCAGCAGCTGAACCGGGTGAAATATGCCGCGGCCCTGATACCCGCCGCGAGCCCCGCAAATACGACCGCGCAGCCGGCTGCCATTGCCACGGCAGCGCCCGAGGTGAGCCTGCCTGCCATCGCCGAAGCAAAGCCCTTGCCCGCCAAGGACGCCGACATTGCCGTGGCTGAGGCGGTGCTGAACGTCATTCCCATGACCCGCCCTGCCCGCGAAACACCCGTGCAGCGCGACGGCGCCACCACCGCTATCGCCAGGGCAACGGGCAGCGAGGCCACGGCTCAGCCGCCGTCGCGCGTGATGGCCTATGCGGACCCGGACGAAAGTTCCGTGCGCAAGGCAAAGCCCTTCATCAATCCCTTTGCCGCAATCAGCCCCGGCCAAGGTACTGCGATCTACGATATCGAGGCAAAGACCGTCTACCTGCCGAGCGGCGAACGCCTCGAGGCGCATTCCGGCCTCGGCCACATGCGTGACAATCCCCGCTATGTCGACCGCAAAAACACCGGCCCGACGCCGCCTGAAACTTATAGCCTGACATTTAGAGAAAGCTTGTTCCATGGCGTGCAGGCGCTGCGCCTGACACCCGCAAGCGGCGCCCGCGTCTATGGCCGCGATGGTCTGCTGGCTCACACGTACATGCTCAGGGGAGGCCGTGCAGAATCGAATGGCTGCGTGGTCTTTAAGGATTACAGCCGCTTTCTGGCCGCCTTCAAGCGCGGCGAAATCAAGCGTCTGAAGGTCGTCTCGCGCGTGTCGTCGGCGGCAAGCGTCGCCTCGGCACGCTGAGACGTAAGCCTTCAATTTCTCACGACGATCGACGTCTGGTGCGGCAGTTCGCCATAGAAACCGCGCCAGTTGGCAATTGCAAAGCCAAAGACGATCAAGGCGCCCGCCTGATGCGCAAGAGCCAGATCCAGCGGCACATGCAGCAGCAGCGTCGAAATGCCGAGGATCGCCTGGATCAGCACGAGCACGAACACGACGACGGACCGGCGAGCATGCGTCGTTTGCGGCGCTGCCCGTAGCGAGATGATCATGTTGAAGGCGACGACGACGAACAGCGCATAGGCGCCGAGGCGGTGGACGAACTGGACCGTCTTCGGGTTCTCGAAGAAATTGATCCAGCCCGGCGACTGTATGAAAAGGTCGTTCGGGACGACGGCGCCGTCCATCAGCGGCCAGGTATTGTAGGAAAGGCCGGCATCGAGGCCGGCGACGAGCGCGCCGAGATAGATCTGGAACAGCGCCATGAAGGCGATAAGACCGGCAAGCGTCACCGAATAACGCGTCGGCGGCGGCTCGTTCGAATGCGGCGACAAGGCGCGCATGAACCACATGCAGGCGGCAAAGATCAGACAGGCGGTGACGAGATGGGTGGCTAGGCGATACTGGCTGACATCGGTGCGGGCCTCGAGACCGGAGGAGACCATCCACCAGCCGATCGCTCCCTGAAGACCGCCGAGCACGAAAATGCCGGCCAGCGGCAGCCAGAGTTTCCGCTCGACGCGGCCGGTTAGGACGAAGAACAGCAACGGCACGCCGAAAACGATGCCGATGGCGCGCGCCAGGAGGCGATGCGCCCACTCCCACCAGAATATGCTCTTGAACTCGTCGACCGTCATGTCCTTGTTCAGGATCTGGAATTGCGGGATGCGCTTGTAGAGGGTGAACTCCTCTTCCCATTCCTGCGCATTCAGCGGCGGGATGACGCCGTGGATCGGCTGCCATTGCGTGATCGACAGGCCTGAATTTGTGAGGCGCGTCGCGCCACCCACCAGCACGAGGCCGAACAGAACCAGAAGCACGCAGGCAAGCCAGATGCGGATGGCGCGGCGATTGCGGTCCTGACGGGCCACTTCCTTCAGAATAGCCTCTTCGGTCGTAAAATTAGTGGCGGCCATGGCTTCTCCCTTCGATCAGGCTGTTGATTTGCCCGATAGGGGCGTGCAAAACAAGTCCCGGGAGTTTGCGGCATGCCGTCGCGGCATGTCGTCGTAAAGAGGAGGAAATCCCGTGCCGCTTCGCCTGCGCAAATTCATAGGCATGATCCTGCTCGTGCTGTTGGTTGCAATCTATGCGATCGTTGCCATGATCGTTGCAGTGCGAACGCTTGCGGATCAACCCGGCTGGGTTCATTTCCTGTATTTCTTTTTCAGCGGCATCATCTGGGTATTGCCGGCAATGGGTATCATCAAGTGGATGGCAGGACCGCGCCCGCAATGAGGCTCGCCCAGCCATGATTTACACAAGGCTAACCCTGATCCGCGCCTTCCAGCGCGTGATGTCCCATCTTAAGCCAAAAATAAGCCGTTGCCCGCCAGACTGCCTTCGAATGCCGCCGGAGCGGAGAAGATCGGATGCAGACCCAAATGCGAGATATCGTCGGCATGCCCCCCGCCGAGGCAGCGGATGGTCGCACTGCATCCATTCCGATGCAGCCCGGCAGCGAGGATCACCTGCAGGTCGACATCTTCGACAGCATGGCACCGCTCGAAGCCGAATGGCGCATGCTGGAGCAAGACGATCTCGCCTCGCTGCACCAGAGCTATGATTGGTGCGTGGCCTGGGTGGAGAGCTTCCGGCATCCTCTCGCCATCGTGCGGGGTTCCATCCGAGATCGCCCTGCCTTCATCCTGCCACTGGAGATGATTCGCAGCCGTGGAATAAGACGGGCGGAATTCATCGGGAGCCGTCACGGCAATATCAATACCGGCCTGTTTTCGGCCGAGTTTCTCGCGAACGGAAAATTGACCTCGGCCCAGGCGGCAGCCATCGCGGCAGCGTTGCGCGGCAGGACGGATCTTGCCATCCTGCGCAATGTACCTCTCGAATGGCGTGGCCGCGCCAGCCCGCTTGCCTCCCTCCCCGCCGTCGAAAACCAGAACCATGCCTTCCAGATGCCCTTTCTTGGCAGTTTTGAAGCAAGCCTGAAGCAGGTGAACGCCAAGCGGCGCCGCAAGAAGTTCAAGCATCAAAGCAGGATTCTCGACGCCAAGGGCGGCTACGAATATGTGATTGCCGCGCCCGAGCAGCAGGACGCTCTCCTGGACCTGTTCTTCCACCAGAAATCGGTCCGTTTCCGCGATGCCGGCCTGCCCGACGTCTTCGACGATGCTCCGACCAAAACGGCGCTGCACGCGCTGCTGCACCCGCGCAGAAGCAACGATTTTGACGCGACGCTGCAGATGCATGCGCTGCGCCTCAAGGGCGAGCATGAGGGGCACATCCCGGCGATCGCCGCCCTCTCCCGAAAGGGAGATCACGTCATCTGCCAGTTCGCCTCCATCGACGAGACGTTGGTTGCCGAGGCAAGCCCCGGCGAGTTGCTGTTCTGGCTGATGATCGAGCGGCTGCATCGCGAAGACGCCGCCCTCTTCGATTTCGGCATCGGCGACCAGATCTACAAACGCTCGTGGTGCCCGATGGAAACGGTGCAGCATGATCTGTTCCTGCCGATCTCAGGCGTCGGCCATCTCGCCGCAACGGCACAAAGGAGCATGACGCGCATGAAAGCGGCGATCAAGTCCAATCGAAAGCTCTATGCTTTCATCCAGCGGATGCGGGCGAGCCGCGGCGCCAACGCAGCAGCAGCGGGCGATGGCGACGGGGACTGATCAGGCGGCGTCGCGGCGCGTATCGGGATCATGCTCCTCGCGCCAGCCGGACATCAGGATGATGTGTTCATAGCCCGCTTTCTGGAATTCCGTCATCGCGGCCATGAATCGGCCCTCTTCTGGCTCCGGCATGGAAAGGATGATTTCCGTGTCCTTGCTGCGCGTCAGCCGCGCGACACCGGAAACTTCGGCCGCGCCGCATTCCACCAGAACGATGTCATAGGCCGAACCGAGCGCATCGAGGATCAGCGACAGGCGGTCGGCACCGCGCATGGCACGGCCGACATCGCTCGTGCCTTGCGGAACGAGATGGGCATCGGACAGCCGATCCGGATGGATCGTATCGCCAAAGGCAACTTCGCCGCAAAGCAGATCCGTCACGCCGGCAAGCTCGCCATGTTCGGCCATCAGCCTGGAGGGGCATCCCGAACCGGTCATGTCGACCAGTACGACACGGCTTCCCGCGTCGGCGATGGTCCGCGCCAGCATCACCGTCGCGGTGGATCCGTCGTCACCGGTCGGAGATATGGCGATAGCCAGCCGTGAGCCGTTGTCGATCAAATAGTCGGCGACGGACTGGATGGAGAAATCCTCCTCTTCCTCCACCGCGTGAATCTCGCCCTTCGCATCTTCCCCATCGATAGCGGGGTTCGCAGCCTGGGTCGGGGTGTCCTTTACCGGAACCGAAAGCAGGCTGGCGGGCATCTCGCCGTGGCTTGCCCTGACGGCGGTGCGAGCCGGCATCACCTCGATATCGGCTGGGGTCTCGGCTTGAGCCCGCTCAGGCGTTTCGACCGAGGCGGTCGCTTCCTTGCGCGCGGGACCGATGGGCCGCAATGCCCGGCCGCTGAACAACTCCGCGAGCATGATGACGATGGCAGTCAGGATGAACGTCGCCAAGGTTGCGACGACAACGATGGGACCGATCTTTGGGAACGACGGATCGACCGGCTCGACCGCGGTGGAGACCACGCGGGCATCGGCGGGGCTGGAATTCTTGTCGGCGCGCGAGGCAGCCTCACGATAGCGCGCGAGATAGGTTTCAAGCAATTGCCGCTCGGCCGTGGCCTCGCGTTCCAGTGCGTTGAGGCCGACTTCGTCCTCCCCTGCCCGCGCGCTGTCGGCCTTCAGGGTGTTCGATTGCGCCAACAGCTGCTGTTCGCGCAGCTGCGCCACCTTTGCCTCATTTTCGATGCTTGCCAGAATTTTCTGGGTCTCGCGATTGATCTGCTGTCGGATGTCTGCGAGCTGCGCGCGCAGGCTCTTCAAGCGAGGATGGCCGTCCATCAGCGTCGTGGACAGATCCGAGATCTGCGATTCCAGGCCGGATTCCGTCGCCTTCAGCCGCTGAATGGTCAGCGACCCGGAGACGTCGGCGAGCGTGTCGGTGGAGCGGCCGGTGGACAGTGCGTTGCGCACTGCCTGTGCTCGCGCCTCGGCATTGGCACGGTCGCCGCGCACCTGGGCGAGCTGCGTGGAAATATCCGCAAGCTGCTGCGTGGCGAAATTGCTATTCTGGCTGGTCTGAAGAAGACCGTTGGCGGAGCGATAATCCGCGACCTTCTTTTCGGCCTCGCTGACCTTTTCGCGCAGCTTGGTGATCTCCGGCTCCAGCCAGCGTGTCGCCTCGCTGTTGGAATCGAGTTTGGCGCCGCTCTGCATCGACAGATAGACCTGCGCCATCGCATTCGGGACGCTGGCCGCAAGATCCGGATCACGGGAGGTGAAGCTTATGCCGATCACGCGCGAACTGTTGATCTGGTAAACCTGCAGGCGGCTGTTGAAAGCATCCAGCATCCGCTCTTCCGGCGCCTTGTCGGAGGCGGCACGCTTCAGGTGCAGCTTGACCAGAATATCGGAGAGCGCGGAGCCATTGTTGCCGGCTGCGAATTCAGTGCGATCGTAGAGCTTGAGATTGGTAATGACCTGCTTGACCAGATCTGCCGATTGCAGGATCTGCACCTGGCTGGCAATGTTGAGCTCGTCCAGCAAGGGCGCGGAACTGGAGTCGTTGCCGGTCGTCGTCGTCGCGAATGCCGGCGCGCGCTGCTCTATCAGAATACGCGCCTCGCTGCGATATTCCGGTGAAACGAACTTCGCGAAGACGAAAGCCAGACAGGCCCCTGCCAGCGTGATGGCAATGACGCGCAACCGCCGCCGCCACACGGCGCGGAAGAGCTGCGCGAGATCGATGTCCACATCCTGCTGGGTGTTGTTGACACCGGACATATACAAGAACTCCGTAATAGAAAGCCAGAATTAATCGTAAACGACTATGGTAACCCAAGCGTTAATAGTATTTCGCTTGGGTTATTTTTGGCTTCACTAATTTTTTGCCGGAATTCCTTTTGCTCTTTACCGACCGTTAACCCTAACGGATTGATAACGACGATAGTGTTTTCCCCTTTCTTATGAGCGCGAAATGCCCTTCGCAAAGCCAAAGATCTTCCTGGCACTTGGCGTGGCAGCCGTGAGCGCCGCGCTTACCGGCTGCAATACCTATCAGCCCGCGCCGAAAGCCTTCAATGAGGCCACAATCCAGCCCTATGCGCTGGATAGTGGCGACCGGCTGCGCGTGACTGTGTTCGATCAGCCGGGATTGACCAATACCTATACGATCGATCAGGCCGGCTACATCGCCTTCCCGCTGATCGGCCAGGTGCCCGCCCGCGGCAGGACCTTGCAGCAACTCTCCGGCCAGATCGCGCAGAAGCTCCGCCAAGGCTACATCCGTGATCCCGACGTGACCATCGACATCGACCGCTATCGCTCGGTCTATATCATGGGCGAAGTCGGCCAGCCCGGCCAATATTCCTACGTGCCTGGAATGACGATCCAAAACGCCATTGCGGTTGCCGGCGGCTTCACGAGCCGGGCCAACCAATCCAATGCCGATGTCACCCGCAAGATCAACGCTCATGTCATGACGGGACGGGTCGGCATTTCGGATCCGGTGCTGGCAGGCGACACGATCTACGTCAGAGAGCGGTTGTTCTAACCGCACCCGCCATGGCCAGACCACTTCGAATCCTCCATTGCTTCAGATCGCCGGTCGGCGGGATTTTCCGCCATGTCCGCGACCTGGTGGAAGAGCAGAGCAAGGCGGGACACCAGGTCGGCATCCTTTGCGACAGCCTCACGGGGGGCGAGCATGAGGACCGCCTGTTCAGCGATATCGCACCCTTTCTGGCGCTTGGCGTGATCCGATTGCCGATCCGGCGGCAGATCAGCCTGTCGGATACCGCGACGCTTTGGAGCAGCTACAAGGAAATCAGGAGTTTGCGGCCGGACGTGCTGCATGGGCACGGCGCCAAGGGCGGCCTGCTTGCGCGCCTTCTCGGCTCGATCCTGCGGGTCAACAGGTATCGCGTAGCCCGCCTCTACACCGCGCATGGCGGCAGCCTGCACTTTCCTCGCGCCTCGCTGCAGGGCATGCTGGTGCATAGCATGGAACGCATGCTGGAGTTTCTGACCGACGGGCTGATCTTCATCTGCGACTTCGAGCGGCGCACCTACGAGAGGAAGATCGGCAAGCCGCGCACTCGCTCCGTGATGATCTACAACGGCATCAGCGAGCGGGATTTCCGCAATGTGCCGACACGATCGGACTCAGTGCATTTTGTCTACATCGGCATGCTGCGGGACCTCAAAGGTCCCGATCTGTTCGTGGACGCCTTTGCGAGGACAGAGCGTCGGATCGGCAGGCCGCTTTCGGCGCTGATGATCGGCGACGGGCCGGACAGGGACAAGTATCAGAGGATGATGACCGAACGCGGCCTCGGCCATCGCATAGGCATGCTTCCGGCCATGCGCGTCCAGGAGGCCTTTGCCGTGTCGCAGAACGTTATCGTTCCCTCCCGCGCCGAAGCCATGCCCTATATCGTCCTGGAGGCGCTTGCAGCCGGAAAGACCGTCATCGCCTCGCGCGTCGGCGGCATCCCGGAAGCGCTCGGCGAAAACAGTCCGGCACTCGCCAGGCCGGAGGACGCCGACGACCTGTCGCGCGTGATGGCCGAGGCGATAAGCGAGCCGGAGTTCGGCCGCCGCAACATGCCCCATATCGAAACAATCCGGTTGAACTTTTCGGCCTCGGCCATGGCGCGGGATACTCTGCGCCTGTATCAAAATATACTTGGCATGGACACCGACGGTTAGAATACAAGCAAGTGTTGTAAGTGTTTCTTAGCTGATATCTGATAGGCCTTTTTCCGGTAACGACCGGATAAATTGCCATGAACACTACTGAGAAGTCCGAGCAATTTAACTTGGACAATATTCGCAAGCAGGTTTCGGAAATCCGCACCCGCGATTCCGACGAGCCGCGCGGCGACCGCCCGAGCAGCTTGAACGCCTATGCCCGGCAAATCGCCGAACAGTTTCGCGAAACCAATCAGTCTCCAGCGATCATCGTAGGGCAGTACCGGCTATTCGAGTTCCTGTCATTGCTTGCCCTCGGGCTCGCAATCCTTTTCTTCGGAACGGCGGCGGGCAATCACCCCTTCGTGTCGAAGGCTGCCGTAACCGTCGCGCTCAGCGGGCTCGCCATCGTGTTTCTGCAGATCGCCGACGCCTATCAGATACCGATGCTGCGCGCGCCGCATCGCTTCCTGCACCGGATTCTCGGATCGTGGGCTGCCGCCTTTGCGGTCATGGCCATCGCCCTTATCCCGTTCGACATCAACAACATCTATTCGTTCCACCTTCTCGGCCTGTGGCTCGCGGCGGGCGCGGGTTTCCTGCTCGTCGCCCGGTTGCTTTTCGCCTACGGCATTCGCAATTGGGCCCGCAACGGCATCATGGAAAGACGCGCCGTGATCATCGGCGGAGGCGAACCCGCCAAGGAACTCATCCGCGCGCTGGAACACCAGCCAGACAACGACATCCGCATCTGCGGCATCTTCGATGATCGCGGAGAAAAGCGCTCACCCGTCATGGTCGCCGGCTATCCCAAGCTGGGTACGGTGATGGAACTCGTCGAATTCGCCCGCCTCGTGCGCGTCGACATGCTGATCATCGCGCTTCCGATCAGCGCCGAAGACCGCATCCTGCAGCTGCTCAAGATGCTGTGGGTGCTGCCCGTCGACATTCGCCTGGCCGCGCATGCCAACAAGCTGCGGTTCCGCCCACGCGCCTATTCGCATGTCGGCGCCGTGCCGATGCTCGATATCTTCAACAAGCCGATCCGCGATTGGGACGGCGTTGCCAAGCGCATCTTCGACATCTTCTTCAGCCTGGTGGCACTTGCCCTGCTTTGGCCGGTGATGCTAGGCGCCGCGATCGCCGTGAAGGCAACCTCGAGGGGGCCGGTCTTCTTCATGCAGAAGCGCCACGGCTTCAATAATGAGATCATCAAGGTCTTCAAGTTCCGCTCCATGTATACGCATATGAGCGATCCGACGGCGCGCAACGCCGTGACGAAGAACGATCCACGCGTCACCCCTGTCGGCCGCTTCATCCGCAAGACGTCGATCGACGAGCTGCCGCAGCTTTTCAACGTGCTGCTCGGCAGCCTCTCCCTGGTCGGTCCGCGGCCGCATGCCGTCCTTGCCGCCAGCCATAACCGCACCTATGCGGATGTCGTCGAAGGCTATTTCGCGCGCCATCGCGTCAAGCCCGGCGTGACCGGCTGGGCGCAGATCAACGGCTGGCGCGGCGAGATCGACAGCGACGACAAGATCAAGTTCCGTACGGCCTACGATCTCTACTACATCGAGAACTGGTCGTTGCTCTTCGATCTGAAGATCCTGTTCCTGACGCCGTTCCGTCTGCTCAATACGGAAAACGCCTATTGAGCGCGATCGATTTTCCATCATCCCGCGTCGCCCAGCCGCAGCTTGCCGCAATGCGGCTGGTCGGTACGGCGAGCGTCGCCATCGGCGTGTTTCTCTCCGGCTTCGTGATCGCGGAGCCGGCGCCTTACGAGCTGTGGCTCGCCTTTCTCATCGGCACGTGGTTCGTCCTCGGGCTGAAGATATCGCGGAGCATCGCTCCGCTTCTGGCTCTGTTCCTGGCATTCAACGTCGGCGGCATGCTCTCGATCACGCAGATGCATGATCTCACCGCCGGCAACCATCTGGACGGTCCGATCTATATCGCCGTATCCACCTTTCTGGCGCTGAGCTCCGTCTTCTATGCGGCTATCGTCGAAGATAGCGAAAGACGGCTGAAGCTGATCTTCAACACCTGGGTGGTGGCGGCGCTGATCACCGCAAGCCTCGGCATCCTCGGCTATTTCCATGCCGTGCCGGGTTTCGACATCTTCACCCGCTACGACCGCGCCATGGGCGCCTTTCAAGATCCGAACGTCTTCGGTCCCTATCTGGTGACACCGAGCATCTACCTCATGCACGGCATCCTGATCGGCGACCTGAAGAAAGCGCCGATCAAGGGCATCTGCCTCTTCGTTCTGGCCTTCGGTATCTTCCTCTCCTTCTCCCGCGCGGCCTGGGCACTGTTCGCATTCGCCTCGATGATGCTGATCTTCTGCATGCTGCTGAAGCATCGCAGCAATAGGTTCCGCCTGCGCATTTTGGTGATGTCGCTGACGGCGATCATCCTGATGGTCGTCCTGCTGGTGGTCGCGCTGCAGTTTCCGCAGGTCAGCGACCTGTTTTCCACGCGCACGCAGCTCGTGCAGAGCTATGACGGCGGGCATCTCGGCCGTTTCGAACGCCACGGCATCGGCTTCATGATGTCGATGGAACGGCCGCTCGGCATAGGACCGCTGGTCTTCGGTCAAATCTTTCGCGAGGACGAGCACAATACCTGGCTGAAGACGCTGACCACATACGGCTGGCTCGGCTTCGTCACCTGGATCAGCATGATCTGCTGGACCATCTATATCGGCTTCCGCAACCTCCTGAGGGAGCGGCCCTGGCAACCCTTCGTGATGATCGCCTGGATCGTCATTCTCGGCCATGTCGGCATCGGCAATGTCATCGATACCGACCATTGGCGCCATCTTTACATGTTGATCGGCATCGTCTGGGGCTGCGGCGCTCTCGAGCAAAAGTATCAGCGTAGTTTGAGTAGAAGGGAAGCAGCGCCTTGAATATCCGCACCAACGTCAAGCGTCTGTCGCTGCTGCAGGTTCTCGAACCGAGCGGTGGCGGCTCCGGACGGCATTTTCTCGATCTGTGCCGGGCGATGCAGCATCGCGGCCATTCGGTGACCGCCATCTATTCGCCGGTGCGCGCCGAGCCTGCCTTCGTCGCCGAACTGGAGAGTATCGGCGTAGACAACGTCGTTCCGCTCGCCATGCGGCGCGCGCCAGGCCCCTGGGACCTGACGGCATGGTGGCAGCTTCGCAAGATCGCGGCCGTGCACGGGCCGTTCGACCTGATCCACGGCCATAGCTCGAAGGCCGGCGCCCTGACGCGCCTGCGCCTGCCGGGACGACATGTACCGGTCCTCTATACGCCGCATGCCTTCCGCACCATGGATCCGACGCTGGGGACCAAGGGACGGTTGATCTATGGCGGCATCGAGCGCTTTCTCGGCACATGGCTGACGGACCGCCTGATCTGTGTTTCGCAGGATGAGTATGATCATGCGCTGTCGATCGGAATTCCCAGGACCCAGCTGCGCATCGTCGTCAACGGCGTCAATGCGCCGCCCATCAGCCAGCGCTCCGCCATCCGCAAGCGATATGGCATCCCGCAGGATGCCCTACTTTTCGGCTTCGTTGGCCGAATGACCCGGCAAAAGGCGCCGGAACGCCTTGTCGAAGCCTTCGCCCGCATGGCGGTGAAATCGCCGCAGGCCCATCTTCTGATGATCGGGGGGGGCGAGCTTGCCCAAACCGTCAAGGAAATGATCAGGACTGCCGGCCTCGAACATCGGGCCCATTTCGACGGCGGCATGCCGGGTGTCACGGCCATCGATGCCTTCGACGCCGTGGTCATGCCGAGCCGCTACGAGGCGATGTCCTATGTGATGCTGGAGGCCGCAGCTGCCGGCAAGCCGCTGCTACTCGCCGATGTCGGTGGCGCGCGCACTGTGCTGGAACACGGAAAGAATGGTTACATCGTCCCGAACAGCGACGACCCGGAAGCATTGGCAGCCGCGATGGCGCGCCTTGCCGATCCGATGCTGCTGGCAAATCTCACCGCCGAAGCACGGCGCCGCAAGGATGGCTATACGCTGGCCGGCATGGCCGACGCGACCGAGAAAATCTATCATGATTTGCTCGGCCATCCCCTCCCAGCGCCATTGGAATTGGAGGGAAATGCGAGGTTGCTCGATACGATGGAAGGCCGAAGGAAGAGCGCGGCCGCTCTTTAAGCTTCCGCGTGATTTTTATGCGAAACCGGTTCCGCTTTTTGAACCGATGCGATAGACTTAACTCATGATTACTTCAGCACAATTGCGCGGCGCGCGTGCCATGCTCGGACTAACACTGGAAACGCTTGCCAGCGAGAGCAAACTACCGGCTTCGACGATCGAAGCACTGGAAACAGGCGTCGGTTCGACGGATATCAAGGCACTCGCGGCGGTCCGTTCCGTTCTCGAAAACCACGGCGTGCTTTTCCTCGCCGGCGGCAGCGACGGGACAGGCGGCCCCGGCATACGCTTCAAGCACTGGTCGGAAAATGACGGCATTCGGCCGGAAAACCTGAATGCCACCAATGACGACTGACGGCGAAAGCGCGTCGCGATCTCCAAGATTGGCTCCAGGCGCTTTAGATCCTGGTCTCTCGCATGCCGCTTATACGGCGTGCTTCAGGCCGCCAGCTTCCAACTTTTGACGAGCTCTTCCGGCGCCGACAGCGCGGCGGGCAGGATGAAGCGTTCCGTGTCGTTGGCCGGTTCCCAGCCCTCGACGGCGGAGCCGACAGGCAGGCCATGCCCGAAATCGTTCAGCGTTACGAGTTCCAGGATCATGTTGCCGTAATCGTCGCGCCACTCGCGCCGCTCGCCGCCGTCGAAGAGACGCAGGCGACCCTTGGTGCGCGGACGCTCACGCGCGGTAAGCCATTGCGCGACGGATGCCTCGGCATTGGCAAAGGACACGACTTCGTCGGCATCGCCGTGCCAGATGGAAACGACCGGATAGCGGGCAGCCTCGGGCGAGACTTCGTGCACGAGCGCGCCCCATTTTTCGGCGGTCCGGGTGGAGCCCCGCCTCATGACATCAAGCGCCGACATCGCATCTCGGGCGGCGCCGAAAGGCAGGCCGCCGATGATGGCGCCCGCTGCAAACAGCTCCGGATAGGTTGCCAGCAGTGCTGCCGCCAAGGCGCCGCCTGCCGATAGACCCATGACGAAAATCCTGCTGTCATCGATGTCGTGCAGCCGGCGGCTGAAATCGATCATTTCACGGATAGAGCCGAGTTCGCCGCGGTCGCGCGTCACCATGCTCGGACGAAACCAGTTGAAACACAGATTGGGATTGTTCGACATCTTCTGCTCGGCATAAAGCACGGCAAAGCCATGCGCGCGAGCCAGCGCAGTCCAGCCGCTGGCGCGATCGAAATCCTCGGCATTCTGGTGACAGCCGTGCAGGACAACGACGAGCGGCATCGGGCCTTTGACACCCGGCGGCACATATTCGAGCATGCGCAGATCGCCGGGATTGCGGCCGAACCACAAAACATCCGTCAGTCGCTGCGGCGCAGTCCGCGCGGAAATACGGCGGCGCGATGGCTGCGACAGTGGCCGCGTCATCGGAAATTTGAGCTGTGGCAATTCCACGGAATCAACAAGCAAGCGGCGAAGCCGGCTCGGAACTTTAAAATTCATTATAGACCTTTCCATCCACGCCACCGCGATCGTTTTTCATCCGCTGCGGCAGGCGCGCACTGTTCTTTTCCAGAAGCAGTGACATCGAGAAATCGAATCTCTTTGTGCAACGCAGCAAATATAGGGAGGCAAGTCCGCTTCGAACAGGCACAAAGCCTCATTGCTGCTATGTGAAATCAGCTTAAATCGATTAGATTGTTGGCCATAAAAAAACGCGGTTGCGTCAGAAATAAGCCCTGGCGAGCGCAAGCAGTTTTGCGTCGTCCTTCACGCCCTGGCGATAAAGCTGGATGATCAACGCCCCGAGGCGCTCGGCTTCCGGACTGCGGGAGCTCATGCCACGATCTTTGCAAACCATGTCCAGCACCTTCTCCAAGCGATCCAGATCGTCTGAAAACAGGGGCAAATCCCGCGGATGTATAGGAGTTTCCAACATTCGTGCATCTCGTCATCTTTCGGGCAGAAGCACGCTGAACCTCGCCGTCACCCGCATTATATCCGACGATAGGGCTGGACTATGCGCTTTGCTCGCAGCCTTGGCAAGGAAGCATTTCAGCAATCACGCCCCCCCGACGCACGCCTGATTCGCAAATGCAGCGGCAATTCCCACCAAGAGTACAATTTTAAGTTACCGCATCACCAAGCCTTTATCCGCATCTGCGATAAGCGGGAAAAACGGAGGCAAGACGATGAACAGATTTTTGATCCCGACTGTCTTGGGCATGGTGCTTTTCGGCGCGACGTTGCCCGCCCTTGCACAGAATTTTCAAAACCTTCCTCTGCGCAATCCCCGCCAGGCTCCGGAGGGATATATTTCCGTCCAATCGGGAATATCGATCTCCTATCCGGTGGCGGATGGCGATGGCGAGGAGCAGCAGGAGAAGGCCTTGAAATCCTTCTACAAGATCGCCGCAAGCAGTTGCGCGACCCTGCTCGATACCATTGCCGACGCCTGCCAGATCAGCGCCATGTCGAGCAATAGCTCGGTCAACAATCTCGACAACCATGGCACAAGACTTTCCATCAGCGGACAGGTGACGATGTCGGTGAAACTCAAGCCGGCGGCAGCCGCCGCGAAGTAGCCTTTCCCCATCAGAGTGTGCAAATCCGGTCCAAGCCAACGGATCGGTAAGAAATCGCGGCGATAATCCCCTCGCAATAGAGGGACGATATCATGGTGAAAGCGAAACGACGCACGCGGCGCAGGCCGCAGTCCAAAGCGGGCACTTCGATGTGGCTGTGGGGCGCCGTCGGCCTGGCGACCGTGGCCGGCATTTATGCCTATCAGCATCGCAAGGAGATGCCGTCCATGCTTGCCCATGCCGGCGCGGTCGCCGGTATGCCGCACATGACCCAGGAAGCGCCGGTGCCGGCAGCCAAGCCGCAAATAAAGACAGCCGCGATCACACCCGAGCCGCGCGCGACGTCGGCCCTGCCCGTACCACCCGCCGCCATTCCCGTGGCGTTGCCGGTCAGCAAGATACCGATCGAACGGCCAGTCCCCAGCCTGCGGCCCCAGACCGGCGGCCGCTTCGTGTTTTGCGGCCGCGGTTCCGGAACGAATTGCGTGGTCGACGGCAATACCTTCTGGCAGAACGGCGCCAGGATCCAGCTGGCCGATATCGACGTGCCGGATGCAGATGCCGCGCGCTGCCCCGGCGAAAGGCAGAAGGCCGCGGCCGCAAAACTGCGCCTGCAGGCCATTCTCAATGACGGGACCTTCGTACTTTCCGGCAGCAACCGCCCCGACGACCGGAATGGCGGCAAGCTGCGAATCGCCATGCGCGCCGGCCGCTCGATCGGCGACCAAATGGTTTCCGAAGGCCTTGCGCACCGCTGGACGGGACAGGTGCTGTCCTGGTGCGGGTGATTTTTTTGGAAATTCGATTGGGAGTTCAAGGAGTGCCTGGGCTGAGAGATGGGTGACGTTTTGTACCGGAGACATGGGTAACACTTTTCGTTTTTTTTGCGGGAGGTGTTGATGCCGTGGAAAGAGACTTCGGTGATGGAGGAACGTCTACGTTTTGTCGCCCGGTTGCTTGAGGGCGAAGGCATGAGGGATGTGTGCCGGGAGTTCGGCATCTCGCGCAAGACCGGCTACAAAATCTTCAATCGCTACAGGCAAGACGGCCTGGAGGCGCTGACGGATCGGTCTCGACGGCCGGTGCGTTACGCCAACCAACTGCCTGAGCCGGTCGAGGCGATGATCATCTCGTGCAAGAAGAACAAGCCGCATTGGGGATCTCACCGGGTTCGGCATGTACAGAACGACATCGGGAACGGGCACGTTCTTTGCCGAGTTCCGACCAATCGCAGGCGGGGCAAAAAAGCGCATCAAGCTTGGCCGTGTCGGAACCTTAAAAGCGAATGAAGCGAGAGAAGCGGCGCGCAAAGCTATCGCGCACGCCGGCCTTGGGAAGGACTTAGCCAAGGACAGATCGGACCTCCGTAGTAGCCAAACAGTAAAGACATTGGTCTCGAACTATCTTCCCAGCTTTAGGTGCTTTCGGAATTTGCGATTTTGCACGAGATGCTCTGATCGGTCGGGTCACACGACGTTATCCTTCCGATCCGACCAGGCGCGACCGGCCGGTGGTCCGAATTCACGAAGCGCCCACGGTTCCGTGCGCTGATCGGTCCAGGATTCCAGATATTCTGCACCGAGCCGCTGCCAAGCTTCCGAAACGGCGGCACTATGCATCCTCTTCCTCACGACTCAGGATCAATGATGCACCATCACATGTTGGGACTACACAACTAGGGCGGCATAAAGTCGTATACCGTGGTCCGTTGCGTATCTGCAGATCCTGCTGAGTACCAACGGCAGCGTTGCACGACTAGCGGCAGGCTGCGCTGCAATTCGATCTGCCTCCATTTGCCGATCTGAGTCGATCTGCCGGTGCACAGCACGCACGCTGACAAAAGCTGCCGCAACAGCCGCTAGGCCAGTTACGAGAGTGGTGTCGATCCAGCGCAGAGATCCTACGGCATCGAATGCAGCATCAAACACTTCAGGTGTCGGCCGCTCCTGAAACGCAAACCACACCTCGCGACCAACTGCAAAAAGCAGTAGCCCAAGGACGGAACCAACGATGCCAGCGAGTAGAACTTTCATTGTGCAAATGAAGCGTATGGCAATTCGTACGTCTATGGGTTGAGGCCAGGACAGATCCTAATCCCACAATTTTGTTGGCCGTTAAAGGCCAGCCACCCCACAAACAATCCCATCTTTCAGCCTAGCCGCGCGCCGAGCTTTTTCTATTGGAGAAATCATGCCGCAGTTGGCAGCAAGCATTTGGGCCGACGGTCCCTACACGGACCCCATCCAACCACTTAAATCAGACATCCGTGCATGGGGCACTTGGCTCGAATCAATAGTCAACGCCTTTACCTCAAACGGCGGCCTTCTTTACACCTCGCGCGCCGCACTTTATGCCGACCTTGCTCACGCAGCCCCGGCTATGGCTTGGGTGCTTGGCGATGCGACGACAGCTTACAATGGCATTTACGTTAAGGCTGGCGCATCTGGCTCAGGCTCGTGGGCGCGTGCTGGCGATCTGCCGTTCAGCTTCGTCATTGCCAGTGACATTGGCGCCGGCACGCCGACCGCCATTCAGGCGACAAGCACCATTCCGGTTAGCGGATCCGCGCTCAGCGTTATGAACGTTTTTGAGGCAAATACCGCCAGCCCGGTAACCGTATCATTTAACGGTGGCGCTGCACTCACGATTAAAACCAATTCAGGCAATGACGTTGCCAGCGATGGGTTAGCGGCCGGCATGTTGCTCTTCGGGTATATTTCCGGCTCGACATTTCGCTGCATTAACGGCCAAGTGTCGAACTCGATTGTAGCCGCTGCGGAAGCCGCGCAGGCAGCCGCTGAGGCCGCTCTCGGCGCCGTTCCAAATGTGTTTGCACTCACTCGTACAGCGCTTAAGGGTCTTAATACCGCGACGCTCAAGAGTGTATTCCTTAAGGAGGCCAGCCGCGAGGGGCAATTCGTTTGGCGAAGTGGTGATTATAGTTCTAAAATTTCCGCAGATACGGCGGAAGGCATGTTCATCAAGGCTAATGCTATTGCCTCGACGGCGGGAGCGTGGGTGCGCGTCTATACGGCGACATCCAGGCGGCGTGGTTTGGCGTGGTCGGTGACGATTCTACGGACAATGCCGCGGCACTCAATACGACGATCACGGTTACGAGGTTGCTCGGCAAGCTGTCCATTAAGCTACCGGCAGGTGTCATTCGGTTTGGTTCTGTCATCAATTTTAATTCGGGCTACATGGCGCTGCGCGGCGCCGGGATTGGCGCGACGACGCTCCGGCGAACTTTCGCAACCGGCAATGCGATTTATGTTGCATCCGCGTCTCCGAACAACATCCAAAGCGTTCATCTCTCCGACTTCTCAATGGATACAACAGTCCGCTGCACCACAAGCAGCGCAATGATAATGTTTGAGACCGCCGTCGGCGTATGGTTGACGAACATAAATATTGCGGGTGGATTCTGGCAGATCGCTCTCAATGGCTGTTTCGACGTTCATATCTCAAACGTTGCTGCTGCATTCGGTGAGGTCACGGAGGCAGGCGAGATTGGTGTTGTTGTCAGCGTGTCGACGTATACTGGTGCTTACGGCGGAAACATCTTCATTGATAACTGCGCCTTCAGAACTGCATCCGGAGCGTCTGGAAGCGCGGGAGCCCGCTACGGCATAGAAGTGGTAACGGTCGACGGGCTATTCGTGACGAACTCCTACTTCGGCTACTTCAAGAATTCGGCGGCGTATCTTTTCAACGCCCTGGCCGGTGTGTTTCTTGCGGGCGTCAAATTCAACAATTGTTGGTTCGACAACTATGATGGCATCGGCGTAACGCTCGAGGGCGGCGTCTCGGCGAACTTTTCGAACATCGATTTCATCGGTTGTTCGTTCCTTGGCGGCCATAACGCCGTTTCTAACCTCGTCGTGGTTTCTGGAAATCCGAATTTCGTAAAGTTGAGGGGTGCCATCTCGCGGCAGTAAACGGCGATAACATCAAGGTAGACGGTGCAGCGGCGAGATGGAATATCACCGGTAACACGATTTACGCCGCGGACACGGACAATGCCGGCGGTGGCGACGGGATTCTCGTGAACGCCGGGACAGACATCGTGATCGATGCGAACTTGATCCACGGTAACAGTACGGCCGAGAACGGCGTCCGGCTCGTCGCTGGGGTTTGCATCATCGTCAACAACAATCGAATCCGCGGTTGTACCAACGGTATCGCTGTTCAAAGCGGCACAGACTACTACACAGTCGTTGGCAATCTGACCGTCAACAACAGCGGCTCCGGCGTTGTTGACGCGGGCGGGCAACAACGGCCGGCACGGTGTTCGCCACATTGCCCGTAGGGTTCCGTCCGATAGAGAATTGCCAGTTTGTGACGCTTGGACAGACTGCGCTTGTGGGGATCAACGTAGCCACAAGCGGCGTGATGAATTTCCAGACAGCGGCGAATGCAACAAGCGCGTCACTGTCGGGAATTTCGTTCATGGGGACACCGTAAGGTGGCTGGTGGGTATGTCCCGGTGTTCTAACCGGCATCCCCTCATAGCGGTTTCCGCATCTCTGCGTAAAGATTAAGACCTATTTGCGCATGTCTGGTTTCGCGTCCACGAAGACCCACACTGTCGCTAACCCCGAACCTGCACTCCCTATAATCTGTAAATCCTATCGAAGTAATCATGACTTTCAAAGATTCGTGGGTGAAGAAATGCTTATGACCCCATCTAGTAAACGCATTGTCGGCCTGATGGTAGGCAATTTCTCGGGTCGGGTATCGAAAATGTTGGTTCATAACGCCGTCGAGGCTAGGGGTTGCCAAGCGGAATACTCCGCCTGGTCGTAGCGTCCTTAAAACCTCCGTGAAGAACAAAATTGCCTCACGTTGATCAAGGTGCTCCACGAAATCCTCGCAGTACGCCAAGTTGAACGAGTTGTCGCTAAAGGGATGTTGTCCAAGCAAGTCAACATTGAAGACGGAGTCAAGGTGTTCCAGAGACGCACCCTTTTCCAGCGAAGACGTGAACGATGCGTCGAATATGTCTAGGTTGACCCAACCATTGATTGGTTTGACTCCGCAGGCATAGTTGACTGCATGGTTAAACAAACCGTCGGCGGCCGTCCACGGTTTCGGCTCTCTCAGATTCATTATCATGTTAGCTCCCTTGCGTAAGGCGGGATAACATTAAAGAATGCTCGCTACAAGCACGCCATACAACCTTGCGGTTAGTTGACCATGTTTTGACAGCCGGTCTCGGATGGCAGCCAGATCGTTGCTCTCGCCAGGTGCTTCGGCGCGTGCGCTACGCTCGCCGTTGAAGAAATCAAAGAATAGTGGGTGGATAGCAGGCACTCGCCTGATAATTGTCGGGAAAACTACGCGTTTGCGTCGCGGTGGACTTTGATGATTCCAATTGCTCTGGCGTCGTTGAACAGCCATGCATGCGACCACGGCCGCGGCGACCATTTTGATTTTCATGATTTCCCCTCAATACCTGTCGCGATTTATGCACGCGATGCGAGAGGGGTCAATTGTGATTTTCGCGTTACGCCTGGAAGCTCAACGCTAATCGCCCGACTTCCCATAATACCATTGATCAATCCGTTTTATTTCTTCACGCCCCTCATTGGTCACCGCCCATATGCGGTCATTGCGACCGTCCAGCCCTTCTTCTTTGCCAAACTATCGAGGTGACGACGCTCTTTGCGCTCCAAGGTCCAGTACTCTGGCTCATGACGTGAATGATCCAGTGGCTCATCATCCTTCCACTTCTCTAGCGCCGCTTTCGTCTCCTCGCGTAGTTCCTTATTTTTGGCGTTTGTCGCTTCCCATCTTTTGCGCCCCGGCCCTTTTTCTTCGCCGTAAGTTTCTGCAGGCTCTCATACAGCCTGAAATCAGAAACGTACGCCTTTACGGTCGGCGGCTTGGGCGATTTCGCCGGCTCTCGCAAGACTTCCCATAGCCCCAATAAGCCGGCCTCTGAGAAGAGATAGTCGCGGCCTCGTCGCGAGCACAGTCCGTATTGCTTTGCGAGCTTGATAACGCCGCGGTTAGTGAGCCGCAAACGGTCTGCTGCTTCGTCGGCGGTGTAGATGGTGTCCAAAGATATCGCAGGGGATAAAATCACCTCCACGTTAAAGAAAACACAATGCCGCCGGCACGAATGCCGAAAGCCTGTTGTTGTCTCCTCAGTGTGGTGGTGTGCGGGTTGGTAGGCCGCGACTGGAAGCTATTAGCGCATTTCGGCGCGGTCAAGACGCGGCGCATGGAATTAGAGAACGGCCACGTGATCTCGTGGCAGCAGCGTGACGTCAATCGGCCGCCCGACCCCGCCCTAAAGTTGACGGCAGTCGCGTTCTTTGCTGGTCTGCATAGTATCGGCGGTGACAATCAAGTCCGATCACACAGACGGGCGCCAATCACCCACCTGCGCCGGGAGGCGCGTCGTTTTCAAGATTCTCACGATATTGGACGACCTCTGAGTCATCAGTATCGATCGAAGAGCCACTTGGTGCGGAAAGACGAACGCGTGGCCCGCCGCTGCCCGAATAGCTGCCATTGATAAAAATGACGCCGGCAGCTTCGATGCATCTCCTCAGAACATCGAGGGTGGCATGCTGAGGCGCTGATTTGCCTCCCTCAAAGTTTCGTATGGTCGCGTTACCGATTTTTGAATATTCGGCTAGGTTCTGTTGCGACCAGTCTAAGAGCGCTCTGGGCAATGCCGCTTCCTGGTGATTGGGTGGGTAAGCCACGCTCCGGTGAACCTTAACGCTGCAGACATTATGGCAAAGGCGACCGTTATATCCTACGTCCAGTCACCATGCGGAAACCCCTGGGCGCCCACCACAATCGCGCCGTGCCCGCAAGGGCGGCGGCTTTATCGTGCGCCACGCACCATTCACCTGAAGGCTGTGAAAATTGGAAGTCTACTTCTGGCCGCGGGTTTGTAGTGAATCGATCAATCGGTGCACTTTCTCCGTTGCATAGACGATGTCCTCACGGGGCAAGTGCACTGTGATTTCGATCTCCTGCCATCGCCCACCATGATCTTTGGCGTAGCTGACGGCGGACTTTAGAGATTTGAATTCAACTGCAGGAGCGTCAGCAATCCAGAACTGCACGGTGCAATCCGCCTCAGCATAGTCTGAAAAAGCTTTGATCGGATCTAAAGCGTGTCGCATTTAATCTGCCTCATAGCCTGCGGCTTTAAAGAAGTTTCGGCATTCGGTTACGGAAAAGAGGCCGACGATTTCGCCGAGCGCCTTGGAGATGGCATCGAAGCTGCGGGCAGCGCGTTTTCGCAATAAGGTTTTGAGCTTGGAAAAGGCCATCTCGATCGGGTTGAGGTCGGGGGAGTAGGTCGGCAGGAAGAAGAGCCATGCGCCCCTGGCCTTGGCCAATTGTTCGGCCCGTTCGCTCTTATGGAAGGCGACATTATCCAGAATGACGACATCGCCTTTCGACAAAGTCGGGGCGAGCTGCGTTTCGACCCAGATCTCGAAGCTGCGCCGGTTCATCGGTGCATTAACGATCCACGGCGCGACCAGGCCGTGACACCTGAGACCGGCGATGAAGGTTTGGGTCTTCCATTGGCCGAAGGGCGAATAGGTATAATAGCGCCGGCCTTTCAGTGACCAGCCGGTACGCTTGGTCAATTTGGTATTGGTCGAAGTCTCATCGATAAAGATTAAGCGGGACAATGCCTTCCGGAAGAAGCGTGCGCGCCGGTGGATCCACAGCTCACGCGTCTTGGCGATATCTGGCCGCAACTGTTCGCTTGCCCTGAGGCTTTTTTTTATTGCTCAGTCCAAGCTGCTTGAGAAATCGGCCGACCGTGGCGCGGTGGACCGCGACACCCCGCTCGCCCAGCTCAACACACAGTTCATCAAGCGTGAGATCGCCGTTCTGTGCCAGGCGATCAGAAAGCCATTCGCTGTGCTCCGTCAACTTGCCTCCTGGCGGGTGACCCTGCTTGGGCGGCTCAAGCGAGCCGCAGGATTGATCCAGGATGATCATGTTGTTGACGAAGCGCGGCGATACCCGGAAATGCCGTGCCGCCTCACGGTGGCTGTGGCCTTCCTTCACAAACGTAACCACACGCACACGCAATTCGATCGGATGCGGCTTGCCCATGACACAGCTCCTTCCATCGCAGAAGGGAATCACAACTTAGCCGTCAAGGGAATCCCGAATCCGGTAAAACGCGACACGCTTTAGAGCCATACGATGTGTTTACACCGTTGCCCATTCGTTGGCTACCGCGGGCCATTCCAATCAACACAGCAGAGATGGTGAACCTCACAAGCAGCTTTTTCATGAGGCGTGCCTGCTGGCTATAATATGGCTATAAATTTTTTAGCCAAATCACTTATCTGGGGCTAAGTGATTGATTTTAATGGTCGGGGCGACAGGATTTGAACCTGCGACCCCTTGACCCCCAGTCAAGTGCGCTACCGGGCTGCGCTACGCCCCGACCTGCCGAAACGGCTTGTTTCGTTTAGAGTTTAGAGTTTCCCGACGCAAGCGAAAAGTAGCGGCTTGCTCAGAAAAAGTTGCCGCTTAGCGGCACGCCCGCCTCGGCCCATAGCTCGGCTGATCGGTATTGTCCGAAGCGCGGTAGGAGCGATAACGGCTGGCGCAGGCGCGGGCATGACCATCGTCGTAATAGCCTTGAGCGCGCTGCCCACTGAAGAGTGTGCCCGTCACGAAGGATTTGAAGAGCACGCCGCTGTCCGAATTGTCGTCATAATAACTATCGTTACCATGCAGCCTATGGCCGCTGCCCCAACGGTTGTGGTGATGCCAATGGCCGTGGCCATGCCCGTGATCATGCACCTGGATAATGTCCGATTGTGCGGGTGCGGGCACGGATAG
Source organism: Rhizobium sp. CCGE531 (assembly GCF_003627795.1). Classification (NCBI taxonomy): domain Bacteria; kingdom Pseudomonadati; phylum Pseudomonadota; class Alphaproteobacteria; order Hyphomicrobiales; family Rhizobiaceae; genus Rhizobium; species Rhizobium sp. CCGE531. The sequence goes on along the minus strand of NZ_CP032684.1, from coordinate 1,424,559 downwards.
GGCCGGCATGGTGATGGCGCCGGCAGGCATGGCGACACCGGCCGCCAGCAAAAGACCAAAGCCCGCGGCGGTTATCGACCTGGCAATCGTAAACATATGCGACTCCTTCGAAATCCGGCGACGGCGGCGTGCACTTCTGCGTGAAAACCTTGCTGCCGAGCATGCCGTGATTATGTGTATATAGTGATTTGGAGCCACACTCATAGATGCCCCTCCGTCTTTATTGCGCGACGGATTTCAGGGGATACAAAGCGAGCGGAAGGTTAAAGCCATGAAACCCGTTATAATGCTGATGCTGTGCGCACCGTTGCTTGCCGCATGCAACACGGCCGAACCGCTGCAGCCCATTCCAGGCAGCATCACCTATGGCGGCCAACCACACATGAAGCTGACACAATCGCCTCCCGGCTCGCAATTCCAGCATCATTTCACCAACCAGTGGGGCGAGGATGTCGTGGAAACCTACATCATCCAACCCGACCGGAGCCTGAAGCTCGTCAACCGCCAGGTGACGAGCCCGCCACTCTGACGGCGAACGGTTCAGCGTTTCATGGAATCGTTGAACCGTTCTAACTCTTTGCTTTACGCAATTCCGGACGGAAAACCGCTGTGCACTTTTCCTGGAATTGCATAGGTTGCTCATGAAACGAAAACTCCGCCGGTGTGAGCCGACGGAGGACGCATTCGAATAGCTGGCGACGGCCAAGCTTACCAGCAGCGATAGCAGCGGCGATAATAAGGCCGGCCATAGTAGCCGCGATGATGATTGTCGCTGACGGCAGCGCCGACGAGAACGCCGCCGATGATCCCGGCAGCGGCAAGTCCGGCAGCCTGATTTTCAGCCTGCTGCGCCTGGACGCGGTTGGCCTGATAGGTCGTGCCGACGCAGCGATTGTAGCGCTGCGTGCCGGGACGGAGCCCCTGCGATTGACAGGTCATTTCGGCACTCATCGCAGATTCCTGCGGCGTCTGGCAGCTCGACAGAATGGTGGTAATGGCGACGAGGCTCGCGGCCACGGTGGCACGTATACGCATATTCCCTCCGGCAATTTAAGATATAGTCCCAAGGGAGCGGAATACAGCCAACGGTAAGCTTTAGCAAGCAAGAGTCGTGCAAATAGCGCCAGAGGACCGGCGGAAACGCCTGAAAGCACTCGCGAAGATGGTATTTTGCTTAACAACTCAATAGGATAAAGCCGAAAAATGAAGAAGGTCCTGTCGAACAACAGGGCCTTCTTCATTCAGCCCGTGCATACACACGCGGGCGATGGAGATCACATTTCATCTCGGATCAGAAATTCCGCTCGAAGCGGAGAATGCCGGCAAGCGTGTCGTCCTTGATGAAATCATAGTGCATGTAGGTCAATTCAGGTTCGACCAGGAAATCCTTGACCGGGTGGATCTTGAGATTGGTGGTCGCTTCGAAGATCTTGGACTCGGTGTAGGCAAGCTGCAGGTTCCACTTCAGCTTGTCATTGATCGGCACGCCGACGCCGCCCCAAACAGCCCAGTCCCCCCAGCCGCACTTGGCAGCGTTGACAGCACCGCTCGAGGTCGTGCAGGCGGAAACGTCCTGGTTGGTGCCGGCATATTTGTTGAGCTTATCGCCATCGGTGTTCCAGCCGCCCATCAGGAAGGCTTCCACGCCGCCAAACTTGGCGTCGATGCGAGCCTTGATCGCACCCTCTTCGACGATCGAATCGTAGCCGCCGACGATCTTGAAGCCCCAGTTGCCGGCCTTGTAACCAGCACCGGCGACGACGTCGGGGGCGTAATGATTGGACTTGTCGTCCGTCCACCATCCGGCGCCGTAAGATGCCTCGCCATCGGAGGTGGAGTAGCTGTCTTCGAGCGAGATCACAGCCGTGAAGCCGTTGCCCGCGTCGTAGTTGTAGGTCAGCTGGTTGAGTTCGTACGGACCGTCATAGATCGCGTCGTCGTTGATGACATCGCCGGCATAACCGGCATAGAGGTTGAACTGCGAGTCGAGCTTGCCAACCGTGAAGCCAGCGAGGCTGATATTGGCAAACAGGAGCTTGGAAGAGGTCGCACCACCATCGTTCCACTCCCAGCGGAAGATGGTGTTGGTCTTCAGCGGACCATATTCGGTGTCGGTCGCCGTATCGACATTGAGTTCCACGCGCTCGTGCCAGAGCGTTCCGACCCTGCTGCGCGGATTATAAGCATCATACCACTCGCCTTCCGTACGAACCTTTCCGCCAATCTTCAGGCAGGTTTCGGTACCGGGAATATAGAAATAGCCTGTTCCGTACGCATCGCAGATACGGACATATTCAAGCGGTTCGGGTTCGGCGGCGACAATAGCGTCAGCGGCATGGGCGGCGCTCGCTGCAGCGATGGCAGCGGCGGAGCCAAGAAGAAGGCTCTTGATGTTCATGGTGTCTCCATTCGACTATCCATCAGGGATGGAGTCTCCCGGCGGACAACAGCGTGCCCCTCCATAGCCTGACTGGCTGTTCCCCTCATACAGGGCGAAGCAAAGAAGCTTCGTCGCCAAGCTGGACCTGCGACGCGGCCTCGGCAAGTTAATAAGGATTACGAACTAATTTTCATAATGCAGAAGAGTGCGGGCGTGACAAAATTATCACGCTCATTTTCCGGCTAATGAAGTTACAATCCCTGCATAGCCAGGGAACGCGCAAGTCATGACGAGACCTAACTGTCGTTGCACATTGCCGGAACGCAACACGTCCTGCATGATCCACAACGTGATCAGGTTCAGTTATCGCACCTGATCGAGCAGACGCTTGCATTCCAAAAGATCGTAAAGCGTTTCCTGCAGCAGGGCGCGATCTTCCTTGCCGACACTGGATTTGCCGATGGAAACATCGGGCATGCTATCGTCGCCGCTCACGAAATTGAAGAAACGACGACTAATGGGCGCCTTGGCGCGGCCGACAATCTGATCTTCTTCGGCATTGCCGGAACCAACACGCGGCTCGACGGTCGCGGGCTCCTGCGCCGCGGCAAGCGCCTCGACGCTGGCGAGATCGCCATGGCCGACTGCGATGACGAACTTGTTGCCATTGGTCTTCAGAAGCTTCTGAACACCCTTGATCGTATAACCGTGATCGTAGAGCAGATGGCGGATGCCATTCAGCAGGTCGACGTCCTCGGGGCGATAGTAGCGCCTGCCGCCGCCGCGCTTCATCGGTTTGATCTGCGGAAACCGGGTTTCCCAGAACCGTAGGACATGCTGCGGCAGATCAAGGTCTTCCGCGACTTCGCTGATCGTGCGAAATGCATCCGGGCTCTTGTCCATCATCTTACTCCTACAGGGCGCGTGCGGCGCCATTCGGGCCGGATCACGCAAAGGCGGGTATGGGTCTTCATACCGATGCGACTCACCATATTTCAACGGTTTGGCGGCGGAAATTCAAGTCATCTCTTCAGCCCCTGCACAGGCAAGCGCCGAAAGACAGGCAGCGGCACGTCAAAAAGGCCGCTGAACAAGGCATGCGGCCGATATCGCTACGAATCTCTGGGATGGGTCAGGAGGCGGGATTTGCCGGCTTGGTCTTCGCCTTGCGGCTTGCATGCGCTTTCAGAATGCGGGTCTTGAGGACGTTCGACGCCTTGAAGGTCATGACCCGCCGCGGAGAGATCGGCACTTCCTCGCCGGTCTTCGGATTGCGCCCGATACGCTCGTTCTTGTCGCGCACCTGAAAAGTCGCGAACGAGGAGAGCTTCACGGTCTCTCCACGCACGATGGCGTTGCAAACTTCATCGATCACAGTCTCGACGAGCTCCGCCGACTCCGTTCGGGAGAGACCGACTTTCCGGAATACCGACTCCGCCAGGTCTGCGCGCGTCACTGTCTTGCCCGTCATAGCTCCCCGCCCATATCAATGCGTAATCTTCTTCAAGTCTTGCGAGACTATTGCCCTTGCGACGAGCGGTCAAGCTCTTGTTCGGAACGGCTTTTAGAGATGTGGCGCTACCATCGCAGCAGCACCGCCCCCCAGGTGAAGCCGCCGCCCATGGCTTCCAGCATCAGCAGATCGCCTTTCTTGATTCGACCGTCGCCAGCCGCAACGGCAAGCGCGAGAGGGATCGATGCGGCCGAGGTATTGCCATGAAGGTCGACGGTGACCACAACTTTCTCGGGAGCAATTCCAAGCTTCTTGGCGGATGCGTCGATGATGCGGCGATTGGCCTGATGCGGCACCAACCAATCCAGATCATCAGGCGTGGTACCCGTCGCATCGAAGGCAGCCTGGATGACATCGGTGATCATGCCGACGGCGTGCTTGAACACTTCACGGCCCGCCATGTGCAGCACACCGACCGTACCTGTGGTGGAAGGACCGCCATCGACATAGAGCTTGTCCTTGTGCGCGCCATCGGAACGCAGGCTTGCCGTGAGCACGCCGCGATCGGTCGTCGCGCCGCTCCCCTCGCCCGCCTCCAGGATCAGCGCGCCGGCGCCGTCGCCGAAGAGCACGCAGGTCGTGCGGTCGGTCCAATTGAGGATGCGGGAAAACGTCTCGGCGCCGATGACGAGGACGCGCTTGGCAAGGCCGCAGCGAATATAGGCGTCAGCCGTCGTCACCGCATAGACGAAGCCGGTGCAGACGGCCTGCACGTCGAAGGCAAAGCCATGATGCATGCCGAGCCGGCTCTGGATATTCACCGCCGTTGCCGGAAAGGTATTGTCCGGCGTCGAGGTGGCGACGATGATCAGATCGAGATCATCCGGCGTCAAACCGGCATTGGCGAGGGCGGCACGCGCCGCCTGCTCGCCCAGGGACGCCGTGGTTTCGCCTTCACCGGCGATATGGCGCTGGCGAATGCCCGAGCGCTGCACGATCCAGTCGTCGCTCGTGTCGACGATCTGCTCCATCTCGGCATTGGTCATGACGCGTTTGGGGAGCGCCGCCCCGAAACCGCGAACTATTGAACGGATCATTCTGCGTGTACCCCGTCGCTCATGCCGCTTCCGGCCCGATCGGGGGCAGCCGTTTGGCATGATATTTCTTCAAATCGTTTTCGATTTTCTGCGTGAGACCATTCTTGGCCATGTCGTAGCCGACGTCGACGGCGGCGGCGAAGGCTTCTGCATTCGCGCCGCCGTGGCTCTTGATGACGATGCCGTTGAGGCCCAGGAACACGCCGCCGTTGACCTTGCTGGGATCGAGCTTTTCACGCAGCAGGTCGAAAGCACCTTTGGCGAAGACATAGCCGATGCGCGCCAGCAGCGTGCGCGACATGGCCGCGCGCAAATAGGCGCCGATCTGCTTTGCGGTGCCTTCCGCCGCCTTCAGCGCGATATTGCCGGAAAAACCTTCCGTGACGACGACGTCGACGGTGCCCTTGCCGATATCGTCGCCCTCGACGAAGCCGAAATAGTCAAGCGATTCGAGATTGGCCTCGCGGATCAGGCGGCCGGCATCCTTGACGTCTTCCTGGCCCTTGATTTCCTCGACGCCGACATTCAGCAGGCCGACGGTCGGGCGCTCGATCTCGAAGAGCGCGCGCGCCATGGCGCCGCCCATCAGGGCGAAATCGAGCAGCTGCTGCGCATCGGCGCCAATGGTCGCGCCGACATCGAGCACGATGCTTTCGCCCCGCAGCGTCGGCCAGATCGCGGCGATCGCCGGACGTTCGATATTGGCCATGGTGCGCAAACAGAATTTTGCCATCGCCATCAGCGCGCCGGTATTGCCGGCGGATACGACGACATCGGCCTCGCCCACCTTCACGGCCTCGATCGAACGCCACATGCTGGAAACGTAACGACCGCGGCGCAACGCCTGGCTCGGTTTTTCATCCATGCTGATGGCGACATCGCACTCGTGAAAGATCGATTTTTCCCGAAGCTTCGGATATTTGGCGAGGACCGCTTCACAGCGATCCTTCTGTCCGTACATGATGAACGTGATATCGGGATGCCTATCCAGCGCCTTGGCCGCGCCGGGAACAACAACCTCTGGGCCAAAGTCGCCACCCATTAGGTCAAGAGAAATTCTGATCACGCGTCCCTAGTCCTTTTTCTCCACCAGCCTGGCGAATTTGGCGTCAAAATACCGTTTTCTCCCTCGGTTACAACTGAATTGTGCTCGGTCGGCACCGGGGTTTATTCCTTTTTCCAGTCTTTCAGAACGGCAAAGGGCGAAGGTTTCCTGTCATCTTCGCCGGTGTCTTCAATATGCGCTTCGAATTCGATGCCGGGCTTGCGTGGATAAGGATCGATGGCAAGCGCGGCGAATTCCGTAACGACCGCGCCGGCGTCGATCGTATCGCCGGTAAAGGTCTCCGGAAGATCCGGACCGTCCGGATCAAGCACCATTTCGCCGGTATCCATGGAGGGCGCACGCGCCAGCTTGGAGTCTTCGGGCACGAAGATATGCTCGAAATCCTCATCGATCTCGGAGTCGACCGGTTCCAGCGTTACCACGCAGGCCTGAACGATCTTTGCCCTGACATTACCCTTGATGCGAACGCCATCGCGCTTCCAGCGCGAGATCTTGAGATCGGCTTCGAGCTTGCCCACCGAAAGGACATTCCAAAGGGCGGCAAGCCCGACAAGCTCGCGATTATCCGCTTCGATGTGCACGTCCACCGGGTTGGCGGAAATATGGCCGACCTTCACCGGATAGGAAAATGGCGTTTCTTCTGAATCATGTCTTTTCATTTTTCTTCTCCTAACCGACGTGTCGGTCGAGTTTGGCCGGCTGCGGTAGCGTCGCGGATCCCGTGGCGATCTGATCTTCAGTTATCGCCGCCAGATGCACTTCCGCCGTCAGCATCCAGCCGGCCAGCTCGGCCATGGAAGCCGCCGCCTGCTCCGCCTTGGGATAGATGTTGCGCTGCAGTGCCGTAGCAAGCGCCGCGCGATCATTGCCATCCATGGCAGCCGCATAGCTTTCAAGCCGCCCATAGAACATACCAGCCAGTTTCTTCATGCGCTTCGGCACGCTGTTATCGCCTATCCCAAGCTCGCGGATCGAATAATCGATATCTTCGAAAAACGCATCCACGATTTCCTGTGCAAGTTCCTGGCCGCTGGTCGCCGACGACCGCGTGCGGCGGAAGAACAGGATCATCATCACGGACAGCAATTCGAAGCGCCCCATCACCGTATCCGGCACGTCATAGTCGGTATAGAAAACCGGCTGCCGCGCCACGGACGTCAGGACCTCATACTGCCTGACGACGATGATCTGATTGTGATTTCTTTTGCGGAAGAGCCCAAAAATCATGCGAATTCCCGGAATTGGCTCCTTTAGAGCGCGCCGTTTTTGCTTGGCCGTGTTGCATCCACGCAAAAGCTGGTTTACCGAAGCAGGCGCGAATTGCAATGCCGTTTGTGCCCGCTTCGAGGCTCCTGCCCTTACCGTCGTCACATTGTGCATGATCGGTGATGAAGAGTGCCGAACAACGTCCTTGTGCCTTTTCCAATCGCGGAAAGGCCACAATGATGTGCACAGCAAGGTCATACCGGCCGCCCGGCCATCGGATTGATTCATTAGGGGAGATGAGATGTCGTTGACCAGACGGTATTTCAAGTCTGACATTACTTTCAGCAGCGGTGCCGCCATCGCCCTGGTGATTGCGACCGTGGGACTTTCAGGTTGCAAGACCAGCGAGGTCATGAACAACGGCTACATCTTTGATCAGCAGTCGCTCGCGCTTGCGCCGGTCGGCTCCAGCCGCGAGCAGGTCCTGCTCTCGCTCGGCACGCCGTCGACCACCGCGACCTTCGACGGCGAGGTCTTCTATTATATCTCCCAGAAGCGCACGCGCGCCGTCGCCTTCATGAAGCCGAAGCTGGTCGACCAGAACATCCTGGCGATCTATTTCGACAAGGACGGTATCGTGAAGCAGGAAGCCAACTATACGCTGAAGGAAGGCAAGGTCTTCGACATGATCAGCCGTACGACACCGACCGGCGGTCGCGACATTACCTTCCTGCAACAGATCCTGCAGGGCGGCGGCGCTGGCGGCGTCAATGGTGCGAGGAACTTCCTCAACAACCTCAACCCGGGCCAATAAGCCGGGAAGCCTTCAAAGAAAAACCCGCGAGGCACGCGCCCCGCGGGTTTTCTTTATGCGTTCGGTTTGCTTTCCTTAAGTCTTCATCGGGCTTAGAGCGGTTCAGCTTTTCATGGAATCTCTGAACCGCTCCATCTCTTTGTTTCCTAGCAATTCCGGACGCAAAACCGCTGCGCATTTTTGCGCGATATGCTTTAACCGGCGAGAACGGCGAGCAGCAGCAAGGCAACGATGTTGGTGATCTTGATTGCCGGATTGACTGCCGGGCCCGCCGTATCCTTGTAGGGGTCGCCGACGGTGTCACCCGTCACCGACGCCTTGTGGGCTTCAGAGCCCTTCATATGGCGCGTGCCGTCCTTGTCGACGAAACCGTCCTCGAAGCTCTTCTTGGCATTGTCCCATGCACCGCCGCCCGACGTCATCGAAATGGCGACGAACAGACCGTTGATGATCACGCCGAGCAGCGATGCACCGAGAGCAGCGAAAGCCGAAGCCTTGGAGCCGGAGAGGAGCAGGACGCCGAAATAGACGACGATCGGAGCCAGCACCGGCAGCAGCGACGGGATGATCATTTCCCGAATGGCGGCTTTTGTCAGGAGGTCGACGGCGCGGCCGTAGTCCGGGCGTTCGGTGCCCTGCATGATGCCCGGCTTCTCGCGAAACTGCCTGCGCACCTCCTCCACGATCGAGCTGGCGGCCCGGCCGACGGCCGTCATGGCGATGCCGCTGAAGAGATAGGGGATGAGGCCGCCGAACAGCAGGCCGGCGACGACGTAGGGGTTCGAAAGCTCGAACGAGATCGTGCCTACATTGGCGAAATACGGGAACTTGTCGCCGTGAGCCGCGAAATATCGCAGGTCGTTCGAATAGGCCGCGAACAATACCAGTGCGCCGAGGCCGGCCGAGCCGATGGCATAGCCCTTGGTGACGGCCTTGGTGGTATTGCCGACCGCATCCAGGGCATCGGTGGATTTGCGCACTTCCGGCGGAAGATGCGACATTTCCGCAATGCCGCCGGCATTGTCGGTGACAGGCCCGAAGGCATCGAGTGCGACGATCATGCCGGCAAGGCCGAGCATGGCGGTGACAGCGATGCCGGTGCCGAAGAGGCCGCCAAGCTGATAGGTGGCGATGATGCCGCCGACGATGACGATTGCCGGCAACGCCGTCGATTCGAGCGAGACAGCGAGACCCTGGATGACGTTGGTGCCGTGACCGGTTACCGACGCCTGGGCGATGGAATTGACCGGCCGCTTGTTCGTTCCGGTGTAATATTCGGTGATGACGACGATCAGCGCCGTGACGATCAGGCCGACGATGCCGCAAGTAAACAGCTTCGTGCCGGTGATGTCGAAGCCGGCGACGGTACCGACCGAGCCCCAGCCGATGGTCAGCGAGGTAGCGACAGCCAGTCCGACGATCGACAGGATGCCTGTGGCGATGAGGCCCTTGTAGAGGGCGCCCATGATCGAGCCGTTGGCGCCGAGCTTCACGAAGAAGGTGCCGATGATCGAGGTGATGATGCAGGTGCCGCAGATCGCCAGCGGATAGATCATGGCGGAGCCGAGGAGCGGCGAGCCGGCGAAGAAGATCGAGGCGAGAACCATGGTCGCGACCACGGAAACCGCATAGGTTTCGAACAGGTCGGCCGCCATGCCGGCGCAATCGCCGACATTGTCGCCGACATTGTCGGCGATGGTGGCGGGATTGCGCGGATCGTCCTCCGGAATGCCGGCTTCAACCTTGCCGACGAGGTCGCCGCCGACGTCGGCGCCCTTGGTGAAGATACCGCCGCCGAGACGGGCGAAGATCGAAATCAGCGAAGCGCCGAAGCCCAGCGCCACCAGCGCGTCGATGACATCGCGCGATCCGGCTTCATGGCCGAGGATGCCGGTCAGGACGTAGAAGTAGATGGAGACGCCGAGCAGGGCGAGGCCCGCGACCAGCATGCCGGTGATGGCGCCCGACTTGAAGGCGATATCGAGGCCCGCCGACAGGCTTTGCGACGAGGCCTGCGCGGTGCGGACGTTGGCGCGCACGGAGACATGCATGCCGATGAAGCCTGCGGCGCCTGAGAGGATTGCGCCGATCAGGAAGCCGAAAGCGGCCTCGGACGACAAAAGAAGCCAGGCCACGATGAAAACGATGATCCCGACGATGGCGATGGTTCTGTACTGGCGCGCCAGATAGGCTTGCGCTCCTTCACGAATATACCCGGCAATCTCTTGCATGCGTGCATTGCCCTGATCGGCTGATAGCACCGACCGGGTTGCCCATACGGCGTAGATCACCGAGAGCAGTCCGCATGCGATCACTCCTAAAAGAATCGACATTTCGTTTTTTCCCTCCAAAAAAGCCGGCGGTTCACTCCTCCCGCGGCCGCGTGGCGACAACGGTCAGCCCCTTCCTCCAGGGGATCGACCAATGTGCAGTTGCGAGATTGCTGTTGGGATAACGTCACGTCAAGACCGCCCGCGGGTAAAATACCCGCAGGAGGTTCAAAAGAATATTCGAAGGTGAAATCAGGCGCGAACGAAGGAAACGAAAGTGACTGGCGTCACCACTTGCGCGCTCGCAGAACCTTATTTCTTGGCTTCGCCGCGAACCTGCTTGGCGATTCGGTCGAGCACCGCATTGACGAGCTTGGGCTCGTCCTCCTCGAAAAAGGCATGGGCGATTTCGACATATTCGGTGACGATGACCGGAACCGGCACGTCCTTACGGTCGAGAAGCTCGAATGTGCCGGCGCGCAGGATGGCGCGCACGGTGCTGTCGAGGCGCGAAAGCGCCCAGTCGTCCTGAAGGGCGGAGCCGATCAGGGGATCGAGCTTGGTTTGATCGCGCACGACGCCTGATACGATGGAGCGGAACCAAGAGGCGTCGGCCTTCAGATAAGTCTCGCCGTCCAGCTCCTGTCCGAGACGGTGGGCCTCGTATTCAGCCACCACCTCCAGAACGCCGGTTCCGCCGATATCCATCTGATAGAGCGCCTGCACCGCCGCAAGGCGCGCTGCGCCCCGCTGGTTCGCGGGTTTTGCCGGTCGCTCGTTATCCTGATTGCTCATGTATTATGCACCCAACTTCTCTTTCAGCGCGATCATGGTCAGCGCTGCGCGAGCGGCAAAACCGCCCTTGTCCTTATCCGACCGGCGGGCGCGAGCCCAGGCCTGCTCTTCGTTCTCGACCGTCAGGATGCCGTTGCCGATCGCGAGGGATTCGCTGACGGCCAGATCCATCAGCGCACGCGAGGATTCACCGGCGACGATATCGAAATGATAGGTTTCGCCGCGGATGACCATGCCGAGAGCGACATAGCCGTCATAGACGACATTACCATTGTCGCCGCCATCGAGCGCCATGGCAATTGCCGCCGGGATTTCCAGCGCGCCGGGGACGGTGACGACGTCATAGGTCGCACCGGCCGCATCGAGAGCGGCCTTGGCGCCGTCGAGCAGGGCATCGGCCATATCGTCATAGAAGCGGGCTTCGACGATAAGGATATGAGCATTGGAAGAGCTGGTCATACATCACCTGCGGATTGAGAGGGCGCGGCACCTTGTTAGGCCGGGTCAAACCACGGCGGGCCTCGCTTGGCAAGTGTTTTTCAATGGCCCGCGCCGATTCCGGCCCTATTTGGAAATGATCGGCGCACCGCGGAAATTGTGGCTTCCGCACACGCAACCGCTTCGATAATAATTTGAAGCCTGCGAGGGGGAGGTTCATGACGAAGAAATTCACACCCGCCGTCAATATCGGCGCGCTCGAGCTGGAGCATTGGCAACAGGGCAGCTTCTTTGCCGGCAGCGACGCCTCGTTCGGGGCGATGCTCGGCCTGAAGGGCCTTGGGATCAGCTATAACGAGGTACCGCCCGGAAAGTCCGGCTGTCCGTTTCACAACCATCATGTCGAGGAAGAACTCTTCGTCATTCTCGACGGCGAAGGCGAATATCGCTTCGGCGACCAGCGTCTTGCCGTCAGCAACGGCGATGTGCTGGGTGCGCCGGCAGGCGGCCCGGAGACGGCACATCAGCTGATCAATACCGGTCCCGGCGTGCTCATCTATCTCGCCATTTCCACCAAGGCACGAACGGAAATTGTCGAATATCCCGATTCCGGCAAGTTCCTGGCGAAGACCAATAACGACGGCAAGGCGACGTTCCGTACGATCGGCCGCACTGCCGCCGGCAATCTCGATTACTGGGACGGCGAGCCCGGCGCCTCGAACGACTAAGCACCATCAAAGATGTAGTTCAGCAAAGCTCCATATCACCATGACCCATATTCCGACGCTGACGACCGATCGCCTGCTGCTACGCGGCCATAGGCTCGATGATTTCGAAGAATTCCTTGACCTCTGGAAACACAAGGAGGTCGTCCGCTTTATCGGCGGCGAAATGCCGACACGCGAACAGGTCTGGGCCCGCCTCCTGCGCTATGCCGGCCTATGGCATCATCTCGGTTTCGGCTTCTTTGCCGTCGAGGAACGCCAAAGCGGCCGATTGATCGGCGAAGTAGGATTTCTCGATCTGCACCGTGACATGACGCCGATGACGGAAGGCACGCTGGAGGCCGGCTGGGGCATTACGCCGCCAATGCAGGGCAAGGGCTATGCGACGGAAGCCATGAACGCGGCGATTGCCTGGGCGGACAGCCAGTTCGCAGGCCGACGCATGACCTGCATCGTGGACCTGGAGAACGTACCGTCCCTGCGGGTCGCCGAAAAGATCGGCTTCCGCCGTATCGGCGAAGTAACGTTCAAGGACAGGTGCAATGCCATATTCGAGCGTTAGGCGCTGTCGAGAGGACTATCATGCCGGTTTCGCAGGACAAGTTTTCGGTCAGACCTTACGAACCGGGTGACGCCCAAGCCACGATCGACATTTTCCTAAGGGCCATTCGCGAGGTGGCATCGAGGGATTACAGCCCCGCCCAGATCGCTGCCTGGGCGAAGGTCGACGATCCCGAGGTCTGGGCCCAATATCGAGCGAGCCGGCCGACCTGGCTTGCGATGGATGGTTCACTGCCGGTCGGCTTTACCGATCTGAAATCGGATGGCTGCCTCGATATGATGTTCGTTTCGCCTGATTATCAGGGAAAGGGTGTCGCCAGCCTGTTGCTTGCAACGGTCGAAAGGGCTGCCCGCGAACAGGGTCTTCAGCGGATTTTCACCGAGGCGAGCCTGACCGCCCGCCCCTTCTTCGAGCGCAAGGGCTTTGTCGTCGTGGCCGCGCAGCAAGTAGAGAAGCGCGGCCAGATATTGTCGAACTTCCTGATGGAAAAGACGCTCACCTAGGTTGCCGAGGCGTCCACAGACGCCTCCATATAGCCAGCGCGTTGAACTCAGGCTTCGCGGACGACCGGGAATTCCGCCAGCCGGGCGGCGTAGCGCGCCATGGTGTCGACCTCGAAATTGACGAAATCGCCGGCCTTGCGCTCACCCCAGGTCGTCACCTCAAGCGAATGGCGGATCAAAAGCACGTCGAATTCCGTACCCTCGACAGCATTGACCGTCAGCGAGGTGCCGTCGAGCGCGACCGAACCCTTCGGCGCGACGAACCTGGCGAGATGTTCCGGCGCGCGCAGGCGGAAGCGGGTCGCATCGCCCTCGGCAGTGACCGAGAGGATTTCCGCCTTGCCATCGATATGGCCGGAAACGATGTGGCCGCCGAGCTCGTCACCAATCTTGAGGGAACGTTCCAGATTGATCTTGGCTCCGGTTTCCCAGGCGCCGATGGTCGTCAGGCGCAGCGCCTCTTCCCAGGCCTCGACCTCGAACCAGCGTCCGTTGCTGCCCTCTTCCGGCAGTCCGGTGACCGTCAGGCAAACGCCGGCATGTGAAATCGAGGCGCCCATGTCGATCGTCGCAGGATCGTAATTGGTGGCAACACGCAGCTTGATGCCTTCCTTCAAGGGAGCAATGGATTCGACCGTGCCGACGTCGGTGACAATTCCGGTAAACATCAAAGACCTCTTTCAAATTCGTCGCAGCGATCATCGCCGAAGCGGCTTTCGCCGATATGCATGAAACTTGCTGGGATATTGGATTTGAGGACGGGCGATTCAATACCGCCTTCGCCGATATCGGCCGGCCCCTGAAAGAGCAGGATGCGGTCGACCAGGTCGGCCGCGAGGAAGCGCCGCGCCGTTTTGGCGCCACCCTCGACCAGCAGGGACGAAATCCCGCGCGTGCCCAGGGCTTCCAGCAACTCTCCCGGTTCGCCCAAATTGGACTGCAATACCTCGACACCGGCGGCATCGAGGGCTGCGCGGCGGCCCAAGAAGGCGCTGTCGGTGTTCTCGTCGAAAGGTGGCTGATGGCCAGCAACGGCAATGACCGGATATTGCCGCGCCGTTCTTACCAGCTTGCTGCCGAGCGGCAACTGAAGATCTTCATCGATGACGATGCGCAAGGGCGAGCGGTCTTCCAGGCCGGGGAGCCGGCAGGTCAACTCCGGATCGTCGGCAATTGCCGTGCCTATACCGACGAGAATGGCGTCGCTTTCGGCCCGCAACATCTGCACCTGCGCCCGCGAGACGTCGCCGGTGATGCGCACCTGCCCCTCGCCCGTCTTGCCGATCATGCCATCGGCGGAAATGGCAAGCTTGAGAGTCACATAGGGCCGGTTTCTCGTCTGGCGCATGAGATAGCCCGCAAGAGCCCGCCTGCCCTCCGTCTCCAGAATGCCGGTATCGACCTCGATGCCGGCGTCGTGCAGCATGTTGATGCCGCGCCCGGAAACGCGCTGATCGGGGTCGGTGACGCTGATGACCACGCGCGCCACGCCATAGGCGATCAGCGCCTCGGCGCAGGGCGGCGTCTTGCCATAGTGGGAACAGGGCTCGAGCGTCACATAAGCGGTGGCGCCTCGCGCCGCCTCACCTGCCTCGGCCAGAGCCTGAGGCTCGGCGTGCGGCCGCCCGCCAAGCGCGGTTACGCCGCTGCCGAGAATGACGCCATCCTTGACGACGAGGCAGCCGACGGACGGGTTGGTGGAGGTCAGTCCAAGATGCCGGCGCGACAGACGGATAGCTGTGGCCATGAAACGCTCGTCTTCGGGCCGCGGCGCCATGGTCAGGGATCCAGCGGATCGCGGGCGATCTTCGCGTTGATCTCTTCGATCACGTGCTCGAAATCTTCCGCATGCGAAAAATCACGATAGACGGAGGCATAGCGCACGAAGGCGACGTCATCGAGGCTCTTCAGCGCCTCAAGCACCTGGAGACCGATCTGCTCGGAGCTGATCTCCGTCTCGCCGGAGCTTTCAAGGCGACGGACGATGCCGGAAACGGCGCGCTCAATCCGGTCCCGATCGACCGGGCGCTTGCGCAGCGCGATCTCGAAGGAGCGCACCAGCTTGTCGCGGTCGAAAAGCACCTTGCGGCCGGTCTTCTTGATGACCATCAGCTCGCGGAGCTGCACGCGCTCGAAGGTGGTGAAGCGGCCGCCGCAATCCGGACAAATGCGCCGACGGCGGATGGACGTGTTGTCCTCCGCCGGGCGCGAATCCTTGACCTGGGTATCTTCTGAGCCGCAGTAAGGGCAGCGCATGCGCTCTCCTTAGCCCATATAGCCGTACATCGGGAAACGGTCGGTGAGCTTGACCACTTTCTCGCGCACGGCGGCTTCGACGGCAGCGTTGCCTTCGTCGGAATTGGCAACCTTCAGGCCATCGAGCACTTCGATGATGAGATTGCCGATTTCGCGGAATTCGGCTTCCTTGAAGCCGCGCGTCGTGCCGGCCGGCGTGCCGAGGCGAACACCTGACGTGACGAAGGGCTTTTCGGGGTCGAACGGAATGCCGTTCTTGTTGCAGGTGACGTAAGCACGGCCGAGCGCTGCTTCCGCGCGCTTGCCGGTGGCGTTCTTTTTGCGCAGGTCGACCAGCATCAGATGGTTGTCCGTGCCGCCGGAGACGACGTCGACGCCGCCCGAGATCAGCGTTTCGGCGAGCGCCTTGGCGTTCTTGACGATCTGCGCGGCATAATCCTGGAAATCAGGCTGCAGCGCTTCGCCGAGGGCAACGGCCTTGGCGGCGATGACGTGCATCAGCGGGCCACCCTGCAGGCCGGGGAAGACGGCCGAATTGAATTTCTTGGCCAGATCCTCGTCATTGGTGAGGATCATGCCGCCGCGCGGACCACGAAGCGACTTGTGCGTGGTCGTGGTGGCGACATGGCAATGCGGGAACGGCGACGGATGCTGGCCGCCGGCAACGAGACCGGCAATGTGGGCCATGTCGACCATCAGATAGGCGCCGACGCTATCGGCGATCTCGCGGAAGCGCTTCCAGTCCCAGATGCGGGAATAGGCCGTGCCGCCGGCGATGATCAGCTTCGGCTTGGTTTCCTCGGCCTTGCGCTGCACTTCATCCATGTCGAGCAGGTTGTCGCCTTCGCGCACGCCGTAGGACACGACGTTGAACCACTTGCCGGACATGTTGACCGGCGAACCATGCGTCAGGTGGCCACCCGAATTGAGGTCGAGACCCATGAAGGTGTCGCCCGGCTGCAGCAGCGCGAGGAAGACGGCCTGGTTCATCTGCGAACCGGAGTTAGGCTGGACGTTGGCAAAATTGACACCGAACAGCTTCTTGGCGCGCTCGATGGCGAGTTCTTCGGCGATGTCGACGAACTGGCAGCCGCCATAATAGCGCTTGCCCGGATAGCCTTCGGCATATTTGTTCGTCATGATCGAGCCCTGCGCTTCCAGGACGGCGCGCGAGACGATGTTTTCCGAGGCGATCAGCTCGATCTCGTGCCGCTGACGACCCAGTTCCTTGCCGATCGCACCAAAGATTTCCGGATCGGTATCGGCAAGCGAGCGATTGAAGAAGGGTTCGGTGGACGCATTGGTCATCGTGAAAGCTCCTGAACGGGCCGGAACGGCAATGCAGACGGTATTAGCGTCAGGGTCGCCGGAGAGCAATACGACCAGCGACATTTGCTGGGCATTCTACGCAGAGCGGCACCGGCAAAGGAAAAAGCCGCATCGAGGACGCGGCTTCCATATGGATCCTGTTCGAAGACCGCCGGTTACTGAACCGGCTGCTCCATGCCCTGGGTCGTGTCGAGCGCCAACTGGGAATTGCCGTCGAGATTATAGATGTCGTCGCGGAACTGGACGATGCCGTCGCGAGCGCTCCAGGCGGAGATGTAGACGAAATAAACCGGCACTTCTGTCGCCAATGTGATCGGCGTGTTGACGCGGGTGGAGATGACCTGCTCGATATGCTGACGCGGCCAGCCAGGAGTTTCGGTCAGCAGCCAGGTCGCCAGGTCGCGCACGTTCTGAACGCGCACGCAGCCCGAGCTGTCGAAACGCATCAGCTTGTTGAACAGGCCCTGCTCAGGCGTGTCGTGCATATATTCGTTGTTGGGGTTATGAAAGTTGATTTTCGTGGACGCCATGGCGTTCGTCTTGCCGGGGTCCTGGCGGAACATCAGATCCGGCGCCTTGTCCGAATTCCAGTCGATGGTCTCGGGCGAAACTTCCTGACCCTTGCCGTCCAGAAGGCGGATATTGCTCCTCGTCAAATAGGTCGGATCCTTCCGCATGAGCGGCATGATGTCCTTAATGATGATGGAGCGCGGTGCCGTCCAGTAGGGGTTGAGGATGACCTCGTAGATCTTCGAATTGATGATATGCGTCGGTCGCGTTTCCCGACCGACGATAGCTTCGTGGCGCAACGCCACCTGGCCATCCTCTACGGCTTCGACACGGGTCGCCGGGATATTGACCATGAGGTGACGACGGCCGAGATCGGACGGGAACGTCTGCAGGCGAACGAGGTTGGTGTTGAGCTGCTGCAGGCGGACATTGGCGGAAATGTTCATCGCCTTCAGCGTGAACTCGCCGATAACGCCATCCGGCGGCAGGCCGTGGCGCGCCTGGAAACGCTTGACGGCGCCATCCACGTAGGAATCGAAGGACGAGGACGTGCCCGCCTCACGCGGCAAGTCACCGCTGACCATCAGGTGCTGGCGCAAGGACGGCACGGCGGGATCGGTAACGCCGATCTGTAGAGGCTGCTGGCTGGTCGGGTTAACTTGCGGCCAGCCGCCATTCGCAACGATGCTCTGGTACTGGGCAATCGCCTGCTGGATATTCGGCACGGAATCAGGCCCGAGGATTGGCGTGTTCGACTGGACAGCGGCTGCTGTGCGCGCCGCCGCCTTTGCGTCGAACTGATCATCCCAATTGCCGCGAGAACGGTCGTTGATCAGCGCCTCCAGAGGAGTCGCGTTCTGCGCAAGGGCCGGAGCGGCCAATGCGGCAGCCCCAAGAGTTGCAGCCGACCGCAGGAAAGAGCGGCGCGAAAAGGGTTCAATTCCGTTTTTCTTCGACATATCCCAACCGTTCAGCGCTGCGATCCAATCATCGGCAGCTTAGAGAGGAAGCAGTAAATAGCGCGGTTTGCGCCAGGTAACGCAGCTCAGTATCAATCCGTTCCCTTAAAGCACCACCAAAAACTTAGCCCCGAACTATCACAATATCGCGAAGCCAGGATCTTGAGGCCGGAAGGTCGAATTTCGAGAACGCCGCTTGCCGTTCGTTTCCGCTGTCATAGCAATATGGCCAATTCGTGTCACCCGGCATGGAACTTGCCTTGCCGTGCGAGAGCGAAATAGAAGCCTTATTGCATTTGCTAAAATACCACAGCTGCGTGTGGTTCATAGCGTGTATTAACCCCCGGTCAATGGCGCACGCGTCTTGCGGGTTACATGCGACGGAAGGTGGAGAGCGGACGTGGCAAAAAACGCACAATTGCAAACGCTGCAACGCATTCAAGCCGGACACGCAGGGAAACGTGTCCAGCTTGCTTTTACTGGAAGGCTTTATGATCGAGCCGCACCGTTATTTACATGCGGTAAGCGATGCTGTCGTTCCAGAAGCGGTCGAGGCGCTGCAGGAGCTTGTTCATCTGGGTGAATTCGTCGGTGCCGATGCCGCCGACCTTGTCGATCGAGCCGACGTGGCGGTCATAGAGCTTTGCGACGGTTTCGGCGATGTCCTGGCCCGTTTCCGTCAGGCTGATGCGGACCGAGCGACGGTCGATGCGCGAGCGCTGGTGGTTGATGAAGCCGAGGTCGACCAGCTTCTTGACGTTGTAGGAAACGTTGGAGCCGAGGTAGAAACCGCGGGAGCGCAGCTCGCCGGCCGTCAGCTCGGAATTGCCGATGTTGAAAAGGAGGAGTGCCTGGACGGCGTTGACGTCGTCGCGACCCTGACGGTCGAACTCGTCCTTGATGACGTCGAGCAGGCGGCGGTGCAGACGCTCGACCAGGTGGAGCGATTCCATGTAGAGACCCCGGATATCATCAACCTGCTGATCCCGAGCATTTGCAACTGCCTGCGGCTTGATTTTCGTGTTCATCATGACTTGGCCTCACTGTTTGTTTGGCGGTGTCGTTTTCTTCCCGCCTTGAGTGAGACCCTATCGAATACACATAAAATTCTACTTAAACTGCAGGCTTAACAGCACCTTACCATGAAGTCTTGGTGTCTCAAGGTAAATCAACCATTACCTGCTGCCGACGACGCCGGCGCTTTTCCTGCCACAGCAGGACGCGGAAGAGGCAATAGATTACGGCGACGCAGGCATGCAAAATCATGATCAGCGGATTGGAGCCGAATATCTCCGGCCAGACCCCATACATCAACCCCTGCCCGCCTGCCGCCAACACCCACATGACTGGCCCCCAAGAGACAGTCAGCCACAATCCGAGCGCGGCAACTGGAAAGACGACGGCAAGACCGGCGCCCGCGACCTTCCATGGCAGCGTCAGCAGATCGAAGCGGGCATGGCCTTCCAGCGAATAGCCGACCAGCATCGCCCAATATTGCAAGCCGAGCCAAAAGCAGGCGATCGCGATCAGCCGCATGAACAGCACGAACAGGATGTCCGTCAGCGTATTCTTGGGTACGGTCGAAGAATCAGGTTCCATGCGCGAACAATACGTAGGAGGCTTCTGCCCCGCCAGAATATAATGGCTGCGGCTTTTCGCCTGGTTTTGAATCCTGGGGACAGCGTGATAGGTACGCGGCCTATATAGAGTGCCATAAATAGACGAAGAAGGATGGCGGCATCATGGAGAACAAGACGCATCTCGTCGACGAGATCACCGGACATCGCCGCATGCGACGCAACCGCAAGGCCGATTGGACGCGCCGCCTCGTGCAGGAAAACCGGCTGACGGTCGACGATCTGATCTGGCCGATCTTCCTGATCCCCGGCACCGGCATCCTGGAGCCGATCCCCGCCATGCCCGGCGTCAACCGCATGACGGTGGACAAGGCCGTGGAAGCGGCGAAGGAAGCAGCCGATCTCGGTATTCCCGCACTCGCCACCTTTCCGAACATCGAAATGGAGCTGCGCGACGAGACCGGCTCCAACAGCCTCAAGAAGAACAATCTCATCAATCTTGCCACTGCCGCGATCAAGAAGGCCGTGCCTGATATCGGCGTCATCACCGACGTCGCCCTCGATCCCTTCACCAGCCACGGCCATGACGGCATCCTGCGCGGCAATGAAATCGTCAACGACGAGACTGTCGAGCAGGTAGCGCTGGCTGCCGTCTACCAGGCGGATGCGGGTGCCGATATTATCGCGCCGTCGGAAATGATGGACGGGCGCATCGGCGCGATCCGCCAGGCGCTCGACGCCGCCGGCCACCAGAATGTCGGCATCATGAGCTATGCGACGAAATTCAGCTCGGCCTTCTACGGCCCCTATCGCGAGGCGATTTCGACCGGTGGCCTGCTGAAGGGCGACAAGAAGACCTATTACATCGACCCGGCCAACGGCACGGAAGCCGTGCGCGACGCCATGCTCGACGTCGAGGAAGGCGCCGACATGCTGATGGTCAAGCCCGGCCTGCCCTATCTCGACATCTGCTGGCGGCTGAAGGAGGCTTTCGGGCTTCCGACCTTTGCCTATCAGGTCTCCGGCGAATACGCGATGATCAAGGCGGCCGCCGCCAATGGCTGGATCGACGGCGACAGGGTGATGCTCGAAACCCTGCTCGCCTTCAAGCGCGCCGGCTGCGATGGCATCCTCACCTATTTCGCAATGGACGTGGCAAGACATCTCGCACGAAAATAGCGCCGCGCCATTCGCTTATTGTATTTGCCGGACCTGATACCATATGTTCGGCCAATGTTTCCCTTGCCGCGGCCTTGCGTGACCTGTCGGTCGCATAAAAGTCGCAGAGGGATCTTTAACTGGCATTGGCCCCTCGAAGATCCGAAGGATTGAAGGGGCTAGCGCGAAGGAGCAAAAACGATGAGCCTGAACCCCAGCCCGCTCTATGCAGCACCGGACGATTGGCGCGCCTATAGTGGCGTGCTGAGCCGGCGCATCTTCGCATTCATCGTCGATTACATCATCGTCGCGCTGCTCTGCATTCCAGCCGCCGTCGTGCTGTTTTTCGTTTCGATCCTGACGCTGGGACTTGGTTTCATCCTCTATCCCGCGCTCTTCATCATCGTTGCCGGATCGTATTTCGGCTGGACGCTCGGCGGCCCCTACCAGGCTTCGCTCGGCATGCGCGCCATGGGCCTCACCATGGTCCGCGTCGATGGCCGGCGGATGGATTTCCTGACGGCGATCGTCCACCTGGCGCTATTCTGGATTCTGAACTCGGTGCTGACGCCGCTGATCCTGCTGGTGGGCCTTTTTACCGAGCGCAGCCGACTGGTGCACGACCTGCTGCTTGGCACGGTCATCGCCCGCACCGCCTGAAACACGCACATCGCGATATCAAATAGACCACCCCTCGCGGGGCAAACGATCCGCGAGGCGGCACCCGAATGCATCATGAATTAGGAAACTTCGATCTTTAGCGAAGGACGTAGTTGACGTTTTCCAAACTTGGGCCATGCTTGTAGAAAACAGGTGCCGAAAGAAAGGGCAATCAACGGCAGATGAACACGCAGTCGACGCCTTCTCCGCAGTTTTATCTGACGGCACCGGCTGCCTGCCCGTACCTGCCGAACGAGATGGAGCGCAAAGTCTTCACCCATCTCGTCGGCCCCCGCGCAGCCGAGATGAACGATATCCTGACCCAAGGCGGCTTCCGGCGCTCGCAGAACATCGCCTATCGGCCCGCCTGCGAAGCATGCCGCGCCTGCGTGTCCGTACGCATCCTCGCCCAAGAATTTGAGCCCAGCCGCTCGATGCGGCGCATTCTGGCCGCCAATAGCGACGTTATCGCCACCGAATTTCCCGCGCAGCCTTCAAGCGAGCAATATTCGCTCTTCCGCCGCTATCTCGACTATCGCCACCAGCACGGCGGCATGTCCGACATGACCGTGCTCGACTATGCGATCATGGTCGAGGACACGCATGTGAATACCCGCATCATCGAATATCGCCGCCGCGAGGAAGGGGCTGGGCTGGAACAGCGCCCGAAAGGCGAGTTGCTGGCGGCGGCTTTGACCGACGTCATGAGCGACGGGCTGTCGATGGTCTACTCCTACTTCAATCCCGATTTCGACGCGCGATCGCTTGGCACCTTCATGATCCTCGATCATATCAAGCGGACGAAGGCGCTCGGCTTGCCGCATATCTATCTCGGCTATTGGGTCAAGGGCTCGCGCAAGATGGACTATAAGACGCGCTTTCAGCCGCAGGAACATCTCACGCCGCGCGGCTGGGAGCGTTTCGATCCCGCCGACGGCGACAATGACACTTTCCGCTGAATGTCCTCCCGTCTTTCGGATCATCAAAAGGGCCTGTTGCTGACCACGCTCGGCGGGCTCGCCCTATCGATGGACATACCGCTGATCCGGCTTTCCAGCGGTGAGGTCTGGTCGGTGTTGTCGGCACGCAGCCTTGCGACCATCGTCGTGGCGCTCGCCGCACTTTTCGTCGTCCGCCGTGTTACGGGTTCGCTGCGAAGCGTGCTGCCCGGTTGGCTCGGACTTCCCGTCGGCTTCTTCTACGGGTTGACGACCATCGCCTTTCTCCTTGCCGTCTATTACACGACGGCGGCAAACGTCGTCTTCATCATCGCGCTCAACCCGATGTTCACCGCGCTTCTCTCCTGGATTTTCCTCAAGGAGCGCCCTGCCCTTTCGACCTTCATCACCATGGGCGTCATGATCCTCGGGGTCGGCCTGATCGTTGGCGACGGCATGGAAGGTGGCCATCTCTTGGGCGATGCGCTCTCCGTACTCGCATCGTTTTCCATCGCCTGCGCCATCACCATCAGCCGTGCCTCGGGTCGGGATATGGGCTTCGCTTCCTTGCTGGCCGCCGTCATCCCGGCCGCCGTCGGGCTCTACCACATAGCGCCCTCGGGCTTTTCCATCGAACATCCCGGCTGGATCCTTTTCGACGGCGCGGTGCTGATGCCGCTTTCTTTCTGGTGCCTTGCCACCGGCCCGCGCTTTCTCTCGGCACCGGAAGTAGCGATGTTCTATCTGCTGGAAACGATTCTCGCGCCCATATGGGTCTGGCTGATCTTCTTCGAGGCGCCCACCAACATGACGCTTGCCGGCGGCGGCATATTGATCCTGGCGCTTGCCGCTCACTCGCTCTGGCAGGCGCGGGTGAAGGCGAGAGCAGCAATCATCGCGCAAGCCCTCGCGCCTTGAAGCAACGCTCCTCCAATGTTATAACTAGGTTATTACATTGGAGCTGAGATATGAACGTCACCATCCGCAAGATCGGCAATTCCGAAGGCGTGATTATTCCGAAGGAAATCCTTGATCAGCTTGGTCTTGGAGCCGGTGACAGCTTGGAAGTCAGTTTGAAAGATGGTGGATTGCTGATGCAGCCGGCTGACGCGGATTTTGCACGCCAGATGGAGCATGCGCAGCGCTTCATGGATCAATACAAAGTGGCGCTCAAGAAGCTGGCGGAGTAATGCCCTTTATCTTCCTGACTAGGCCGCTCATTGAGCAATTGCACAAGATGCAGATCAAAAGGTTCGGCGGTTCCTATGGTCTACGAGACGAGGGCTCCCTCGAATCCGCCTTGGCACGCCCGATTAACAAAGCTCAATACGGCGGTGATGACATCATCGAACTAGCGGCCGCTTATCTATTTGGGCTGGTGAAAAACCACGCCTTCATAGATGGCAACAAACGCATCGCCATCGTGGCGACCGCAGTCTTTCTTATGGAAAACGGCTACCGTATTCAAACGACGGACGCCAATCTTTACAGCTTCGTCATAGCGGTGGCCACCGGAGAAATCGATGAAGAGGGAGCTACACGTTTTCTGCGAGACGTCTGCGTCCCCCACACTGATTGAAGCCTTCAGGCGTCGATCGGCCCTCGTCAAGCTTCAGGCTTTCGCAGTCGAGACGCCATACCACCCGGCCCTTCGCCAGGGCTCAGGGCGTTCGTCGCTGCAATCGACCGCGACGGCCGATTGCCTTTAGCTCAGCTCAACCAAGCCTTACCCCGAAAACCTGCCGCTTCTCGGGAAGCCCTTTGGCACGGCTCTGCCGGCGCCGGCGCGATCGCCCAGCCATTCCGCCAGTTCGTCCTTGGTCCTGGTGAAGGTACGGCCGGCGCTGTCTTCCCATGTCAGGCCGTCGGCAATCACGAAGCACCGGATGTCGGCAATGCCGCCATCCTTGTAGCGCTGCAGGCGCACGCCCTTGCCGCGCGACATTTCCGGCACCTGCGAAAGCGGGAAGATGACCATCTTGCGGTTCTCGCCGACCACGGCGACATGATCGCCGGAAATCGGCACGAGAAGCTTCGTCTCATCGGGATAGGAGACGTTCATGATCTGCTTGCCCTTGCGGGTATTGGCGACCAGCTCCGCCTCGGGCACGATGAAGCCGTTGCCCGCCGTCGACGCGATCAACTGCTTCCGCTGAGGATCGTGGACGAAGGCGGTCAGCACGTCCTGGTCGTTCTCCATGTCGATCATGATGCGCAGCGGCTCGCCATGGCCACGGCCGCCTGGCAGCTTGTCGCCGCCGAGCGTATAGGCCTTGCCGCCGGTCGTGATGATGAGGATCTTGTCCGTCGTCTGCGCCGGGAAGGCAACCTTCAGACCATCGCCCTCCTTGAAGGTCAGCGACGAGGTATCGGAAATATGGCCCTTCAGGGCGCGGATCCAGCCTTTTTCAGAGACGACGACGGTGATCGGCTCCTTCTCGATCATCGCCTGCTGAATGGCGGCATCGTCGGCTTCCGGCGCTTCGGCAAATTGCGTGCGGCGGCGGCCGATCTCGGTCGCCTTGGCGAATTTCTTCTTCACCTCGCCGATTTCCCAGGAAACCGTCTGCCACTGCTTTTCTTCCGAGGCGAGCAATGCCTCGATATCGGCCTTCTCCTTGGTCAGGCCGTCGAATTCCTTGCGGATCTCGAACTCTTCCAGCTTGCGCAAGGACCGCAGCCGCATGTTGAGGATCGCCTCGACCTGATTGTCCGTGAGGCCGAACCGCTCCATCATCACGGGCTTCGGCTCGTCCTCCTCGCGGATGATGGCGATGACCTCGTCGATGTTGAGGTAGGCGATCAGGAAGCCGCCGAGGATCTCCAGCCGTTTTTCGATGGCGGCGAGCCGGAAGCGCGAGCGGCGCAGCAGCACTTCGCGGCGATGATCCAGCCATTCCTTCAGCACTTCGTTCAGCGCCATGACCTTGGGAATGCGGCCCATGGACAGAACGTTCATGTTCAGCGGGAAGCGGCTCTCCAGCTCCGTCAGCTTGAACATCGATTCCATCAGGATCGTCGCGTCGACGGTACGGCTCTTCGGGATCAGGACGACGCGGATATCCTCCGCGGATTCATCGCGGATGTCCTCGAGCAGCGGCAGTTTGCGCGCGATAAGCAGTTCGGCGATCTTTTCGATCAGCCGCGACTTCTGCACCTGGAACGGGATTTCGGTAATGACGATCTGGTAGCCGCCACGGCCGAGATCCTCGATCTCCCATTTGGAGCGAACGCGGAAGCCGCCGCGGCCGGTCTTGTAGCTTTCGATGATGCTCTGGCGATCGTCGATGATGATGCCACCCGTCGGAAAATCCGGGCCGGGAATATAGAGTTCCACGAGCTTCTCGACGGTGGCATCGCGATCCTTGATCAGATGCAGCGCGGCGTCGCAGAGCTCATGGGCGTTGTGTGACGGAATGGAGGTCGCCATGCCGACAGCAATGCCGGAGGAACCGTTGGCGAGCAGATTTGGAAAGGCGCCCGGCAGAACAATCGGCTCGGAATTCGACTCGTCGTAGGTATCGCGAAAATCGACCGCATCCTGATCGATCCCTTCGAGCAGCAGTTCGGAAACCGCCGTCATCTTGGACTCGGTGTAGCGCATCGCGGCCGGGCTATCGCCGTCGATATTGCCGAAATTGCCCTGGCCGTTGACCAGCGTGTAGCGCTGCGAGAAATCCTGCGCCAGGCGCGCCAGCGCGTCATAGATCGACTGGTCACCATGCGGGTGATAGTTACCCATCACCTCGCCGACGATCTTGGCGCATTTGCGGAAGGCGGCATTGGGGCGAAGCCCCATCTCGCTCATCGCATAGACGATGCGGCGATGCACCGGCTTCAACCCGTCGCGAACGTCGGGAAGCGCGCGTTGCGTAATGGTCGACAGAGCATAGGCCAGATAGCGCTCTTCGAGCGCGGCCTTCAGGTCGACCGGAACGATGTTGTCGTCGCCGTCACCGGACGGCGGTGTAAGATTTTGTCCCATGGCCCTTGACTATCGGAGATGGCGATTCCCGGCAAGAAATCAGCGGAAAGCACCTGTGGATGAAGGCATTTCGGCCATCCTGCGAGATGGCCACCGATACATTTTTGCTGCACCTGCTTTCAACGCTCATTGTCATTGGATTTTCGGAGAAAGATCAATATAAGTCAGCGCAGTACACGCTCAATCTGTACGCCCCCGCCAATATACTACCGGCTCAACGAGGAAACGCCATAATGACTTTCTATCGGACCACGCGGCTGATGCTCTGCAGCGCTGCCATCCTGTCCTTCGCCAGCTCGGCCTTCGCCCTTGACGGCAACGACCTGCTGAAGAAGATCAACGACATCTACGGCCAGCAGGGCGCTTCGATTGCCGCTGGGGGTATCGATATCGACGGCGACACCGTGACGCTGAAGGACGCAAGCTTCAAGGCGACCGGCATGGAAGACAGCATCCCGCTCGGCGAAATCACCCTGGACGGCGTCGAGGAAAACAACGGCGGTTACACGATCGAGGAAATCGACTTCGCGGATGTCGATTTCAACAAGGATGGCGCGGCTTTTTCGGCCAGCGACCTCAAGCTGAACGGCGTCGAAGTTCCGGCTGACGCAACCAAGGGCGACCTCGCCTCGCTCCTCTATTACAAGAGCGCCCATGCCGGCGCCCTCTCCGTCACCAAAGACGGCACCGAAGTGTTCTCGATCGAGGGCGCCGATGCAACGATGAACAAGCGCGGCGACAAGTCGGGCCTCGACTTCGACGCAAAGATCAACGGCGTCAAAGCCGATCTCAGCAAGGTCGACGACCAGAAGTCAAAGGAAGCGATCGAAGCGCTCAAGCTGCAACAGATCGATGGCACGATCGCCATGAAGGGCAGCTGGGAGATCGGTCCCGGCACGATCAATATCTCCGAATATTCCTTCGACTTCAAGGATATCGGCAAGCTGAACCTCGCCTTCAGCATTTCCGGCTACACGCCCGCTTTCGCGAAGTCGCTGCAGGAAGCGCTCAAGACGGTTCGCTCCAATCCGAACCAGCAGGAAGCGCAACAGTCGGCTGGCCTCGCCATGCTGGGCCTTCTTCAGCAGCTGACCTTCAACAGTGCCGCGATCCGCTTCGACGATGCCTCGATCACCACGCGCGCGCTCGATTTCGCCGGCAAGCAGCAGGGCGTCACGGGCAAGCAGCTGGCCGACACGCTGAAGGCGATGACGCCGATCATGATGGCGCAGCTCAACATTCCGGAACTGCAGAACGCCGTTTCATCGGCAGTCAATGCCTATCTCGACAATCCGAAGAGCCTGACCGTCACCGCCGCCCCCGGCAAGCCGGTGCCGGTGCCGATGATCATCGGCGCCGCCATGGGCGCGCCGCAGACGATCCCGCAGGTCATCGGCCTCAAGGTCTCCTCGAACGACTAAGCCGTCGTTCGTTCCCGATGCTATTCAGAAACCCGGCGATCTCGGTCGCCGGGTTTTTCTTTGCGGCGAGTTAGGTTTCTTGCCTCAGCTGATACTTCTTCAGTTCGCTGAGACCGTGGAACATCAGGGCAAGCAATTCGTCCGTGGTCGCACCGTCGCGCGCCTGGACGGACATGCCCTGCACGATCGCTCCAAGAAAGCGCGCAAGCGAGCGAGCGTCAGCGTCCGACCGCATGTCGCCTTCCGCGATGCCACGTTCGATCCTAGCGGTGAAGATATCCAGCGTCTGCAAGCGCATCGATGCGACGTGATGGGCGATCGGTTCGTTTTCTTCGGCGCAATTCAGCACCGCCGTCGATATCATGCAGCCCTTCGGGTGTTCCGGGGCAGTGAAGATCTTGGCGGAATTCGTCAGAAAGCGCTCGAAGGCCGCCGCCGTATCCATCTTGTCCTGAAACGGATTGCCGGGCTCCGGCCGCGGCATGCGGCGATACTGTTCGAGCGTCTCCCGATAAAGCTCCGCCTTCGAACCGAAGGCGGCATAGAGGCTCTGCGGCGTGATCCCCATCGTCGCCGTCAAATCGGCGATGGAGGAACCGTCGTAGCCATGTCTCCAGAATGTGTCGCGCGCCGCGGCGAGAACCGTTTCGCGATCGAAGGCAGGCGGGCGCCCGCGTTTGCGCGGCGAAGGATTTTCCGTCTCTTTCTTATTTTTCACAATGGTCACTCTAGAAATATCTTCCGATCTGGTTTACTCAGGAATGGTCGTTGTGATTATAGAAGGTTTTGCCCCATGAGTCTTCCCTTGAAAAATTCCACGTACCCGGACGCCGGCAGCCTTGCTGAAGGCGTCGACATCGCGATTGATTCCGCCTTGTCGGACAAGAGGCTGGTCGGAGCGGTGGTCCTCATCGCCCGGCACGGAGAGCTGGTCTATCGCCGTGCCGCCGGGCTGGCGGATCGGGAAAACAGTGTGGCTATGCGGGAGGATGCCATCTTCCGCCTTGCCTCCATCACCAAGCCGATCGTCACAATTGCCGCCATGCGGCTCATCGAACGGGGCCGCATCGGGCTCGACGATCCGATCACCAAATGGCTGCCGGATTTCAGGCCGCGTCTGCTTGATGGCGGCGAGGCGGTGATCCGCATCCGGCATCTGCTATCCCATACATCCGGCTTGGGCTACGCGTTCTCCGGCGACGAGAATGACCCCTATACCCGCGCCGGCGTGTCGGACGGGCTCGACCAACCCGGCCTGCCGCTTGCGGAAAACCTGCGTCGCCTTGGGAGCGCTCCCTTGCGTTTCGCACCCGGCGAAGGCTGGGAATACTCGCTCGCAATGGACGTGCTCGGCGGCGTCCTCGAAAAGGAAACCGGCGGCGTTCTCGGCGATGCGGTTGCAGAGCTTGTCATGAAGCCGCTCGGTCTTTCCGATACTGCCTTCTCCGTCCGTGACCGCAGCCGCCTGGCTGCCGCCTATATCAATGGCGCATCGGAACCGCAGCGGATGGGGGACGAGGCGCTGGCCCCGATCCTCGATGGCACGATCCGCTTTGCGCCGGACAGGATATTCGATCCAAGTTCCTACCAGTCCGGCGGCGCGGGCATGGCCGGAACGGCCAGTGACATCCTTGCGATCCTCGAAACCGTGCGCAAGGGCGGCTCGCCGCTGCTTTCTGCCGAGACCGTGAAGACGATGATGACCGATCAGGCGGGCGGCCATATGAACGCGCAGCAGGCCGGCTTCGGCTTCGGCTATGGCTGGTCCGTCGTCCTCGATCCTGTCGTGGCGCAGGTTCCCTTCTCCGCAGGCACGATCAAATGGGGCGGCGTTTACGGCCACAGCTGGTTCGTCGATCCAGAGAAAAAGCTAACTGTGGTGGCGCTGACCAACACGGCGCTCGAAGGCATGTGGGGCCAATTCACCATCGACCTTCGCGACGCGATTTACGCCGCTCTCTAGCCAAAGCACATGCCAAACAAAAACCCGGCGATTTCGATCGCCGGGTTTTGCATTTCATCAAGCTTGTAAAGACCTCAGTCCTTCTTGACCGGCGGTACCGGGCGGATGGCCAGTTCGCGCAGCTGCGTCGGCGTTGCGGTCGAGGGAGCGCCCATCAGTAGATCCTGCGCCTGCTGGTTCATCGGGAACAACGAGATCTCGCGCAAGTTCTTGGCGCCGACCAGCAGCATGATGATGCGGTCGATACCGAAGGCAGCGCCGCCATGCGGAGGCGCGCCGTACTGGAAGGCGCGGTAGAGGCCGCCGAAACGCTCTTCGACGTCGGTCTGGCTGAGGCCGACCTTTTCGAAGGCGGCGACCATGGTCTCCGGCGACTGGTTACGGATCGAGCCCGAAGCGATTTCGAAGCCGTTGCAGACGGCGTCGTACTGGAAGGCCTTGATCGTTAGCGGATCCTGGCTCTGCAGCGCCTCAAGGCCGCCCTGCGGCATCGAGAACGGGTTGTGCGCGAAGTCGACCTTCTTTTCTTCCTCGCTCCATTCGAAGAACGGGAAGTCGACGATCCAGCAAAGCTCGAAACGATCGCGGTCGACCAGGTTCAGCTCCTCGCCGGCCCTGGTGCGGGCCTCGCCGGCAAACTTGTAGAACTTGTCCGGATCGCCCGCAACGAAGAAGCAGGCATCGCCGTCGCCGAGGCCGAGCTGGGTGCGGATCGCATCCGTACGCTCCTCGCCGATGTTCTTGGCAAGCGGGCCGGCGCCTTCGAGCTTCTCGCCTTCCTTGCGCCAGAAGATGTAGCCGAGGCCCGGCTGGCCCTGGCTCTGCGCCCAGGCGTTCATGCGGTCGCAGAAAGCTCTGGAGCCGCCGGTCTTGGCCGGGATCGCCCAGACCTGAACCTTCGGGTTCGAGGCAATCATGTTGGCGAAGACCTTGAAGCCCGAGCCGGCAAAATGCTCGGTTACCGCTTCCATGACGATCGGGTTGCGCAAGTCCGGCTTGTCGGAGCCATACTTGCGGATGGCGACGTCATAGGGGATGCGTGGCCATTCCTTGGTGACCGGCTTGCCCTCGGCGAACTCCTCGAAGACCTGGGTCATCAGCGGGGCCATCGTGTTCCAGACGTCTTCCTGCGTCACGAAGCTCATTTCAAGGTCGAGCTGGTAGAATTCGCCCGGCAGCCGGTCGGCGCGCGGGTCTTCGTCGCGGAAGCAGGGCGCGATCTGGAAATAGCGGTCGAAGCCGGCAACCATCAGCAGCTGCTTGTACTGCTGCGGCGCCTGCGGCAAGGCATAGAAAGTGCCGGGATGAATGCGGCTTGGCACCAGGAAGTCGCGCGCGCCTTCCGGCGACGATGCCGTCAGGATCGGGGTCGTGTATTCGGTGAACCCGACTTCGCCCATGTGGCGACGCATGGAGGAGATGACCTGCGTGCGCTTGACGATGTTCCGGTGCAGCGTTTCGCGGCGAAGGTCGAGGAAACGATACTTCAGGCGAACGTCTTCGGGATAGTCGGGCTCGCCGAAAACAGGCAGCGGCAATTCCTTGGCGGCGGAGAGCACTTCGATCTCCTGAGCGTAGAGCTCGATCTCGCCGGTCGGCATGTTCTTGTTGATCGTGTCTTCGGTACGCGCCTTCACCAGGCCGTCGATGCGGATGACCCATTCGCCGCGCACGGTTTCGGCGAGCTTGAAGGCCGGAGAATCCGGGTCGGCAACGACCTGGGTGATGCCATAGTGATCGCGCAGATCGATGAACAGCACTCCGCCATGATCTCGGACGCGATGAACCCAGCCGGAGATGCGGACGGTCGAACCGACGTCGGACTTGCGCAGGGCGGCGCATGTGTGGCTGCGATAGCGATGCATATTATATATATCCTGGACTTGGCGGGCGGCGGCGAAAGGACACGCAGGCCCCTCGCCCGCCGACGAGAAAATCGGGCGGAAAAGCGCATGGTGCGCCCGATTTGTCAAGGCTCGAACACCGCTTCTATCTCGCCCCAGGCGGGCGAGAAAGCAAAAACTAAGACTTAGATGAGGGCTCGTCCCTCCTCTAAGTCTTAGTTTTTGCAAGAGAGGGGGTAGGCAGGGACGCACAGAGCTCTTGAACTAGATTGAACAAGAAGCGGACCCCCGCTCTTGCAATTTCAATGGCTTAGAAATTGCGCCAAGCTTCAGAATACCGTGAAAACTCTGTTTCGCAATTCCTAAACCAATGAAATTGCTTTCCCGCCCG
This sequence comes from Rhizobium sp. CCGE531, assembly GCF_003627795.1. Taxonomy (NCBI): domain Bacteria; kingdom Pseudomonadati; phylum Pseudomonadota; class Alphaproteobacteria; order Hyphomicrobiales; family Rhizobiaceae; genus Rhizobium; species Rhizobium sp. CCGE531. The sequence goes on along the minus strand of NZ_CP032684.1, from coordinate 1,392,259 downwards.
CCAGGGGCAGGATAGAGCCGCTCCTCTCCCGCCCTCTAGCTCATTCCCCAGTGTTTTATCCAGCATCGCGAGACTCACCACCACCCATATCAGCATCCACAAGTAGCCGCTGCGGCAGTTTGGCTACCTCGATGCTATTGCTGAACATCGAGGTCAACTTTAAACAGGCATCCATAGATCTTCGTCCCCGGAGCCTGACATGCCGATCCTCACCCGCCGCAATCTCTTGAAAGCTTCAGCCGTTGCCGGAGCCTATGGCGTTGGTCTCGGCATCGCCGGAAGGCTTGCGGGCAAGGCGGCGGCAGCCGAGCCGCTCTCGCTGAAGACGGCCAAGATCGAGGCCAATCTGACGGATGGCGGCGCCACCAGGAGTGTGCTGACCTATGGCGACGCCGGCATGCCGCCGGTCGTGCGCATGAAGAAGGGCGAGGCTTTCGCGGCCCGGCTCATCAACGGCATAGACGATCCGACGACCATCCACTGGCACGGCATCCGCCTTCCGAACGCCATGGACGGCGTGCCGTTCCTCACCCAGCCCTACGTCTATACCGGCGATCATTTCGACTATGCCTTCACCCCGCCCGACGCCGGCACCTTCTGGTATCATCCGCATTGCAACACGCTGGAGCAGATGGGCCATGGCATGACCGGCGTCATCGTGGTCGAAAACCCGAAGGATCCTGCTTTCGATTCGGAAGTGGTGCTCAATCTGCGCGATTGGCGCCTGGGGGGAGATGGACAGTTCATTGCGCAGTTCCGGCCACGCGATGCCGCCAAGTCCGGAACCTACGGGACAGTCCGAACCGCGAACTGGCAGCAGCAGCCGCAATATGACTCGCCCTCTGGCGGCCTTGTGCGCCTGCGCATTGCTATCACCGACGTCACGCGCATCTACTCCTTCCGCATGGACGGCGCGGAAGCGACCGTGATCGCGATCGACGGCAATCCCGTGCCGCAACGATTTCCGCTCGATCTCCTGCAGCTCGGCCCGGGTCAGCGGCTGGAGCTTGCCGTACGCATGCCCGACAGCGAGGGCGCGGTCGTCAAGCTCGAGGATATCAAGGGCACCGATCCGAAGGTGCTGGCAACGCTGCGCGCGGTCGGCAGCTCGCTGAAGCGCGACGTCCGCGATCTGGCGCCGCTGGAAGACAATCCCGTGCAGAAGGCCGATCTTGGCGCGGCAACGCATATCCCGCTCATTCTCAGCGCCACGGCGGAGAATACGGCCGACAACAGCATTTGCGGCTCGCTCGGCTACAGCTTCTGGGCCATCAACAAGGTGCCCTGGCCCGGCGATACCCCCGATCCGACGGCGCCGCTTGCCGAACTCAAGCTCGGCAAGAGCTATGTCATCGACATGGAAAACGTCACCCCGCACAGCCATCCGATCCATCTGCACGGGATGAGCTTCACGGTTCTGTCCTCCTCGACGCGGCAGGTACAGCCATTCGTGTCCGACACCTATCTGATCCAGCCGAATGAAAAGGTTCAGCTCGGCTTCGTTGCCGACAATCCCGGCGACTGGCTGCTGCATTGCCACATCATCGAGCATCAGAAGACGGGCATGACCAGCTATGTGCGGGTGGCATAGGCAGCGGCAAACGGCACTGGCGCCAGGCCGGTTTCGATCCCGGTTTTGATCGAAGCGCCTTCCGCTTGCATTAATTTCAGCCAAAAGTGAAATGCGGCAAAGGCTTTGCCCGCGAAAGTATTGACATATCCGGCTGAAAGGAGAAGGAAGTTAAACAACTATTTTACCGATGAATGTGTTGAGATGATCGAAAATACCGCCCAATTGGAGGCGGCCTGCCGCGAGCTGGCCAAGTCGGAATTCATTACGATCGATACGGAGTTCCTGCGAGAAACGACCTTCTGGCCGGAACTGTGTTTGATACAAATGGCAAGCCCCACAACCGAGGTGCTGGTGGATCCGCTGGCCAAAGGTTTGGATTTGGCGCCATTTTTCGAGCTGATGGCCAATCCTTCGGTTCTGAAGGTATTCCACGCCGCGCGCCAGGATATCGAAATCATTTTCCATCGCGGCAACCTCATTCCGCATCCGATCTTCGATACGCAGGTCGCGGCGATGGTCTGCGGCTTCGGCGATTCGGTTTCGTACGATCAGCTCGTCAGCCGCATCAAGAACGTCCATATCGACAAATCCTCGCGCTTCACCGATTGGAGCCGGCGTCCCCTCTCGGAAAAGCAGCTGGACTATGCGCTTGCCGATGTGACCCATCTGCGCGACGTCTACCTCTCGCTCAACGAGCAGCTGGAGCGAGAGGGCCGCGCCTCCTGGCTGCAGGAGGAAATGGCAATCCTCGAGGCACGCGAAACCTACGATCTGCATCCCGATGACGCCTGGCAGCGCCTGAAGATGCGGCTGCGCAAGCCGCAGGAGCTCGCGGTTCTGAAATATGTGGCTGCCTGGCGCGAGCGTGAAGCGCGCGCCCGCAATGTGCCGCGCGCCCGCGTGCTGAAGGATGACGCGATCTATGAGATCGCCCAGCAGCAACCGAAGGACAGCGAGGCGCTTGCACGGCTGCGCACCGTCCCGAAAGGCTGGGAACGTTCGGCCGCCGGCACGACAGTGCTCGAGGCAATCAATGAGGCGCTGGCATTGCCGAAATCGGATATGCCGCATCCGCCGCGCCATCAGCAGGCGCCCGAAGGTACGGCAGCAGCCTCGGAACTGCTGAAAGTGCTGCTGAAGCTCATCGCCGAGAAGCATGGCGTCGCACCGAAAGTGATCGCCAACAGCGACGATCTCGACAAGATCGCCGCCGAAGGAGAAAAAGCCGATGTGGCGGCCTTGACCGGCTGGCGGCGCGATCTCTTCGGCGAGACGGCCCTGCAGCTGATCCAGGGCCAGGTGGCCCTGCGCTTCGTCGGCAAGCGGATCGAGACCGTCACCCTCTAGCGGCGACATTATCCTTCCCCAATCCCTTGCAATTGCGTATGATTCGCAAAGGGATATGGCGGCCGCAATCACGATTGCGCCGCAAATCTCGTGGAATGAACGTCCGATGTAATCGTTCTATTCGATGACGTTCCGGTTTGCCGACGCAATTCCGCGTCGATGACAGGCGTCGTTTCTCGGCGGAAAAATGAATGGGCATTCTCCATTCGATACGCAACTGGATCCTGATATCGCTGCTTGTCGCCTCGACCGGCGTCATCTACGGCAAGATATTTTTCCCGCAAGCGCCAATGTATATCGGCGCGATCTTCGCCGTGTTCTGCGGCATGCCGCTGCTCGCCTTCGAACGCCGCATGATCCTGCCGCGGCTGAACGTCTGGATGCATCGCCTGCCGACGCCGGCCTTTATCCTTTCGGCTCTCATCGTCGATTTCCTCCTGATGAGCGTCGGCTATGCCACAGCAGGCAGCCTCATGAAACTGCTTGGCCTGGTCGACGGCTCCTGGGAAGACCTCACGCTGCTGAAGATCGACGTCTATCTCTATGCCGTCGTGGTAACGGCCATCATCATTTTCATCGGCCGCGTGCGGGAACTGCTCGGCCGCGACGTCTTCCTCAGCCTGCTGACCGGCCGGTACCGCAATCCTGTGCAGGAGGAGCGCGTATTCCTCTTCATCGATCTCGTCGGCTCGACTGCCTTCGCCGAGGAGCATGGCGACCTGAAGACACAGGAGTTTCTGGGCGCGGTGTTCGGCGCCATGGCCGAACCCGTTCGGCGACATAAGGGTGCGATCGACGACTATATCGGCGATGCCGCCATCATCACCTGGCCGCTTCGACGCGGCGTGAAGAATGCCAATTGCGTACGCTGCGTCTTCAATATCCTCAACGATATCGAAAAGAATGCCGAAACCTGGCTGAAATCCTATGGCAGGGTGCCGCGCCTGCGCGCCGCCTTGCATGGCGGCAGCATCGTGACGGGCGAAATCGGCGTCGACCATCACAAGATCGCCTATTTCGGCGACACGGTGAACACCACCGCGAGGCTGGAATCGCTCTGCAAGACGCTGGAGCGCCAGGTGCTGATTTCGAGCGATCTTGCCAGACGGCTCGATCTGCCCGAAGCGATCATCAAGGAGGAGCTCGGGGAGCATGCCGTTCGCGGCCGCGATCAGCCTCTCGGCGTGATCGCGCTTCATACGCAAAGCCGGGAAGCTCTGAAAACAATCCGCGGCAGATTGTAGACAATGCAGCGTTACGGCTGCATTTCGAGATCGATGCGCGCCTGAGCTTCACACCTTATGGGTTGTCCACAGTCACCAAAACTTCACCTGAGCGTTAATTCGCCGACATGGCTCGCCTGTTAAGCGGGATTGTTTCGCCACTCCTCGCCAACAAGGTGACATGATGACCCGAATTCTTTCCGCCTCCACGGCGCTCTTCATTTTGTTTGCTGCCTCGGCCCAGGCCGACGAGCAGCAATTCAAGGCAAAGCTTGCCGGACAGGCCATTCTGCCGGCCAACACCGTCACTGCCGCCCCTGCCGATGCGCCCGGCTTCCTGAAGACCTCCGGCAAGTTCACTACGCCGGATCGCAAGCGCACCGACGCGCTCGGCACCGTGCCGGGCAAGGACGGCGCCCGCGTCACCGATCTGAAGCTACCCTTCGACGGCCAGCCGATCCAGGGCTTTTCCGGCATCAAGACCATGCCTGACGGCACCTTCTGGACACTCTCCGACAACGGCTTCGGCTCCAAGCAGAACTCCAGCGATGCAATGCTCTTCCTGCATCAGCTTAAATTCAACTGGGATAGCGGCAAGGTCGAGGTCGTCAAGAACCTGTTCCTCTCCGATCCGAACAAGAAGGCCCCCTTCCCGATCGTTCTCGAAGGCGCCGACAAACGCTATCTGACTGGCTCCGATTTCGATATCGAATCGGTCCAGCCGGTTGCCGACGGCTTCTGGATCGGCGACGAGTTCGGTCCTTATCTCCTGAAGTTCGATACGAGCGGCCAGCTGACGGACGTCTTCCCGACGACGCTCGACGGCAAGCCCGTCATGTCTCCCGACAACGCCCTGCTGCAGCTGCCGGGCAATCCGACGCAGAAGATGCCGGCCTTCAACCTGAAGCGCTCGGGCGGCTTCGAAGGCCTTGCCATGTCGAAGGACGGCTCCAAGCTCTATGGCTTGCTTGAAGGCGCGATCTACAAGGATGACGGCCAGATGGAGAGCGTCGATGGCAAAACGGCCGTCCGCGTCATCGAATTCGACGTCGCCTCGAAGAGCTGGACCGGCCGCAGCTGGCTTTACCCGTTCGCGGACAAGGGCGCCTCGATCGGCGATTTCAACATGCTCGACGAAACGACGGCCCTGGTCATCGAACGCGACAACGGCGCCGGCACGAAGGACAAGGCCTGCGCCGATCCCAAGCAGCCGAAGCCGGATTGCTTCGAGGCTCCGGCCGAGCTGAAGCGCGTCTACAAGATCGAATTCAGCGACGCCAATGTCGGCAAGTCCGTTCGCAAGATCGGCTATATCGACCTGCTGCACATCGAGGATCCGGATCACAAGCGTCGCCAGGGCGGCGGTGACGGCTTCTACGACATGCCTTTCGTCACCATCGAGAATGTCGACCGCGTCGATGCCACGCATATCATCATCGGCAACGACAACAACCTGCCCTTCTCGGCAGGCCGCGCCGTCGACAAGGCCGACGATAACGAGTTCAGCCTTCTTGAAGTCGGTGATTTCCTGAACGCGAAATAAGTCACGACGAAACAGCCTCTCCCTGCTTTGTGGGGAGAGGCTTCAAAACCCTATTCGAAGCAGAAAGCCAGACGACGGTTCGTCAGCTTGCCCAACTGCTGCAGGCGTCCGTCCAGCCTCTCGCCGGCGAAATCGTGATATTCGGCGGGAACGACGAATTCGAGATCGAGATCCGGGTTCGTCGAGCGGCGGAACGACAGATTGCGGACGATGCCGGGCATCGATGCCGAGAAGAGATAGACGACACGCAACAGCCCGCCGAGCAGCTTGGCCCGTTCGATGTATAGCGGGGTGGCGATCGTCGCCAGAGGTTCGGTCGCCCCGTCGTCGTTCAATCCCTCGAAGCGATAGTAATTGGCAAGCGCGATGAAGGCGCGGCCGGCATGGGTGATGCCGACGAAGGACGTATGGGCGATGATGTTCAATGCCTGCAGGCCGCGATAATCCGGATGCGCGCGCCAGCTGATGTCGGCGAGCAGACATGCGGATTGGCGATAACGGCTTTCCTCCTCCGTTTCGGTGATCCCGAAGAAAGGCATCATCCGCCCGGTCCAATCGGCCAGTTCGCGGGCATGCTCCGGCGAGCGGGCACGCAGGATGGCAAGCTCACCGGCAGCGACGAGCAGCGGATCGCTGTTACGCTCCGCTTCGGTCAGAAGGGAGTAGAGATAGCCCTCGCGGACACCCTGTGCGGAAAAGGAGATAACGGACGGCTTCATCGCCGTCAGCACTTCGCGCATGGCGACCGCACCGAAAGGCAGCAGCAAACGGCGATGCTTGGAAACCGCCTGCAACGCCGGATCCTTCGAATCCTTCGAGTCGACGATCTGATCCAGGAAGCGCACCATCTCGTCGAGCGACACTTCATAGCCCTGCATCATGTGCAGCGGATATTTGCGGATCTCCATGTGCAGCTTGGCGATGTTTCGCCATGTGCCGCCGACCGCATAGAACGTGCGGCCTTCGCCCTTGTTCAACAGCTTCGCCGTCTTGACATGCTTGCGCGCGAAGCCGCGTGCCTTTTCGATCGAGCCGCCGGCATATTCGGACAGGCGCAAGCCACCGAGCGGCAGCGTGATGCCCTTGCCGATGTCCCGGTCCTTGATGTCGATCAGCTCCAGCGAGCCGCCGCCGAGATCGCCGGCAATCCCATCCGGATGGAAGAAGCCGCTGACGATGCCGAGCGCGGAGAAGCGTGCCTCCTCCTCGCCGGACAGCACGCGGACCTTGCGCTGCAGAATCACCTCGGCCTGATGGATGAAATGCGGGCCGTTGCTGGCTTCGCGCGCTGCCGCCGTCGCGAGCACATAGATGGTGGATGCGCGCGCCTGATCGGAGAGCGCCTTGAAACGATGCAGCGCAGCCAAGGCTCGCGCCACGCTTTCCTCATCCATCCTGCCGGTCAGCGCTATGCCCTTGCCGAGGCCGCATAGCACCTTCTCGTTGAAAAGGATGGTCGGAGACCGCGAATGGCCTTCATAGACGACAAGACGGACCGAGTTCGACCCGATATCGACAACGGAGACAGGGGCAACACCCGGAAGGCGCCCCTGGGCTTCAGACTCAACCATGCAGGTCCATTTTATTTGCTGCGGCCTGACAGCAGCCCAGCGATGAGTTTCGGTGCGCTGGATTTCAAGGCTTCACCACGACCGGACAGGCTGGGGTTGGTCATGAAATACTGCTGCGCATTAAATGGCTCTTTTCCCTGGCGCACTTCCATGCGCCGTGAGGTCCCGTCCGGCAATATCTCGTAGCTTTGCTGATTGTCAATGATATTGCCCAGCATGATCTGTGAAAGCACCTGTTCATGCACGGTCTTGTTGGTCAGCGGCACGAGGGTTTCGACGCGACGATCAAGGTTTCTCGGCATCATGTCCGCCGAGCCGATATAGACGAGCGCCTTGTCCGACGGCAGGCCCTGGCCATTGCCGAAACAGAAGATGCGGCTGTGCTCGAGAAAGCGGCCGATGATCGACTTGACGCGTATATTCTCCGAAAGGCCGGCCACCTGCGGACGCAGGCAGCAGATGCCGCGCACGACAAGATCGACCTCGACGCCGGCATTGCTGGCGCGATAAAGCGCGTCGATGATGTCGGGATCGACAAGCGAATTCATCTTCATCCAGATTGCCGCCGGATGGCCGTTCTTGGCATACTCGATCTCGCCCTCGATATGCTGGAGGATGCGGCTGCGAAGCGTGTAAGGCGAAACCGCGATCTTCATGTCATGTTCCGGCTCGCCGTAGCCGGTGATGAAGTTGAAGATGTTCGCCATATCGTGGGCGATCTTCGGATCGCAGGTAAAGTAGGAAAGGTCGGTATAGATCTTCGCGGTAACCGGATGGTAGTTGCCGGTGCCCAGATGGCAATAGGTGCGCAGCTTGCCGTCCTCGCGGCGCACAACCATCGACATCTTCGAATGGGTCTTGAGTTCGATGAACCCAAACACGACCTGCACGCCGGCGCGCTCCAGATCGCGCGCCCAGCGGATGTTTGCCTCTTCATCGAAGCGGGCCTTGAGTTCCACCAGCGCCGTGACGGACTTGCCCATGTCAGCGGCATCGATCAGCGCACGGACGATCGGGCTGTCGTTCGAGGTGCGGTAAAGCGTCTGCTTTATCGCCAGAACGTCAGGATCGCGCGCAGCCTGGAGAAGGAACTGGACCACAACGTCGAAGGATTCATAGGGGTGGTGGACCACCATGTCCTTTTCGCGGATCGCGGCGAAACAATCGCCGGCGTGTTCGCGGACGCGCTCAGGAAATCGGGCATTGTAGGGCTCGAAACGAAGGTCGTCGCGCGGGGCCTTGCAGATTTCCGAAAGCGTGTTGAGCGCGAGCAGGCCGGGCAGAACCGCGATGCGGTTTCCCGGAACGTTCAGCGACTCTACCACGAACTGGCGAAGCTCGAGCGGCATTTCGGAGTCGGTTTCGATGCGGATCACCGAGCCGCGGCGGCGGCGCTTCAGCGCGGTTTCGAAGAAGCGCACCAGGTCTTCGGCCTCTTCCTCGACTTCGATATCGCTGTCTCGGATGATGCGGAACGTACCCGAGCCCTGCACCTCGTATCCGGGATAGAGCCTGTGGATGAAGATGTTTACCACATCTTCAAGCGTGATGTAGCGGATGACGTTGCTGGCGTCCGGCAGGCGGACGAAGCGGTCCAGCGCCGGCGGCAGGCGGAGCAGCGCCGTCATGGGTTCGCGGCCGTTCATGCTCTTCAGCTGCAGCGCGATCGAGAAGCCGAGGTTCGGGATGAACGGGAACGGATGCGCCGGGTCGATGGAGAGCGGCGTCAGGACCGGGAAGATCGCCTGCTCAAACTCGGTGTGGAGCCATTGCCGGTCCATGTCGGAAAGAGCGGCCGGGCGAACGATCAGAATGTCTTCCTTGGCGAGATATTGCTGCAGGACAGCGAGCGAAGCCTGCTGTTCCATCTGCAGATTGTCGATCTCGCGCAGGATGTCGTCGAGCTGCTCGGCAGGCGTCTTGCCATCGGGCGTGCGCACCAGGATCTTCTCGCGGACCTGGCCTTCGAGGCCAGCGACGCGCACCATGAAGAACTCATCGAGGTTGGCGGCGGAAATCGAGAGAAAGCGAACCCGCTCCAGCAACGGATGGGCTGTGTTCAACGTCTCCTCGAGGACGCGACGGTTGAACTGCAGCCAGGAAAATTCGCGGTTGATAAAGCGCTCTGGGCTGGTCAGCAGTTCGCTGACGGGAGGTGCTGCCTCTGGGGCTTCCTGGTTGGCGTCCTGATGTTCCGTGAGTGCCGAGTCCATGTTCCACCTACCCTCTTTTCCAATTTTGTGCCACGTATATCAGTTTGACGACGGAACTGTGACAGTCGATGTCAGCTCAATCCGGCTGATCGGAATTGCCCAGTTCGTCCAAGACCTCAGCAGCCAACAGGCGCGTGATCCTTGTGCCCCGCCCAAGCGCCAGCCGATCCAGCCTATCGACGATCAGCTGTGCTGCGTTCAGGGAACGCTCCATGCGATTGACAATATAAAGGATGAGTTTGTCATCGATATAAAGCTGCCGGTCAGCGAAGAGCTTGACGATCACCTGCGACAGCAATTCCTCGTCCGGCTCGCCGATCTCGACCACCGTCGCGGCCTTCAGGCGGGAACGCAGATCGGGCAGCGTCACCGGCCAGGACATCGGCCAGAGCCGGCTGGTCATCAAAAGACTGGTGCCGTTCTCCCGAACGCTGTTGATGACATGAAAAAGCTCGGTATCGTCAAAGCCTAGGCGATCTACATCCTCGAAGACGACAGGACCGTTCGACGCCGCGATCGCGGCATCGGATCCAGCCACGGGGTGAATGTGGACAGCGCCGCACCGCTCGCTCCAGATGCTGGTGAGATGCGATTTGCCAGAGCCGACGGGACCGGCCAGGACAACCACCGGCGACGGCCAGCGCGGCCAGGAGTCGACGATCTTCACCGCCGCGCTCAACGGATCGGCGACGAGCAGGTCGTCACGCCCGTTTGCGGGATCGTGCGTAAAGGCCAAGGGCAGCTGTTCGGCGGCCTTGCGCCTCAGATCAGCGTTCTTTGCGTCGGTCATGTCTAGCTGTTCTCGGGTTTGCCGGCCTTGGCTCTGCGCGCCTTGCCCGCCTCCGAGCGTCCGTAATAGAGATCGCTCTGAAGGTACCGCGAAAGAGCGAAGCGGACAAGAACGCCGCATGCGGCCGCTGCGGGAACCGCGATCAGCAGCCCGACGAAGCCGAAGAGCGCGCCGAAGGCAAAAAGGGCGAACATCAGCCAGACCGGGTGCAGGCCGACGCTTTCGCCGACGAGCTTCGGCTGCAGCACGTTGCCTTCGAGGAACTGGCCGGTGAAGAAGACGGCAAGCGTCAGGCCGACCCAGAGATAGTCGGGCCAGAACTGCACCAGGGCGACGCCGACCGCCAGGATGAGGCCGACCAGCGAACCGACATAGGGAATGAAGCTGATCATGCCGGCAAAGAGGCCGATCAGGAGGCCGAAGTTCAGGCCGACCAGCGACAGGCCGACGCCGTAATATACGCCGAGGATGATGCAGAGCGAGCCCTGCCCCGGATGAAGCCGGCGATCGCCTGATCGATCTCATGGGCGATCTGGCGGACGCTGGCGACATGGTCGCGCGGTATCCAGTCGTCCACCTTGGTGACCATGCGATCCCAATCGAGCAGGATGTAGAAGGCGACGACCGGCGTGACGACCATCAGCGAGATGATATTGACCAGCGCCTTGCCGGAGCTCCAGATCTGCGCAAACAGCCCGCCGACGAAGCTCAGCCCGTCAGACATGATGCTGGAGAAGTTGTCCTTGATGGCTCCAAGCTGATTGCGGATCCAGTCCGGTAGCACCATCGTCTGCGCCTTGGCGACCAGCTGCTGCGCTTGCTGCACGTAGGTCGGTATGTGCTGAACGAAATCGTTGAACTGGTTGATGATGATCGGAATGAAGATCGTCAGCGCCAGCGCGAAGATCAGCACGAAGGATACGAGGATCACCACTGTCGCCATGAGGCGGCTAAGCCCGATCCGCTCCAGCCGGTCGGCGACCGGATCGAGGAAATAGGCGATCGCCATGCCGACGATGAACGGCAGCAGGATCGTGCTGAAAATATAGAGAAAGGCGACGAAGACGACGAGCACGATCACCCAGAACGTGACTTGACGCTTGAGGCTCGCCCCGCTGACCTTTTGCTCCATCATCTTCCCCGTCGTTTCCGGCCCGTTTGCCGCTCGCTTAGGACATAGGATGATGCCGCAATTATGGTCAAGCCTGAGGCGGGAAATCCACCTCAGGCAATGGGAAGCGGGGAAAATCGAAGGGTTTGCGGCGCTTGCGCCTTGCATAAAGGCCCCTATCATGCAATGGCGACCCGATCAAAGCCCTGTCATAATGGACAGGCGGCCATCGGAGGCGGAAGCATGAGCCAGTCTGGAAAAAACGGTCTGACCTATAGCGACGCGGGCGTCGATATCGACGCCGGCAACCTGCTGGTCGAAAAGATCAAGCCTGCCGTCCGTTCGACGCGCCGGCCCGGAGCGGATGGCGAGATCGGCGGCTTCGGCGGCCTCTTCGACCTCAAGGCCGCGGGCTTCACCGATCCGGTGCTGGTCGCCGCCAATGATGGTGTCGGCACCAAGCTGAAGATCGCGATCGACGCCAACTATCATGATACCGTCGGCATCGACCTCGTCGCCATGTGCGTGAACGACCTGGTCGTCCAGGGCGCCGAGCCGCTGTTCTTCCTCGATTACTTCGCCACCGGCAAGCTCGATCCCGATCAGGGTGCGGCGATCGTCGGCGGCATTGCCGCCGGCTGCCGCGAGGCGGGCTGCGCGCTGATCGGCGGTGAGACGGCGGAAATGCCGGGCATGTATTCCCACGGCGATTACGACCTGGCGGGCTTTGCCGTCGGTGCCGCCGAGCGCGGCCAGCTGCTGCCCTCGGGCGACATTGTCGAAGGCGACGTCATTCTCGGCCTCGCCTCCTCTGGCGTCCACTCCAACGGCTTCTCGCTGGTGCGCAAGATCGTCGAGCTTTCCGGCCTCGGCTGGGATGCGCCTGCTCCCTTCGCCGAAGGCAAGGCGCTTGGTGAAGCACTGCTGACGCCGACCCGCATCTATGTGAAGCCGCTGCTCAAGGCCATCCGCGAAACCCAAGCTCTCAAGGCGCTTGCCCACATTACCGGCGGCGGTTTCCCGGAAAATATTCCGCGCGTGCTGCCGAAGCATCTCGCCGCCGAAATCGATCTTGCCGCCGTCAAGGTGCCGCCGGTCTTTTCCTGGCTCGCCAAGGTCGGCGGCGTCGAGGCCAAGGAGATGCTGCGCACTTTCAACTGCGGCATCGGCATGATCGTCGTCGTCGCTGCCGAAAACGTCGAGGCCGTGAAGGCCGCGCTCGAAGCGGAAGGCGAAGCAGTCATTACGCTCGGCCGCATGATCGCTCGCGAAGAAGGCGCCCACGGCACCGTCTACAAGGGCGCGCTGGCTCTATGACCACGCCGCGCAAACGCGTCGTTGTCTTCATCTCGGGCGGCGGCTCCAACATGCTGGCTCTCCTGAAAGCCACGAAAGCGGCCGACTTTCCGGCCGAGATCGTCGGCGTCATCTCCGACAAGGCGGAGGCCGGCGGACTGGCAAAGGCTGCCGCCGAGGGCATCGCCACCTTCGCCTTCGTGCGCAAGGGGTTTGCCAGCAAGGAAGCCCATGAAGAGGCGATCCTTTCGCAGCTGGAAGCCCTCTCCCCAGACATCATCTGCCTTGCCGGCTATATGCGGCTGCTCTCCGGCCGCTTCATCCAGGCTTACGAAGGCCGGATCATCAATATCCATCCCTCGCTGCTGCCGCTTTTCCCCGGCCTGCACACGCATCAGCGCGCCATCGACGCCGGCATGCGCATTGCGGGCTGCACCGTGCATTTCGTCACCGAAGGCATGGACGAAGGCCCGGTCGTCGGCCAGGCCGCCGTACCTGTCCTGACCGATGATACGGCTGATAGCCTCGCCGCCCGCGTGCTGACGATCGAGCATCAGCTCTATCCGCAATCGCTGCGGCTGCTGGCGGAAGGCAAGGTCAGGATGGAAGATGGCCGGGCCGTAAGCCTTGCCGAAGCATCTGCTGTCGATGGGCGGCAGATTTTGTCGCTGCTTGGGGATGTGGGCTAAGTAGGGACCTGTAGCGTCAAACGCCCCCTCATCCGCCCTTCGGGCACCTTCTCCCCGAGGGGAGAAGGGAGGAGCGCTTCCGGTCCCTCCCGTTTCGGTACCGAGGCCGCACCAGGCAGAGCCACGCAACTTTCCTTTGAACGCGGGAACTTCACCATCTTGGTAAGACATACATTTTGTCGGGATTGGTGCGTCTAGAAAAACCCCTTCTCCCCTCGGGGAGAAGGTGCCCGAAGGGCGGATGAGGGGGCTGCGGGCTACCCTAATTTGTCCCGCTTAATTGCCTTTCCTCAAGCCGCCATCGCCATCAGCGGATGCAGCGTGCCGTCGCTATAGACGATGCGGCCGCCGCGGAAGGTGGCGCGGATACGGTGAACCGAGCCGGGCTCGACGGCAACCAGATCGGCGAGCTGGCCGACAGCGATTTCGCCGCGATCCTTGAGACCGGCCGAACGGGCAGCGTTGGACGTTGCCGTCGCAACGGCAGCGGGCAGACCGCCTGCAACAACATCGGCAATCCTAGAGATCGCCGGCACGAAGGCAGCCGGGTGGTAATCGGCGGCGATGATGCCAAGCAGACCGGAACGAGCGGCATCCAGGGCGCTGAGATTGCCGGACATCGACTGGCCGCGCAGTGCGTTCGGCGCGCCCATCAGCGTCCACAGACCACGGCGGCAAGCTTCTTCGGCAGCCGCCTGCGTTACCGGAAACTCGCTGATCGTCACGCCGAGATCGTGCATCGCCGCCACTTTCTCGGCGCTGTCGTCATCATGCGAGGCCAGCGAAAGCTTGTGCTTCAGCGATAGTCCGACCACGTCATGCAGCTTACGCTCGATCTCCGGGTCCTGGCGTTGCGCGATACGTTTCGCCACGACTTCCTCGGCCGCCTCGCGCGACATGGAGCGGCGCTCGGACATGCTGCGGATATAGCTTTCGATGTCGTTGTACTGCCCCTGCCCCGGCGTGTGGTCGGTGAGCGAGACCATGTCGACGGAGCCTTCCTCCAGCAGCCGCTCCAGGGTCGGGGCAGCACCGAGATTGGTGATTTCATAGCGCGCATGGACGCGATGGTCGATCAGCAGTTCGCCGCGCAGACTGCCGATGCCGCGGATAACAGCTGAGGTGGTTTCGAGCGAACGGACGTGACCGTAGACGCTTTCGGTCGCAAAGGAGAGCGCCGCAAAGGCGGTGGTGACGCCGGCCGCCGCCAGCTTCTTGTCGAGCTCATGAATGCCGAAATCGATCGGCATCATCGCATTCGGCCGCGGCGCGATCTCGCGCTCCACCATGTCACAGTGCAGGTCAACGAAACCCGGCATCAGCAAACGGCCGCCGCCGTCGAAGGTTGGCCGCTCTACCGGCTCGGAGCGGATTTCGGCAATCACGCCGTCCTCGATGCGCACCGCGCCCCTCTCGACGACTTCATTGGGAAGAACGAGCGTGAAATTGCTGAGCCACATCGGCTTTCTCCTGAAACGGCGTCCATGATCGAAGGAGGCTCGGAAACATTCGAATGTTTCCGGCCAGCACGCCCCGGTAAGCTCGATTCGTGACATTGTGATGAATGCGGAGCAGAGTTTCCACAAAGCTTCCCCCACGCAACAGCCTACTTCAAGCTCGCAACATTCAAAACCGCCCATTGCAGCAGCATGATCGTCTTGGCGTCGTAGATATCGCCCTTCTCGATCATCGCCATCGCATCGGACAGCCGAACTTCCAGAACTTCGATATCCTCATGCTCTTCCGCAAGCCCGCCGCCGTCGGCAACACGGTCGGACGTATCGATCAACGCCGCGAAGAAATGGATGATCTCCGTCACGGCTCCCGGCGACGTCATCGCCTTGAAGAGGAAGCGGACATCGCGCACGCGAAAGCCGGTCTCTTCCATGGCTTCGCGCCGGATCGCGGATTCCGGATCGTCACCGTCAAGCAGGCCGGCGGGCACCTCGATCATTCTCTCCGGCAAGCCGACAAGCTGCGACGGCAGGCGATACTGCCGGACCAGCACCACGGTTTCGCGCTTGGGATCATAGAGAAGGATGCAGGCGGCCGGCGTGCGATGATAGACTTCACGCTTCAGCCGATGCTTTTCGGCCTGCGAATCCGTGTAGTCGACCTCAAAAGTGCTGAGCCGTGTCCATTGATCCGCCAGCGTCTTTTCGCCGACGATTTCGGCTTTCGCCTTGTCAAATTTACTCATGCCACGTCCTTGCGAAGCCATACCTTGTTATCGTGGACAGCCGCGCCGCCATAGGGCGCGACCGGATCGGCGCCGGTGAGCACGTTGATGCCCTCGCCGTCGATATGGGCCTTATTCGGCCAAAGACCCTCGGCAATCAGCACGCCCGGTTTCACTTCCGTCGTCACGCGCGCATGCAGGCGGATATCGCCGCGACCATTGCCAATACGGACCAACTCGCCATGGATAATCTCGAGCGCTTCGGCATCGGCCGGATTGATCATCACTTCGGGACGGCCTTCCTTCTGCCGCGACGTCTTGGTTTCCGCAAAGCTCGAATTCAGGAAATTGCGCGAAGGCGAGGTCGCGAGCCGGAACGGATGCTCGGGATCGGCCACTTCGATGACATCGACCTGATCCGGAAACTCCGGCAGCGCGATATGCGGCCCGAGCAATCCGACCGACGCGGGCGGCCGGTTCGGCGCGGGCTGGTTGACCCAATCCGGGCGAAAACGGAACTTGCCGTCGGGATGGGCGAAACCATTGATAAAATGCGCTTCCTCGAAGTTCGGCTGGCGGTCGAACCATTTATGCTCGAGGAAATAATCGTAGTCCGGCAGGCCGCTCCTCGACAAAACCCGATCGATCATCTCGCGGGCGGAGAAGCCGAAGCCGGGGCGATCCGCGACACCGAGGCGTTTGGCGAGCTCCTCGATCACGAAAAGATTGCTGCGCACCGTCGGCGGCGGTTCGACGAGCTTCGGGCCGAGGAGAATGTGGTTCTGGCCGCCGGCGCGATAGATATCGTCGTGCTCGACGAACATGGTGGCGGGGATGACGATATCGGCCATCTCGGCCGTATCGGTCAGGAACTGCTCGTGCACGGCGACGAAGAGATCGGAGCGGGCAAAGCCACGCTTCACCAGCCGCTGTTCCGGCGCAATGTTCACCGGATTGGTGTTCTGGATCAGCACGGCGGTCACCGGGCCGCGATGGCGAAGCGCGACGGCATCGCCGGTCAAGGCGCGGCCGATCTGCGACTGGTCGATCATGCGGATATCCGGATCCTTCATGCCACGGCCGGTCAGTTCGCTCGCGTCCATGCGGAAGATATCGCTGTTCGAATGAAAGGCGCCGCCGCCTTCATATTGCCAGGAGCCAAGGACCGTCGCGACCGATGCGGCCGCATGCATGGCGATTGCGCCGTTGCGCTGGCGGGTGAAACCATAGCCGAGACGGAAGTAAGTCTTCTTCGTCGTCCCCACGAGCTTTGCGAAGGCTTCGATCTCGTCCACCGAAAGGCCGGTGATATCTGCCGCCCACGCAGGGGTCTTCGACTTCAGATGCTCTTCGAGGCCGGCGGGATCATCGGCATATTTTGCCATATAGGCGCGATCGGCATAGCCATCGCGAAAGGCGATGTGCATGACGGCGCAGGCAAGTGCCGCATCCGTGCCCGGCTTGACGATCAAGGCCATATCGGCCTGCTTCATCGTCGGGTTGTCGTAGATATCGACGACGACGATCTTGGCGCCGCGCTCCTTGCGGGACTTCACCGCATGGGTCATGACGTTGACCTGGGTAGCCACGGCATTCGTGCCCCAGATGACGACGCAGTCCGTGCGGCCCATCTCCCGCGGATCGGGACCGCGCAGCACGCCCGTCGCCATGGTGAAGCCAGTCCAGGCCGGATTGGTGCAGATCGACGAAAAGAAGCCGGAATAGCGCTTGGCGTGGCGCAGCCGCTCGATGGAATCGCGCTGCACCCAGCCCATCGTGCCGGCATAGAAGTAAGGCCAGATCGCCTCGCTGCCATCCCTGGCTTCAGCCTTGACGAAGGCTTCGGCGATCTCGTCCAGCGCCGCGTCCCAGGAAAGCTCCTGCCAGCGGCCCTCGCCTTTAGCGCCGGCGCGGCGCAGGGGCTTCATCAGGCGATCGGGGTGATAAAGGCGCTCGGCGTAGCGCGCGACCTTGGCGCAGATGACGCCCGACGTGTAGGAATGATCATTGGCGCCGCGCACCCTGCCAATCCTGCCGTCTTCAGTCAGATCGACTTCCAGCGCGCAGGTGGAGGGACAGTCGTGCGGACAGGCCGTGTGGCCGATGCGCGATTTGGCCTGGATGGGGGTCGCAATGTTCATGATGTTTGTATATTTCAAGCGATGTCCGGCCACTAGGGATTAATCCGGCCCATCTCAACAATTCATGCGGACTTCACCGACAATGAACTATCGGCACATCTACCACGCGGGCAATTTTGCCGATGTCTTGAAACACGCTGTCCTCGCGCGCCTCGTCCGCTACATGCAGAACAAGGACAAGGCGTTTCGCGTCCTCGACACGCATGCCGGCATCGGGCTCTACGATCTTTCGTCCGAGGAAGCGCAGAAGACGGGCGAGTGGCGCGACGGCATCGGCAGGGTGCTGGAGGCGGAACTCGTGCCGCAGGTGGCCGATCTGCTGGAACCCTATCTTACCGCCGTCCGCGAGCTGAACCCCGAAGGCGGCGTCAGGCTCTATCCCGGTTCGCCGAAGCTTGCCCGCATGCTGTTTCGCCCGCAGGACCGGCTTTCGGCCATGGAACTGCATCCGGACGATTTCCAGCGGCTGCACCGCCTATTCGAGGGTGATCACCATGCGCGCATTACCGAACTTGACGGCTGGCTGTCGCTCGGCGCGCATCTGCCGCCGAAAGAAAAACGCGGCATCGTGCTCGTCGATCCGCCTTTCGAAGAGGAAGGCGAATATGAGCGGCTGATCGACGGCCTGGCGAAGGCCTGGCGCCGCTTTCCCGGCGGCACCTACTGCCTCTGGTATCCGATCAAGAAAGATGCGCCGATCAAGCAGTTTCATGAAGCGCTACAGGCGCTGGAAATTCCGAAGATACTCTGCGCGGAGTTGACGGTCAAAAGCGATCGCGGCTTCACCGGGCTCACCGGTTCCGGCCTGATCATCGTCAATCCGCCCTTCACGCTGAAGGACGAGTTGCACGCGCTATTGCCCGCGCTGAAAGACATATTGGCGCAGGACCGTTTCGCCTCGCAGCGCGCCTTCTGGCTGCGCGGTGAACATTGAGATATTTCACGCACATAGCCGATAGGTGATTCCATGAGACTTCTCTGCTCGTCCACCTCCCCCTTCTCCAGCAAGGTGCGCATGGCGGCACGCCATCTCGGCATCAAGCTTGAGGAGATTCACGTCGACACGAATGCCGGGCCGACGCTGCTCATCGATAATAATCCGCTCGGCAAGATCCCGACATTGCTGACCGATGAGGGCGAAGCGATCTTCGACAGCCGCGCGATCATGCATTATTTCGATCGGCGGCAAGGCAGGCTCTACCCTTCGAAGAAGAGCAAGCGCGCCGAAATCGAGGTCCTGGAAGCATTATGCGACGGCGCCAATGAGTGCCTTCTGTCGATCGTCTACGAGCGGCGCTTTCGCGAGGCCGAAAAGCAATATCAGCCCTGGATCGATCGACAGTGGATAAAGGTAAGCCGCACGCTCGCTCATCTCAACGCTGAACCGCCGAAGATCGGCAAGAAGCTGCATGGCGGGCATTTCGCACTCGCTTCCATGCTTGGTTATCTGCAGCTGCGTTTCGCGGGGCAATGGGAAGCTGATCATGCCGATCTGATCGATTGGGCATGCAAATTCGAAAAGCATTTTCCGGATTATCAAGCGATGAAGCCGCAGCAGGCTTAGCTCTGGCGAGCACCGTCGTTCCTGACGAAATCAACGAAGGCGCGCAAAGCCGTCGGCAGCTGACGGCGGCTCGGATAATAGAGGAAAAAGCCGGGATAATAGGGGCACCAGTCTTCCAGCACGCGGATCAGCCGGCCATCCTCTAAAGCCGGCAGCGAGTGATCCTCAAACAGGAAGGCGAGACCGGAGCCATTGATGGCGGCGTCCCGCATTATGTCGAGATCGCCCAGCGTCAGCGGCCCCTGTACGTCGATCTCCAGCTCGATGCCCCCGCGCTCGAACTCCCAGCGATAATAGGTGCCGCTCGCGAAACGGTAGCGGATGCAGGGGTGATCTTTCAGATCATGGGGCGTGACCGGTTTGGGGAAACGCTGAAAATATTCGGGCGAGCCGACGATCGCCGTCCGCTGGCGAGGGCCGATGGCAACTGCGATCATGTCGGCAGCGATTCTTTCGCCGAAGCGTATGCCCGCGTCGAAACCGGCGGAGACCGTGTCCACGAGCGCATCGTCCACCACGATTTCCACTTCGATGGCCGGGTAAGCCTTCAGGAACCGTGACACGATCGGCAGCAACACCATCTTGGTGGCGGGGCGCGGGGCATTGATGCGCAGCTTGCCGTAGGGCTGGCTTCTGAATTTATCGAGATCATCGAGCGCATCGTCGATATCGAGGAAAGCCGGGCGGATGCGGTCAAACAGGCGCTCGCCGGCCTCCGTCAACCCGACGCCGCGGGTGGTGCGATTGACCAGCCGCACATCCAGCCGTTCCTCGATCGCCCGCAGCGAATGGCTGAGCGCGGACGCGGTCACGCCGAGTTCCACCGCCGCCTTGCGAAAGCTGCGGTGTTGAGCAATCGCCAGGAAGATCGCCAGATCGGTCGAACGGATGCGTCGCATTGATGAGATTTTCTCAGCACTTCATGGAAGAGAAACTAGATTATCTCATCGATGGCATCAAGCTACCTTTCTCCTGCAAACGAATTCCACCCACGGAATTACTAACCCACGAAGGAGAAAGTCATGCGTGTTTGGTTCATTACGGGTGCTTCCCGCGGCTTCGGCGCCCTCATCGCCCAGGAAGCCCTCAATGCCGGCGACGCCGTCGTTGCAACGGCCCGCAACCCCGCCGGCCTGGCGGAGAAGTTCGGTAATCATCCGAACCTCCTGTCCGTCGCCCTCGACGTTTCGAACGAGACGCAGGCCCACGAGGCCGCCGCAGCGGCCGTCAAGCGCTTCGGCAAGATCGATATCTTGGTCAACAATGCCGGCTACGGGCTGCTGGGTGCTGTGGAAGAGGCAACCGCCGAGGAAATCGAAAAGCTCTATGCCACGAACGTCTTCGGCCTGCTCAAGGTCACTCGCGCCATCCTGCCACACATGCGCCGCCAGCATTCCGGTCATGTGATCAACATGTCCTCGGTCGGTGGCTACCAGAGCTTTGCCGGTTGGGGCGTCTATTGCTCGACGAAGTTCGCCATCGAAGGCCTGTCCGAGGCAATGGCGGCAGAACTGCAGCCGCTCGGCATCAAGGTTACCGTCGTCGAACCCGGTTTCTTCCGGACCGACTTCCTTGACGAAAGCTCGCTCGCCGTCAGCCCGAGCTCGATTGCCGACTATAAGGACACGCCTGCGGGGGCGATGCGCGATTTCGCCGCCGGTCACAATCACGGCCAGCCCGGTGATCCCAAACGACTTGCAAAATCAATGATCACGCTTGCGCATTCGGCCAACCCGCCGCTGCGCATGCCCTTCGGCTCGGATACGGTCGGCGCGATCGAGACCAAGAATGAATATGTCGCCAGGGAACTGGCCGACTGGCGCGCACTGGCTGTCTCGACGGACTTCCCGAAGGACGTCGCGTAAACAGTGTGCACCATGAAACGGAAAAAGCCGGGGCGAAACCCCGGCTTTTTCTTCATTCCATGCCGTCAAATGATTAGAACTTGACGCCGATACCAACCTTGACGCTCTGTTCGTCGTAGCCGCGCGAGAACCGACCGGAGTCGAGGTCGAAGTTCTTCTTGCCGTAGTCCGTGTAGCGGTACTCGAGACGAGCCGTGATGTTGTTGGTGATGAAGGTTTCAGCACCAGCACCGACCGTGTAGCCAACAGCCGTCTTGCTGTCAGACGAGGTAGCGTCCTCGAGCTTGTTCTGACCGATTGCCAGACCGGCCGTGCCGTACAGCATGAACGGGTTGAAGTCGTAACCGAGACGGCCGCGAACCGAGCCGTTGACGCCGTTCTTAGCGGTCAGGCCGTTGCGGGTTGCGTCGGCGCCAGAGTAGCCAAGGTCAGCTTCAACGCCGTATACGATCTGGCCCTGCTGCCAGTTGTAGCCGGTGAAGGCCTGGCCGCCAAAGCCGTAGGCGCTGCCGTTGTGGTTGAAGTGACCTTTGTTCCAGTCGCCTGCACCACCGATATAGAAACCGGACCAGTTGTTGACAACCGGAGCTGCTTCCTGAGCGACGGGCGGCTGCGGGATCTGCTCAACAGCGTCGGCAGCGTGAGCCGCGGTGTAGCCGCCGAGAGCGAGAGCCGAGACCATGAGGGTCGTTGCAAGAGTACGCATACTTTTCTCCTTTCAGGCCCGTGTGCTTCGCTACTATCTTTAACTTCGAAGCGTCACGAGCAATTAAAAAACATCCCTCCCGGATCGAGGTTGAAATTGGAATGCAAATGAGGAATTGGAAGAGCCAAAATATGATATCATTGTGGCACAGACATGGCTGAATTTCGATGTTGCTTCATCGCAACAGATGAATTATTAACCATAACCAATGGTTAAAGCGTGTATACTTATTTTAAACTAAATACATCTCAAGCTTTACATAAGAAACCCAAAGAGCGTCATTTGCTCACGCACCTTTTCATATGGTGTATCGACGCCCTATATGAGCGTCGATTGGATAACGACCAGCAAAAGGCAATCTCTTGAGCCAGGAAAAACTACGCACGGCGTTGATAACGGGCGCTTCCAAAAGAATAGGCTGGGCAATTGCCGAGGATTTGTCGGCCAACGGCTTCGCGGTGGCGTTGCATGCCAACCAATCCTTCGCCGAGGCTTCGGAAATCGTGGCGAAATTGCGGCAAATGGGCCGAAAGGCAATTGCGATCAAGGCGGATCTGCAAAATTTGGCCGATACGTCAACCCTTGTCGAAAGGGCCACGGATGCTCTCGGCCCGCTCGATCTGCTGGTCAACAATGCCTCGGCTTTCCTCGGCGATTCAGCCGATCGTTTCGACGCGGAAGCCTTCGAGGCGCATTTCGCGGTGCATGTTCGCGCGCCTTCGATCCTGGCGGCCGATTTCGTGCGGCAGCTTCCCGAGCCGCATCCGGGACTGATCGTCAACATGGTCGACCAGCGGGTCTGGGCGCTTAATCCGCGCTTCTATTCCTATACGCTGTCGAAGGCAGCACTTTGGACCGCGACGCAGACGATGGCGCAGAGTTTCGCCCCCCGCATCCGCGTCAATGCCATCGGCCCGGGCCCGACGGTGCGCAGCGCGCGCCAGAGCGAAGAGGACTTTCAAGCACAGATCGACGGCCTCATATTAAAGGCGGCGCCGGAGCTCGAAGAATTCGGCCGGACCGTCCGCTTTCTTTTTGACACGCCCTCGATCACGGGCCAAATGATAGCGCTCGATGGCGGCCAGCATCTTGCCTGGGAAACGCCAGACGTGTCGGAGAGTGCGGAATGAACGGAAGAAAGCTGCCCGATGGCGGCGTTCTCTACGACGAATCAGACGATATCGAAGACGACATCGAGGTGGAGGGCGATGCCGCCGCCTCCCCTGTCGCGCCCATCGACTGGAACGAAGGCGGCAGGAACGAGACCGGACTTCGCGGCGCCGAGCTGATCGCCGAATTCGTCAAGCGGCTGCCGAACAATCCCGGCGTCTACCGCATGTTCAACGAGGGTGGTGACGTGCTCTACGTGGGCAAGGCGCGCAGCCTGAAGAAGCGCGTCTCCAATTATGCCTTGGGCAAGGTGCATTCCAACCGCATCGCCCGCATGGTGCGCGAAACCGCCAATATGGAATTCGTCACCACGCGCACGGAGACGGAAGCGCTGCTGCTGGAAGCGAACCTTATCAAGCGCTTGCGCCCGCGCTTCAACGTTCTGCTGCGAGACGACAAATCCTTTCCCTATATTCTGATCACGGGCGATCATCGCGCGCCGGCCATCTTCAAGCACCGTGGCGCGCGCGCGCGCAAGGGCGACTATTTCGGCCCCTTCGCATCGGCTGGCGCCGTCGGCCGCACCATCAATTCGCTGCAGCGCGCCTTCCTGATCCGCACCTGCACGGACAGCGTTTTCGAGACGCGCACACGCCCCTGTCTGCTTCATCAGATCAAACGATGTTCCGGGCCATGCACGCATGAGATCAGCGATGCAGGCTATGGAGAGCTGGTGCAGGAAGCGAAGGACTTCCTTTCGGGCAAGAGCCAGAACGTCAAGGCCCACATGGCCGAGGCGATGAACGCCGCCGCTGAGGATCTGGACTTCGAACGCGCCGCCATCTTCCGCGATCGGCTGGCCGCGCTGTCGCATGTGCAGAGCCATCAGGGCATCAATCCCGCCGGCGTCGAGGAAGCCGATGTCTTCGCGATCCACCACGAGGGCGGCATTTCCTGCATCCAGGTCTTCTTCTTCCGCACGGGCCAGAACTGGGGCAACCGCGCCTATTTCCCGAAGGCCGATCCGTCGCTCTCGGGCGCCGAAGTGCTGAACGCCTTCCTGGCGCAGTTCTATGACGACAAGCCGGTGCCGCGGCAGATCCTGTTGTCGGAGACGGTCGAGGAAATCGAGCTGCTGGCGGCGGCCCTCGGCGAGAAGGCCGGCCACAAGGTTGCGATCCTGGTGCCGCAGCGCGGCGAGAAGCGCGATCTGGTCGAACACGTCATCGCCAATGCCCGCGAGGCACATGGCCGCAAGCTCGCGGAAACCGCCTCGCAATCGCGACTGCTCGAAGGCTTCAAGGAAACGTTCCAGCTTCCCTATGTGCCGCAGCGCATCGAAATATACGACAACTCCCATATCATGGGTACGAATGCCGTGGGCGGCATGGTCGTCGCCGGGCCGGAAGGCTTCGTCAAAAATCAGTACCGCAAGTTCAACATCAAATCGACCGACATCACGCCGGGCGACGACTTCGGCATGATGCGCGAGGTCATGACCCGTCGCTTCTCCCGGCTCCTGAAGGAGGAAGGCAAGCCCGACCGCAGCGGCATGGCTGATGCGACGGTGGATGCAGCCGACCGCCCCTTCCCCGTCTGGCCCGATATCATCCTGATCGACGGCGGCCAGGGGCAGATGACGGCGGTGCGCGCCATTCTCGAGGAGCTCGGGATTACCGACAGCGTCATCGCCATCGGCGTTGCCAAGGGTGTCGACCGCGACGCCGGGCGCGAACGCTTCTTCGCCCCATCGCGCGAAAGCTTCACGCTGCCGCCGCGCGACCCCGTGCTCTATTTCATCCAGCGCCTGCGCGACGAGGCGCACCGCTTCGCCATCGGCTCCCATCGCGCCCGGCGCAAGAAGGAGATGGTGAAAAACCCGCTCGACGAGATCGGCGGCATCGGCCCTTCACGCAAGCGCGCGCTGCTGCAGCATTTCGGCACCGCCAAAGCGGTATCGCGCGCCGCCCTATCGGATTTGATGGCGGTGGAGGGCATATCGGAAGCCGTGGCGCGGCAGGTCTATAATCATTTTCACGAAGACGCCGCGAAATAGAAAAAGCTGGTCGCAAATTCCACGCAATGGCGGTGAAAAAACAGAAACAATATTGACGATAAGGCAGCCAAACCATCATCTAGGATTTGATCCCAAAAAGTGCGAAGCGGTTTTTGGAGAGGATCGAGATCATCAAATGCTCGGAACACGATGAGACCGAAACGGAGCCTCATCGCTGTCCGCCGAGACAACCGAAACGAAACGATTTCCATGGCTTCGCGCGCTTACAGCATCCCCAATCTGCTCACCTACGGCCGCATTCTCTGCGTTCCCCTGATCGTTCTTTGCTTCTTCATCGAAGGCAAGCTGGAAGGCTCCGATTTCGCGCGATGGGTCGCGCTCTGGATCTTCGTCATCGCCTCGATCACCGATTTCCTCGACGGCTATCTCGCGCGCATCTGGAACCAGACCTCGAATATCGGCCGCATGCTCGACCCGATCGCCGACAAGCTGCTGGTCTCCGCGATCCTGCTGCTGGTGGCCGCCGACGGCACGATCGCCGGCTGGTCACTGTGGGCTGCGATCATCATCCTTTGCCGAGAAATACTGGTATCCGGCCTGCGCGAATATATGGCCGGATTGAAAGTGAGCGTTCCCGTGACGCGGATCGCGAAATGGAAGACGACCGCCCAGCTCGTGGCCATCGCCTTCCTTCTGGCTGGGCCGGCGGGCGACAAGGTGCTACCCTATACGACGGAGATGGGCATCGTCTTGCTCTGGATCGCGGCGCTTTTGACCATCTACACCGGCTACGATTATTTCCGCGCCGGGCTGAAGCATGTCGTGGATGAGGAATGATGACGAAGCTCGTCTATTTCGCCTGGGTGCGTGAGCGGATCGGCAAAGCGGAGGAGGATATTTCCCTGCCCGCCGATGTCGTCACCGTCGGCGATCTCCTCAGTCATTTGAAGAGCTTGGGAGAGGAATACGAGGCAGCACTTCAATTCCCCGAGGCGATCCGCGTCGCCATCGACATGGAACATGCCGATCACGACGAGCCCATCGTCGGAGCGCGGGAGATCGGGCTCTTCCCACCGATGACGGGGGGGTGAGGAGCGGTCGGGCGACGGCCCGAGCAATCGATCCAGTGAATCGATTGCAGCGACGAACGCCCTGAGCCAAGGCGAAGGGCCGGAAGGTCCTCAGCCCGATTGCGAGGACGATCAAGGAAATTGCGATGATTTCACCATTCGTCAAAGTTCAGCGCGAGGATTTCGATCTCCAGGCGGAGATCGACCGGCTGACCGACGGGCGGCGCGACATCGGCGCGGTCGTGACCTTCTCCGGCCTCTGCCGTGACGAAGGCGGCACTTTGGGTGCGCTGGAACTCGAACATTATCCGGGCATGGCGGAGGCGGAGATCACCCGCATTGCCACACTTGCCATCGAACGCTTCGAGCTTCTTGGCCTCACCGCCATCCACCGCTACGGCAAGATCGCGCCCGGCGAGAATATCGTCCTCGTCATCGCCGCCGCACCACATCGGCAGGCCGCTTTCGACGGCGCCAATTTCGTCATGGATTTCCTGAAAACCTCCGCGCCTTTCTGGAAGAAGGAGCATGGCAGGGATGGCGCGCAAGGCGGCTGGGTTTCCGCCAAGGATGCCGACGGTGCGGCGCGCGACAAATGGGCCGGCAATAAATAGGTTTAAGGCACCACCCGCTCGCGGCGGCTCAAGACCAGCAGCAGCACGAGCAGCGAGAAGATGACAAAGTCGCGCCACAGGAACGGGCCGTAGGCGCCCCACATCGTTTCGGTGAGGCCGAGGAGTGCTGCTCCGCCCGCCGACTTCAGCGGATCGGAATAGCCGCCGACCGCCGCAATCATCAGCACCTTGAGCCCGAACATCAGCCCTGCCCCGAAATCCATCGTTCCGTAATAGGAGGTGGCGAGCAGGCCACAGATGGTCGCGACGAGCGCGGAGGCGACATAGGCCAGCAGGAAGACGCGATTGGCGCTGGCACCGCAAAGTTCGGCGGCAAGCGCATCGTCGGTCACCGCCCGCCAGATGCGGCCCCATGCGGTGCGTTTCAGCACATAGGCGCCTGCAAGAACGACCAGGATCATCAAGGCGGTATTGAGCAGCTGGATTTCGGTCAGCGTCACGCGGAAATCACCGCTATCCCAGAAGACGATCGCACCGTTCAGGAAAGGCGGCAGCCAGATGCCACGCGTGTTGGAGGCCAGCCGGGCGGTTTCCATGAGAATGATCATCATGCCGAGTGCCGCGACGATGACGGTATTCGGGGACTTGCGCGACAAGGGCAGCATGATCGCGCGGCCGACGAGAAGGCTGGTGCCAAGCGTATAGCCGACGGCGATCACGGCGCCGAAGGCAAAGGCCGCCGGCAGGATCAGATACATTCTCGTGTAGCCGACATCGGTAAAGAGCACGAGCATCTGGCCGGCAAAGGCGAACAGCGCGCCATAGGTGATATCGGCCCGCTTCATAACCCCGAACGCAATGGAATAGCCGAAGGCCAGCGCCGCATAGAGTGCAGCGAGCGGAACGGCATTCGCCAGTTGCTGCAGAAGATAGGCCATTCACCCCTCCGAGGAACAGGCAAATAGTAACTGGCAAAATGAATTTTACCAGTTATAATTTTCTCCATGAGCTTTTCCTGGACCCCACATCGTTTTTCCGGTGGCGCACTCGCGCTCGATGTCGCCAATAGCGTCATCCTGCGCCATGACGACGAGCGCCGGATCGACCGCTTTGAAGCGCATGGACAGATGGAGAGCTTTCCGAAGGCGGCCATGAATTTCTGCGCCGAGCGGACGCTCTTCGGTGATATCCTGCCTGTGCGGCGGGAAGACAAGGCCGACTTCATCTCATTGCGCGAGACGATCGACCGCTATTTCCGGGCGCGCGTTCTCGGCGAGCCCGCCGACCTGCTTCTGGCCGATCTTCTTGCCGCGTTGGCGAAGGTCTTGCGGCAAGCCTCGGCCGATGGGCTCGATGCCGCGACCGTACATTCGACGCTGCGCCTCATCGCCATGTCCGATCCCGAGCGGATGAAAATATGCCGCAACTGCGGCTGGCTCTTCATCGACCGCAGCAAGAACAAGAGCCGCGCCTGGTGCGATATGGCGGTCTGCGGCAACCGCGCCAAGGCAAGCCGGCATTACCGGCGCAAGAAGGAGGAGACCGCGCCATGACAATGCGAAGGATCATGCTGACAACGATGAGCATTGGGATAATCGCCGGCCTGTCGCTGGCCGGCTGCCAGAGGAAAGACGATGACGGCCCGACCCAGCTTACCGGCCGCCTCTTTGTGTTCAACTACCGCGTGGCGAGCGCGAGCTACATGATCACGCTGAAGAAGATCGCCCCGATCCCCGAGGGAACGACCGCCGTGGCGGAATTCGAAAATCCAGCGGGCGGCGATCCGCTCGTCGTCAACCAGAAGATCTATACCTTCTGGGACAAGATCACGCTGGAAAGTCCGGACCTGCACTGCGTGCGCAAAGACCGCCCTTACTCCGTTTCGATCAAGCTGGTGGACGCCGGCGACAAGACGATCCAGACGATCAAGACTGAGGTCAAATCCGATCTCGACCAGACGGTGCTGCCGACCAAGCCGCTCGTCGTCGGCCCGGTCTATACCGCCAATCCGGATATTTTCAAGGGTGACGGCAGCGCCGATTACGGGCATGATGCCGCCTGTCCGGCATGAAAAAAGCCGGGATCGAGATCCCGGCTTTCATGAGTCAATTCAAATCGTTCAGCATCAGAGCTGAGAGGCCGATTCAGCCGACGATTTCGGTTTCCGAGAACCAGTAGGCGATTTCGACGGCAGCCGTTTCCGGAGCGTCCGAGCCGTGAACGGAGTTTTCGCCGATCGAAAGCGCGAAGGTCTTGCGGATCGTGCCTTCGTCAGCGTTTGCCGGGTTGGTCGCGCCCATGATTTCGCGGTTCTTCAGGATGGCGTTTTCGCCTTCCAGGACCTGAACGATGGTCGGGCCGGAGGTCATGCCTTCGACGAGCTCACCGAAGAAAGGACGCTCCTTGTGAACGGCGTAGAAGCCTTCAGCTTCGCGCTTGCTCATCCAGACGCGCTTGGAGGCGATGACGCGCAGGCCGTTGTCTTCAAAAACCTTGGTGATGGCGCCGGTCAGGTTGCGCTTCGTCGCGTCCGGCTTGATCATCGAGAAAGTACGTTCAATCGCCATGGATCCATTCCTTGTAATCAGAGAAAAGTGGGCGGTGTTTACCTGCCTCAAAGCCCGAAAACAAGGGGGATCGGCCAATTTCACGCTGCTGTCACAGTCCGAGCGGCCGATTCGCAGTCAGCCAGGCCGCGAAGCGGTGGCTCGGTGGCGGACTTCGCGCGCGACATCATCATGACCATGGAGGAGATGCATATGCTCAGACATTTCAAAATGCTCGCGGATTACAATCGTTGGGCCAATGTTCAGGTCTACGACGCTGCGGCACGCCTCAGCGATACGGAATTCCACGAAGATCGCGGCGCCTTCTTCGGTTCGCTCCACGGAACGCTGAACCATCTGCTGGTGGCGGACCGGTTGTGGATGCATCGTTTCAACGGCACGGGTGAAATACCGAGGGCGTTGGACGTCGGCCTGCACGACGATCTAGCCGGGCTTCGGACGATGCGGGAGGCGGAGGATCGGCGCATCACGGACTGGGTAGAAGCGCTCGATGCCGATGCTCTTGCCGCCGACATCACCTATACATCCGTGCTGCGGCCAGGCGCCATTACCGTTCCCCTCCATCTGGCAGTGGCACATATGTTCAACCACCACACCCATCACCGCGGCCAATGCCACATGATCCTGACCTCCATGGGCAAGCCGTCCCTGGTGCTGGATCTCCTGCATTTCCTGCGCAGCGAAGGACAGCATTGGATGTAGCCAAGAGGGGAACCGTCGTTCCCCATCTTCGCCTGGGCGTTCACCACATGCCTCATTTTGTTGCGCTGCGACGAGGACCGGCGATTTTGTTCATGTTCCCTTAACCTGCCCTCCTACAGATTGATAGGATATATCAGATCACGGTCACGGGCAGGCATGAAGAACTCCCACAAAAGCGTTTCGGCATATTCCATCGATGACGATGAAACGGAAACCGAGCTCGAGGTTATCGGCCGCTTCATGACGCGGCTGAAGGTGAAGAACCTGCCGCGCAACTATCAGCTCTTCCATGAAGCGCTCTATGGCCAGGACCGTTGTCTTGCCGAAGAGGTCGAGGCGCTGGGCGCTCTTCCCTCGCAAAACGGGCTCGACGAAATCGGCCTGAAGCATCGCCTTGTCAGCCATTGCGGGCTGGTGGCCCGTAAATCGGAAAGCGATGCGGCCGAAATGCTGCGCGAAGTCGCGGATCAGCTCGCCAAGGGGCTGATGAAGAAGCAACGTTTTGTTCGCGAGATCGACGCCACCCCGCTTGGCTATGCCGCTCTCGACAGCCTCAATGCCTCGCTCAGCAACCTCATGCTCTATGAAACGGAGCTGACCGAGCGGCTGCGCAACTGCGCGAACCCGTCGAAGTCCTCGCAAAACGCTACCACCTAAGCGTCTTCACACTCTTGCCTTCGGCGCCGAGTTCGGCCAAAACCGCGCCATGATTTCGATTTCCGACCTCTCCGCCCGGATCGCCGGCCGTCTTCTCATCGACCATGCCAACGTGACGCTTCCGGCGGGCGCGAAGGCGGGTCTTGTCGGCAAGAATGGCGCTGGCAAGTCCACGCTGTTCAGGATCATCACCGGCGATCTCGCCGCGGAAAGCGGTTCGGTCTCGATCCCGCGCAATGCCCGCATCGGCCAGGTTGCGCAGGAAGCGCCAGGTACCGAGGATCCGCTGATCGATATCGTGCTTGCGGCCGACAAGGAACGCTCCGCCTTGCTTGTGGAAGCCGAAACCGCCACCGACCCGCATCGCATCGCCGATATCCAGACCCGGCTTGCCGATATCGGCGCGCATTCGGCCGAAGCGCGCGCCGCCAGCATCCTTGCCGGCCTCGGCTTCGACCACGAGGCGCAGAAGCGCCCGGCGTCCTCCTTCTCCGGCGGCTGGCGCATGCGCGTCGCCCTTGCCGCCGTGCTGTTCTCCGAGCCGGATCTTCTGCTGCTCGACGAACCGACGAACTATCTCGACCTTGAAGGCACGCTCTGGCTGGAAGACTATATTCGCCGCTACCCGCATACGGTCATCATCATCTCGCACGACCGCGATCTTTTGAACACGGCGGTCAATTCCATCGTGCATCTCGACCAGAAGAAGCTCACCTTCTATCGCGGCTCCTACGATCAGTTCGAGCGGCAGAAGGCCGAGGCCGACGAGCTGCAGATGAAGGCGAAAGCCAAGAACGACGCCGCGCGCAAGCATCTGCAGAGCTTTATCGACCGTTTCAAGGCCAAGGCCTCCAAGGCCAAGCAGGCGCAATCGCGCGTTAAGGCGCTGGAGCGAATGGGAACCGTCGCCGCCGTCATCGAAGACCATGTGATGGGCTTCAGCTTTCCGGAACCGGAAAAGCAGCCTGCCTCGCCCATCATAGCGATCAGCGGCGGCGCCGTCGGCTATGAACCGGAAAAGCCGATCCTGAAGCGCCTGAACCTGCGTATCGACGCAGACGACCGCATCGCCCTGCTCGGCTCGAACGGCAACGGCAAATCGACCTTCGCGAAATTCATTTCGGGCCGACTCGGCGCGGAAAGCGGTGACGTCAAGCTGGCGCCGAGCCTGAAGATCGGCTTCTTCGCCCAACACCAGCTCGACGACCTCATCCCCAACCAGACCGCTGTCGAACATGTTCGCCGTCGCATGCCCGAAACGCCGGAGGCGAAGGTGCGCGCCCGCGTCGCTCAGATGGGCCTTGCGACCGAGAAGATGGACACGCAGGTCAAGGATCTCTCTGGCGGCGAGAAGGCGCGGCTGCTGATGGGCCTCGCCGCCTTCGACGCGCCGAACCTGCTGATCCTCGACGAACCGACCAACCATCTCGACATCGACAGCCGCAATGCGCTGATCCAGGCACTGAACGACTATTCCGGCGCGGTCATCCTGATCTCGCACGACCGACATCTGATCGAAGCCACCGTCGACCGGCTCTGGCTGGTGCGCGACGGCACGGTCACGACCTTCGACGGCGACCTGGAAGAATACCGCAGCCTCGTGGTCGCCAGCCCGAAGTCGAAGGACGACAAGGCCAAGATGAATGGCATCGACGATTCCGTTTCCAAGGCCGACCAGCGCAAGCTCAACGCCGATCGGCGCGCATCGCTTGCTCCACTCAAGAAGAAGATCAATGAAATCGAATCCTTGACCGGTAAGCTTGAGAAATTGATTCAGGCGCTTGATGTGGAACTTGCGGATCCCGCGCTCTACGAAAAGGCGCCGGCAAAAGCTGCTGAAAAGGCAAAGCAGCGTTCTGACGCCGCTGAAAAGCTCGCCGCGGCCGAGGAGCAATGGCTGGAACTCTCATCGGAATACGAAAGCGGCATGGCCGGCTGAAGCGCATCGCGATCTTAACCGTTTCGCGACCGATCCTAACCGATCATTAACCATAACTGCGGAAAATACGCTCAACTTTCATAGACATAATTGTTGAGCGATTCTGATGAATTACCGTGTTCTGCTGGCTGGCCTCGCCGTGTCCCTGGCTCTGGGAGGATGTGCGACGAAACCGGCCAACGATGCATCGCTCAAGAGCGGCTACGCTGCCGAAGAGCCGCGTCACAAGCCGCTAAAGGCGAATGATCCCGTAGAGATGGAGCCGAAGAAATGGCTCGTCGCCGATCTCGAGACCCGCGCGCTGGAGGACGCCAGCGGACCGCACGATCTTGCCGGCCGCACACTGGAAGTCTCCTCGCTCAAGGACATCAAGCTCGCCGACAAGGAAGTCATCCTGACCTTCGACGATGGCCCCGCGCCCGGCAAGACGGAGCGCATCCTTGCCACGCTCGACAGGTTCGGCGTCAAGGCGGCCTTCATGATGGTCGGGGAAATGGCGCAGGCCCATCCGGCGACCGCTCGCGAAGTCCTCGCCCATGGCGACGCAATCGGCAGCCATACCTTCCGCCATCCCGATCTCGACAAGATGACCTTCGACGCGGCGATGACCGAGATCGCCCGTGGCAAGGATGCCGTCACCAAGGCGATCGGCACGAATGTCCCCTTCTTTCGTTTCCCCTATCTTGCCGACTCCAAGCGCCTGCGCACGGCGATTGCCGGCCGGGACATGATCGTCATGGACGTGGATATCGACAGCAAGGATTACTTCACGTCGACGCCCCTTTCGGTGGTGGACCGCACCATGAAGCAGCTCTATCGGCGCGGCCGCGGCATCGTCCTGATGCACGATATCCACCAGCGCACGGTCCGGATGCTGCCTGTTCTTCTGAGCCGCCTCGAGAAAGAGGGCTACAAGGTCGTTACGCTGAAATACAGGCACGCTCCGGCTCCGGCGACCAACCTGGTTGCCCAGGCCGACACCAAAATGGTGCGCTGAGGCGGGCTTGCAAACGAACATCGACGCAGACGCCTAGCTCAATGGTTGCACGGCGTTCAGATACGCTTGAAACGCGCCGAGCGGCATGGTTAGTTGCTGCGTGATCACGAAGAGCGGGCCAGCTCGCCCGCTCGTATCCGGGGGGAGTAACATATGGATCGTCGTTCATTTCTGAGGAAAGCCGGCGTCGCCGGCGCCGGCTCGGTTGCAGCTGCTGCAACCCTTGCCGCTCCGGCCATTGCCCAGAGCAATCCGAAGATCAATTGGCGCCTGACGTCATCGTTTCCGAAGTCGCTGGATACGATCTATGGCGGCGGCGAAGTGCTGTCGAAATACGTCTCGGAAGCTACCGATGGCAATTTCAACATCCAGGTGTTTGCAGCCGGCGAAATCGTGCCCGGCCTGCAGGCAGCCGACGCGACCTCGGCGGGCACCGTCGAGGCCTGCCATTCGGTCGCCTATTATTATTGGGGCAAGGATCCGGTCTGGGCCCTGGGCGCGGCCGTTCCCTTCGCGCTTAACGCTCGCGGCATGAACGCCTGGCAATATCATGGCGGCGGCATCGATCTCTTCAACGAGTTCCTGGCGACGCAGGGGCTGATCGGCTTTCCGGCCGGCAATACGGGCGTGCAGATGGGTGGCTGGTTCCGCAAGGAAATCAATACGGTCGCCGATCTCAAGGGCCTGAAGATGCGTATCGGCGGCTTTGCCGGCAAGGTCGTCGAACGCCTCGGCGTCGTGCCGCAGCAGATCGCCGGCGGCGATATCTACCCGGCACTGGAAAAAGGCACCATCGATGCCGCCGAATGGGTCGGCCCCTATGACGACGAAAAGCTCGGCTTCTACAAAGTGGCGCCCTATTACTACTATCCCGGCTGGTGGGAAGGCGGCCCGACCGTGCATGTCATGTTCAACAAGGCCGCCTATGAGGGCCTGCCCAAGGCCTATCAGTCTCTGCTGCGCACGGCCGCACAGGCGACCGACGCCAACATGCTGCAGAAATACGACTATCTGAACCCTGCCGCCATCAAGCGCGTCGTAGCCGAAGGCGCGAAGCTCAGGCCGTTCAGCACCGAAATCATGAACGCCTGCTTCGACAAGGCCAATGAGGTCTATGCGGAAATGGAAGCCAACAACCCGACCTTCAAGAAGATCTGGGGCTCGATCAAGGGCTTCCGCGGCCAGCATTATCTCTATGCCCAGGTCGCCGAATACAGCTATGACGTCTACATGATGACGCTGCAGCGTGCCGGCAAAATCTGACCGGCTCGCGGTTTTGAGACACATAACCCCGGAGCAGCGCTCCGGGGTTTTTCATTGTGCCCAATCAAGACAAAACGAAGCGGATCGAACTTAATTGAAAGACGGCGGCTGGCTGAGATCGTTGGCGGGCGGCTTCTGCTGCCCGCCGCCCTGGTCGGCCGGCTTACCATCAAGCGGATTGCCGCCTGGAAGTTGCAAGCCCGGCAGGCCGTTGCCATTGTCCTGGCCGGGCGCGCCGAAACCGGGAACCTCGATCTTGATCGTATTCGGATCGACCGCAGCACCCGCGCCCTTGTAGTGCATGACCATCTGCGGGAACATGATGGTCAGCGCCACCATCAGGACCTGGATGCCCACGAAAGGCACCGAGCCCCAATAGATCTGCCCCGTCGTGACGGGTGCGATCTGCTTGCCCGTCACCCTGTCGAGATAGGGCACGCGCGCGGCCACCGAGCGGAGATAGAACAGCGCGAAGCCGAAGGGCGGATGCATGAAGCTCGTCTGCATGTTGACGCCGAGGAGCACGCCGAACCAGATCAGGTCGATGCCGAGCTTGTCGGCTGCGGGCGCCAGCAGCGGCACGATGATGAAGGCGAGCTCGAAGAAATCCAGGAAGAAGGCCAGGAAGAAGACGAGCGCGTTGACGGCAATCAGGAAGCCGACTTCGCCACCGGGCAGCGACACCAGCAGATGCTCAACCCAGACATGGCCATTGACGCCGTAAAAGGTCAGCGAGAAGACGCGCGAGCCGATCAGGATGAACAGCACGAATGCCGAAAGCCGCGTCGTGGACGTCAGCGCCGAGCGGACGACCTCCATGTTCAGCCTGCCTTTGGCCGCGGCCATCGCAAGCGCACCGACCGCCCCCATGGCACCGCCCTCCGTCGGCGTCGCGATGCCGAGGAAGATCGTGCCGAGCACGAGGAAGATCAGAGCGAGCGGCGGGATGAGGACGATGATGACCTGCTGCGCCAGCCGGGACATCAGGTTGACTTTCATCCCCTTGTCCAGGACCGCAATGGCGTAGATGAAGGCGACACCGACCGTGGCGCCGAGAATATCGGCATTTTCGCCGTAGCTCGGCGTCAGGTAGACATGTGCCGCATAGGCCACGCCGGCGCAGATCAAGAGTGCGATGAAAAGCGACGTGACGCCGGAGCCGAGCGAACGGGCCTCCTTCGGCAGGGCGGGCATGGAGTTCGGCCGGATGATCGTCATGATCAATACATAGAGCATGTAGAGACCGGTCAGAACCAGGCCGGGAATGAGTGCGCCGGCATACATGTCACCGACCGAACGGCCGAGCTGGTCGGCAAGCACGATCAGGACGAGCGATGGCGGAATGATCTGCGCCAGCGTGCCGGAAGCGGCGATGACGCCGGAGGCGACCCGCCGGTCATAGCCATAGCGCAGCATGATCGGCAGCGAGATCAGCCCCATGGCGATAACGGAGGCCGCCACGACGCCGGTGGTGGCGG
Source organism: Rhizobium sp. CCGE531 (assembly GCF_003627795.1). Classification (NCBI taxonomy): domain Bacteria; kingdom Pseudomonadati; phylum Pseudomonadota; class Alphaproteobacteria; order Hyphomicrobiales; family Rhizobiaceae; genus Rhizobium; species Rhizobium sp. CCGE531. The sequence continues at coordinate 1,356,073 of NZ_CP032684.1, read as the reverse complement.
CGAGCAGCGCACCGACGAAAATCACCGCATAGGCGAGACCGCCACGGATCGGCCCGAAAAGCTGGCCGATCGTTTCGAGCAGGTCCTCGGCCATGCCGGATCGCTCCAGCACGATGCCCATGAAGGTGAAGAACGGGATTGCCAGCAGCGTATCGTTGGACATGACGCCCCAGAAGCGATCCGGCAGGGCGTTGAGAAGCGGCCAGGAGAGATGGATGGTGCCGCCCGAATGGGGCGCGAGCTCGACGCCGATCCAGAAGAACAGCAGTCCGTTCGCGGCAAGCGCGAAGGCGACGGGATAACCCAGGAGCAAGAAGACGATCAGCGAGGCGAACATGATCGGCGCCATATTCGCGGCAATGAATTCGACCATCAGCGCGCCTCCCCTGCCGGGGTTTCGACATCAAGGGGCGCATGTGTCGGTACATAGGGGGTCGGATCGTCCATATCGCCGCGCATGATCGCGATCTTCTTGATGATCTCGGAGATCCCCTGCAATGCCAGCAGGAAGAAGCCGGCCAGCAGTAGCGCCTTGCCCGGCCAGATGATCAGGCCGCCGGCGCTGGAGGAAACTTCTCCCGACAGGAAGGAGGTGCGGACATAGGGCACGAGGTCATAGACCATCAGGAGTGCGAAGGGCATGAGGAACAGGCAATGACCGAGCAAGTCGATCCAGTGCTGCACCCGGCGCGGCAAGGAGCCGTAGACGATATCGATGCGGATATGTTCGTTCTGGCGGAGCGTGTAAGCGGCGGCGAGCATGAAGGCCGCGCCGAACAGATACCATTGCGCTTCCAGCCATGCATTGGACGAGGTGTTGAAGACCTTGCGTACGATGGCATTGCCGGCGCTGACCAAGACAGCGACCAGAATGAGCCATGAGACTGATTTTCCAATGATCTCGGTCACATAGTCAACGAATCGGCTGAAGCCGAGCAATGCTTTCATGATTTCCCCCCGCAGCGATTCTTTCCGAAGCTCTTTTGGCTGCACGGAGCTAGAGTGCCGATTTCAAACGGTGAATCAAGAGCCGGCACGGGTTTTCCAAGCGTGATGACGGTTGGGTACAATGTTCGTACATTGGATCCAGTCGCTGCATTTGCGATTTGCCGCCCTTGCCCACATGCGGCATTCTGATAAAGATCGCATCAATAATCATACTAATCGAGAGACACCCATGTCCCCCATCAACCTCGCTATCGTCGGTGTCGGCAAGATCGTCCGCGACCAGCACCTTCCGTCCATCGCGAACAACGCGGATCTCAAACTGATCGCGACGGCAAGCCGCCATGGCACCGTCGAAGGCATCCAGTCCTTTACGACCATCGAAACCATGCTCGATGCCGTACCGGCGATCGATGCGGTATCGCTCTGCATGCCGCCGCAATATCGCTATGAAGCCGCCTACAAGGCGCTTTCGGCCGGCAAGCATGTTTTTCTTGAAAAGCCGCCGGGCGCGACGCTGAGCGAAGTTGCCGATCTCGAAAACCTCGCAAAAGCAAAGGGTGTGTCGCTCTTTGCAAGCTGGCATTCGCGCTATGCTCCGGCCGTGGAGGCGGCAAAGACCTTCCTCGCGGGCACCACTATCCACAGCGCCCACGTGATCTGGAAGGAAGACGTGCGCCATTGGCATCCGAACCAGGAATGGATCTGGCAGGCGGGCGGCCTCGGCGTCTTCGACCCCGGCATCAACGCGCTGTCGATCGTCACCCACATCCTGCCGCCGCTCTTCCTGACCGGCGCGACGCTCGAATTCCCGGAAAACCGGGATTCGCCGATTGCCGCCGATCTGCACTTCAAGAGCGGTCAGGGCCTTCCGGTTCATGCCGAATTCGACTGGCGCCAGACCGGCAAGCAGAGCTGGGATATCGTCGCCGAAACCGACGCCGGACAGATGGTTCTCGCCGAAGGCGGCTCCAAGCTTTCGGTCAACGGCGAGCTGACATTCTCCGCGCCTGAAGCCGAATATCCTTCGCTCTATCGCCGCTTTGCCGAAATCGTCAAAGCCGGCACGTCCGATGTCGACGTTTCGCCACTGCGCCACGTCGCCGATGCCTTCATGCTCGGCAAGCGCAAATTCGTCGAAGCATTTTACGATTGATGGGCTTTACCCGATGGAGACAACGCGCCCCGCAACATGCTAGCGTGGTGCATTATCTTCATCGGGGAGTTGCCGATGGCAACGGAAAATGTACAACCCTTCGGCCTCGGCGTCGGCAATAAATCGGTCAAGCTTGCGGAGCCGAACCAGAGCTGGCACGAGGCCTATTTGCTGGAGGAAGCTGCCATTCGCAGCGCCCTCGGAGACCTCGCCGTCGACGTGCAGCATTTCGGCAGCACCTCCATCCCCGAAATCAAGGCCAAGCCCATCATCGACATAGCAGTCGGCGTTCGGCGCTTCGAGGATGGCCTTGCCTGCGTCGAGCCGATGGCATCGATCGGCTATGTCTATGCCGGCAGCAATATCGTTCCGGACGATCATATTTTCGGTCGTGATATCCAAGGGGATACCCGCACGCACCTGGTGCATGTGGTCGAGCATGGCGGCCTGAATTGGCGCCAGTTCATCCTCTTCCGGGACAGAATGCGCAAGCGTCCGGATCTCGCACATGCCTATGAGGCTCTGAAGGTCGAGCTTGCGGCAAAACATGCCAATGATCGCGCAGCCTATACCGCCGCCAAGAAGGACTTCATTCAAAAGATTCTGGCGGAAGGCGACTAAAGTATTTCCGGGAAAAGTGCGCAGCGGTTTCCTTCCGGAATGCGTAAAAACAAAGAGGTAGAGCGCTTTCGCGATTCGAAAAAAGCGAAAATGCTCTAAGCCTTCTTTTCCCAACGGCCATCCTGCGTCTGCTGCCAATAGGTGAGGTTATGCCCCTCGCCTTTCAGCCGCTTCCATTGCGCGCGTGCGCTTTCCAGCTGCTCCTGATCATAGCCGTCGAACATCAGCACGACGCGCTGGTACGTTCCGACATCCGTAGCCTCGGCGCCATCGATGAAAAAGCGCACCGTGGCGTTGTTGAGGTTGTCGGAGGAGACGGTCAGAAGCACCGGCTGCCTGTCCACAATCTCGCCTTCATCCGTGCCATGCGGCAGGAAACTGTCTTCGCGATAGGTCCACAGATGCGAATCGAGGAGATCGCGGCGCGCCGGCTCGCGCATCTGCACGGCGACCTGCCAGCCGCGCTCGACACTCTTGTCGATCAACGGCGGCAGGGCGTCTTCGAGCTTCGATTCCGTCAGGTGATAGAAGAGAACGTCGGTCATGCCGTCCCTTCTATCTCACAAAATCCTGCTGGTCACGATTCGTAGTTGGCGCGGACCAGCTGATCGAGCAGGCGCACGCCGAAACCGGAACCCCAGGACTGGTTGATTTCGTCCTGGATCGAGCCCATCGCCGTGCCGGCGATATCGAGATGCGCCCACGGGGTTTCACCGACAAAGCGCTTGAGGAACTGGGCGGCGGTGATCGAGCCGGCATGACGGCCGCCGGTGTTCTTCATGTCGGCGAACTTGCTGTCGATCATCTTGTCGTAGTCCTTGCCGAGCGGCATGCGCCACAAGCGCTCGTCTGTCACGAGGCCTGCCGCGGTCAGCTCGTCCGCGAGCTTGTCGTTGTTGCAGAACAGGCCGGCCTGCAGGTTGCCGAGCGCGACGAGGATGGCGCCGGTCAGGGTCGCCAGGTTGATCATGAACTGCGGCTTGAAGCGGTCGTTCGTGTACCAGAGCGCATCGCACAGAACGAGCCGCCCCTCGGCATCCGTGTTGATGATCTCGATCGTCTGGCCGGACATGGAAGTGACGATATCGCCGGGGCGCTGCGCATTGCCGTCGGGCATGTTCTCGACCAGGCCGATGACGCCGATGGCGTTGACCTTGGCTTCGCGCACGGCAAGCGTGTGCATCAGGCCGGTGACGGCCGCCGCCCCGCCCATATCGCCCTTCATTTCTTCCATGCCGGCGGCGGGCTTGATGGAAATGCCGCCGGTATCGAAGACGACGCCCTTGCCGATGAAGGCAACCGGCTTCTCCTTGGCCTTGCCGCCCTTCCATTGCATGACCACCAGGCGCGGCGGCCGGGCAGAACCCTGCGCGACGCCGAGCAGAGCGGCCATGCCAAACCGGCGCATCTCGCGCTCCGTCAGAATCTCGATCTCGACGCCAAGCTTTTCCAGCTCCTTGGCCTTGGCCGCGAACTCCACGGGGCCGAGGACATTCGGCGGCTCGTTGACGAGATCGCGCGCAAGGAGGACGCCGCCCGCGACGGCTTCGGAGGTTGCATAAAGTTTCTTGGCGGCCGCGGCCTCCTGGGTGACGATCGTGACCTTCACCGCCTTGCGGGAGCCGTTCTTTTCGTCATCGTCGCCCTTCTTCGTCTTATATGTATCGAAGCTATAGCCGCGCAGGAGCATGCCCAGGGCAAAATCAGCGGCTTCCTTGGCTCCAACCTCGATTGCCGGCGCGTCCAGGAAGATGGCGACTTTCTCGACGTTGCGGATTTTCGCCGCGGCGCTGCCGCCAAGCCTCAGCCAGTCATGCGCAGCCAGATCCCTGGCCTTGCCGGTGCCGATGACAATGATCCGATCGACGGGCGAGGCTTCGGGAGCGATGATATCCAGAGCGCTCAACGCCTTGCTCTTGAAGCCGGATATGGGGGCGGCCTTGGCGAAAACATTGGCCGGATCGGCGCTTTCGGCGCCCGCCGGCAGCTCACTGTCCGTGCCTTTCAGGAGGATGGCCAGACCGCCGCTGAGGCGAGCCGACTTGGCGAAGGAAATCTCGAATTTCACAGACATTTCTGCTCCGATAAACATGCGTCTTAATAAGGGAAGTTTGCACAACCATCATTCTAGGTTTGACTAGGGAACACAAGCGGTTGGCAAAGCATCCGCTAAAGAAGCCTGTTCGGCGGTTTCAAATCCCTGTCATTTATCGCGGCTAGGCTACACGCAATGGTGTTTTAGCCGCCCTCCGTGGCGGCCCGACCTTTTGCCGGAAAGCCGCCTTGATCATAGATTTCAACAGCTTCAATCGCGAAGACCGCTTCCCCGAGATTCTGCGACCGCGCACTGCGGGCGATGCCTTCATCGGCCTCTTCTGTCTTTGGTGGGCACTGCTTGGCCTCTTCTCGGTTTTTCCACAGATCGATCTCGCCGTCGCCAACATGTTTTTTCTGCCGCAGCAGTGCCTGGCGAGCGCTCGTCCCGAACAGATATGCGGCATCTTCCCCTATAATGCGGACACGCATATGCGGCTGTTGCGGGAGATATTCTTCCAGCTCCCCTACATCGTAGCAGCCGTTCTCGCCTGGATGCTGTTCCAGTGCTGGCAGCATCACGGGGCAACCTTCAACAGGCTGCGGGCGTGCAATCTCAAGATCGCGCTCGGGTCGCTGCTGATCGGCCCGGTGCTGATCGTCAATCTCTGGCTGAAGGCTTTTTCGGGGCGCCCGCGCCCGAGGCAGACCGACCTCTTCGGCGGCACGCTCGATTTCGTGCACGCGGGATCCTTCGCTGGAAAATGCGTCAGCAACTGTTCGTTCATCTCGGGCGAAGCGGCGGCTGCCGGCTGGCTGTTCTGCCTGATCTTCATCATCCCGCAGCCATACCGATCGGCGGCCGCCCTGCCGATCGCAGCCGTTTCAATCCTCATTCCCGCGCTTCGGGTGGCTTTTGGCGGACATTACCTCTCCGATGCCGTGCTCGGCTGGCTCTCATCGCTTGTCATATTCGCCGCGCTGCTGGCATTATCCCAAACGACACACGACAAAAGAATCTCGGAAAATTAACGATTTTTTTCGAGTTGGTTGTCGCCAAAAAAACTTAAACAGCGTAGATGAGGGTGAATCTCTGCCGGCTCGCACGGTAGCTGTTGCGTTTAAGGGCCGGCATGAAGTTATTCGAGACATATATCGTACGGCGCGTCGGTATGATGTTCCTGGTAGCACTGCTGCCGGTGCTCGCCATTATCTGGACGACCCAGGTGCTGCAGCGCATCAATCTCGTGACGGATAGCGGCCAGTCGATGGGCTCGTTCGCAAAGCTCGCGACGCTCATTCTCCCGACGATCATCCCGATCGTTCTGCCCTTCGCATTGGTCATCGGCATCACGCAGACACTGACGGCGATGAACAGCGATTCGGAGCTGACCGTCATGGAAGCGGCAGGCGCGAAACGCAGCATCATCATCCGTCCGATCATGATTCTCGCCATCGCCATCAGCGCGTTTTCCTTCTTCGTCGACAACATGGTCGAGCCCAGGGCACGCGTCGCCGCCCGCCAGATGGTGGCCGAGGCCTATGCCGACCTTCTTTCCACCGTGATCGAAGAGAAGAATTTCCGGCGCATCGAAGACGGGCTCTACGTACAGATTTCGCAGCGCATGTCGGGACGCATCCTCAAGGGGCTGTTCGTGGTCGATTCCCGCGATCCCGCCTTCGATCTCATCTATTATGCGAAGGAAGGCGCCGTTGATGCCAGCGGCACGTCGCTGCTGATGAAAGATGGCGAGGTTCATCGCAAGACGGCCGATGGCAACGTCTCGGTCATCAAGTTCGATTCCTATTCCTTCGACCTCTCCGACATGACGCAAAGCCGCGGCCAGGCGAACTTGCGCGCCAGCGATCGCAGCCTCGGCTTCCTGTTCAATCCGGACCCGAACGATCCAGACTACAAGACAAGACCGGGCAGCTATCGGGCCGAGTTGCATCGGCGCCTCAACGAATGGGCCTTGCCCGCGATATTCGCGCTTATATCCCTGGTGATTGCCGGTGATGCCCGCTCCCATCGCGAAGCACGGCTGCATCCGATGGTGTCCGCCTTGTCGATAGCCTTCGCGTTGCGCTGGGCCGATTTCTATGCGGCCAACCAGATCGATAATTCGCCGCGCTTCGTCGGCATTCTCTACGCCATCAACATCATCGCCGCCGTTGTCGCGACGGCGCTGCTCTTGCGTAACCGGAAGATGTCGATGCCGGTATCGATCCGAAACCGCGTCAGCAACTGGCGGCAACGAATCCAGGATCGCATGCCGGCGGCGCCGGGCGGCTCCAACGGGAGCGACGCATGATTTTCGGCACGCTCGGGCGTTATTTCTTTACGCGTTACATCGTGACGACGTTCTGGTTCTTCCTGGGCGTCATCTCGATCGTCTATCTCGTCGACTTCAGCGAAACAGCTGGCCGGCTGGCCGGACTGCCAGGCTATACGGTCTCGCTCGGCCTGGTGATGACAGCAGTCCGATTGCCGTTCATTCTGCAGCAAACGGTGCCGTTCATCGCGCTCTTCGTCGGCATGACGGTACTGATCGCGCTCAACCGCCGTCGCGAACTGGTTATTGCGCGTGCGGCCGGCATCTCCGTCTGGCAGTTCATGACACCGTTCATCATGGGCGCCTTTTTCGTGGGATTGCTGACCATGCTCGCCCTCAATCCGGTCGCCGCATGGGGCCAGCGCCAGGCGGAAACGATGGAAGCCGATCTGCGCGGCGACCCCTCTTATCACAACAAGCTTTCGGTTCCGTGGCTGCGTCAATCGAACGGCAAGGACGATACGATCATCGGCGCCAAGGCCATTCTGGACAATGGAACGACGCTGATGGGCGTTGTCTTTATCCACTTCGATTCACAGGGAAATATCGTCCTGCGGCAGGACGCGCAGTCGGCAAAATTGGAAGATGGTTACTGGCTTCTTAACAATGTCATCGAACGGCGGCCGGGTGAAATACCGGATCATAAGAGTTCGATACAGGTCCGTACGAATCTGAAACAGGATTTCGTTTCGCAGCGCCTGGCGCAGCCCGAAACCATTGCTTTTTATGATCTTTCTAATCGAATAAAGATCGCGCGCTCCTTCGGCATATCGACCAACGCACTTGAGACACAGTTTCATTCGCTGCTATCGCAACCATTCCTTCTCATAGCAATGACGTTGATTGCAGCAACCGTGTCCCTAAAATTCAGTAGATTCAATCAATCGCGCTCCGTGATTCTGGGTGGAATCCTCTCCGGCTTCGTGCTTTATGTTGTCACCGTGCTTGTAAAGGCATTCGGGAGCAGCGGAGTGGTTCCTCCCTATGTGGCGACATGGATACCCGTGATCGTCGCACTGGCATTCGGAGCAACGATCCTGCTTCATCAGGAGGATGGCTAAGTGGCGGCAGGCAACCGCGAGAGTATTAAAAAGATTGTGGCTGCCCTCGTTACGGGCACGGCTGCATGCGCATATGTTATGAGCCCGGTCGTGGTTTACGCCCAGGCCAGCAACAATAATAATGGCGCCGGCACTGTTACCTCGCCTATCAAGGTGAAGGTGCCGGAAGGCGCAAAGCTGGTCCTTTCGTCCAACGAATTGGTCTACAACAAGGATACGCAGATCGTCACCGCAAGCGGTGCGGTCCAGATCAACTACGGCAGCTACAAGATGGTTGCCCAGAAGGTTGAGTATAACCAGAAATCCGGGCGAATGACAGCTCTCGGCAATGTCGAGCTGATCACTCCGGATGGCAATCGCATGTACGGTGACAAAATGGACGTCACCGACAGCTTCTCCGACGGCTTCGTGAATGCCCTGCGCATCGAAATGCCAGACAACACCCGCATGGTCGCCGAAAAGGGCGAGCGGGTCGGCGGCAACCAGCTTATTCTGACGAAGGGTGTTTACACCGCCTGCATGGCCTGCTCCGAGCAGGGCCGGGCGCCGCTATGGCAGGTCAAGGCACAGCGTGTCGTCCAGAATGGCGTCACGCATACCGTGCGCCTGGAACATGCCCGTTTCGAACTGTTCGGCCAGCCGATTGCCTATATTCCGTGGATCGAAGTTCCGGACAATACGGTCAAGCGGAAGTCCGGCTTCCTGTTTCCGTCGGCGACCGTCTCCCAGCGTCTCGGCGTCGGCGTCAGGGTTCCCTATTACTACGTCATTTCGCCGAGCATGGACGCGACGGTCACCGCGACCGGCTTTACCAACCAGGGCCTGTTGCTCGAGGGCGAGTTCCGCCAGCGGTTTGAAAACGGTACGCATATCCTGCGCGTTGCCGGTATCAATCAGATGGATCCGGGCACCTTCACCGCCGGCACCAGCGATGCCGAGCATAAAACTCGCGGCATGATCAACTCCAAGGCGGATTTCAGGATCAATCCCCGCTGGACGTTCGGCTGGGACGTCATGGTGCAGAGCGATAACAACTTCTCGCGCACCTATGGTCTGAATGGCCTCAGCCAGAGCACCCATACCAACGAGGCCTATTTGACCGGCATCGGAAAGCGCAATTACTTCGATATGCGCGCCTTCTACTATAACGAGCAGAATGCCGACGATAACAGCGTAGCTGAAAAGCAGCAGGCCGTCGTTTATCCGACCGTCGACTATCACTATGTCGATCCGAAATCGGTCTATGGTGGCGAGCTGTCGGCGACGATGAACCTCACCCATCTGTCGCGTGACAGGACATCCGTGCTCGACAACGTCAACAATCTGGGTGACGCCGGCTTGAACGACCGCTTCCTGGGCCTTTCCGGAAGCTATACACGCCTCAGCACCGAGCTGCAGTGGCAGCGTACGTTCACGACCGACGAAGGTCTGGTTCTGACGCCGTTGGCCGCCGCGCGCGGCGACGTCTATGGCCTGGATATGGATTCACCCAATTCGCTGGGTGGATCCTTCAGCTATCCGGGCAATTACGACACCAGCGACTTTGCATCCCGAGGCATGGTTACTGCCGGCCTTGAAGCCAAGTACCCATTCCTGATCACGACAAGCAACAGCACGCATGTCTTCGAGCCGATCGCGCAGATCTATGTGCGGCCCGATGAGCAGCTTGCCGGCCGCCTGCCGAACGAGGATGCACAGAGCTTCGTCTTCGACGCGACCAACCTGTTCGATCGCGACAAGTTCTCGGGCTTCGATCGTATAGAAGGCGGCACGCGTGCCAATCTCGGATGGCGCTATACCGCCAGCTTCGACAGCGGCTACAAGTTGCAGCACATTTTCGGACAATCCTACCAGCTCGCGGGACGCAATTCCTTCGCGCAAACGGATTTGGCGGGCGTCGGTTCGGAATCCGGACTTGAAACGACCCGTTCCGACTATGTCACCATGTTCGGCTTGACGACGCCGCAGGGTATTTCGCTGTCGACCTCCTATCGTTTCGACGAGAAGGACTTCGCCTTCCGCCGCGGCGATACAGCCGTCGGCTTTGCGAACGATGTATTCCAGACGTCCTTGATCTACACGCATATTTCCGCACAGCCGCAATATGGTTTCACCAGCAATCAGGATGAAATCCAGTCGCGCGCACAGATCAAGTTCAAGGAATACTGGTCCGTCTTCGGCACGGTCAGCTACGATCTCAACAGCAATGAGATCACCCGTCAGGGCGTCGGTCTTTCCTACGAGGACGAGTGCACGATCTTCACCATCTCGTTCCTCGACAAGAAGGATACGACCGCCAATTCGGCGAGCGATTGGACGGTCGGTGCTCGTTTGACCTTCCGTACGTTGGGCGACGTCAACCTCGGCAGCGTTCAGGACGCAACGTTCTGATAGAAATCGAAACTGCGGGGAGCCGGCCTTATAGCCGGCTCTTTTGCGTCGAGGCGGTTGCTATTCGCCGGCGTCATTGTTTCGCCGCAAGGATTTTGCAATTCATCGCGCTTGATGTAGACATGTGGCGCAAATTTGCCGTATCGCGCCGAAGGCGTGCCGATATGGCGCAACGCCGGCAGGAAAGACCTTTGGGAAGGGGTAGTTGATGTTTTCTGGAAAGACACCGATGCGCGCGCTGCTGTTTGGAGCCGCGGCCCTGGTTATGGCAAGCTTCGCCATGCCGAGCAGCGATGTCGCTTTCGCTGCAAGTGAGGTGAAGGTCCTCGTCAATAACCAGGTCATCACATCGGGCGACATTGCCAAGCGCGTCGCTTTCCTCAAGCTGCAGCACCAGAAGGGCGATTTCAACAAGCTGGCCAAGGAACAACTCGTCGACGAGACGCTGAAGCGGGCGGAAGTCTCTCGCCTGCGCATGTCCGTTTCGACGACGGATGTCGATGCCGCCTTCGGCCGTTTTGCCGCAAGCAACAAGATGACGACGCAACAGCTCGGCCAGATCCTCGAGAAGGCCGGCGTCGGCGCGGAACATTTCAAATCCTACATTGCCGTTTCCATGAGCTGGCCTCGCGTCGTCAATGCCCGTTTCGGCTCGAGCAGCCGCATATCGAACGACGATCTCGTGACGCGCATGACGGAAAACAAGACGAAGCCTGTCACGACGGAATACTTCCTCAAGCAGGTCGTCTTTGTCGTTCCGGCTGCGAAGAGGAACGCCATCCTCAATTCGCGCAAGGCCGAAGCCGAAGCATCGCGCTCCAAGTTCCCCGGCTGCGATCAGGCGAAGGTCTTTGCCGCGACCATGCGCGATGTTTCCGTTCAGGACCTCGGCCGCGTGCTCGCACCGGAGGTTCCCGAAATCTGGAAGCCGTTACTCGAGAAGGCCTCCGGCAACACGACCGCCTCTGTCGTCACCAACCGCGGCGTCGAGTACATTGCCATCTGCTCGCAACGTCAGGTAAACGATGACGTGGCCGCTGCCGCCGTGTTCCGTGCCGAAGATATCGGCAAGAACAATGCCCAGGGTGTGAGCGCCAATGACAAGAAATATATGGATGAACTGCGCTCCAAGGCGCAGATCGTCTATCGCTGATTGACGATGCCGCCGCGCTCCCTTCTCCCCCTTGCGCTCACGCAGGGGGATCCGGCTGGCATAGGCCCCGACATCACGCTCGCCGCCTGGCTGCGCCGCGGCGAGCTCGATCTACCCCCCTTCCTGTTTCTCGGCGACGCCGGGATTCTCGCCGCGCGGGCCTCGCAACTCGGCCTTGCTGTGCCGCTGAAGGAGACGGGTCCAGCGACCGCCTGCACCATCTTTCAGGATGCACTGCCGGTCCTGCCGATCGAGGCTGGAATGGACGTCATTGCCGGCGAACCGCATGTCGCCACCGCCAAAGGCACGATTGCAGCCATAGAAATGGCCGTGTCGCTCAGCATGGGCGGCCGGACGTCCGCTGTTGTCACCAATCCGATTGCCAAATCGGTGCTCTATGACGCCGGCTTCGGCTTTCCAGGCCATACGGAATTCCTCGCGGATCTCGCAACGCGCGCAACCGGAAAACCGGTCACGCCGGTCATGCTGCTCGCCGGCCCGAAGCTCCGCGCCATCCCGGTCACCATCCATATTCCCCTGAAAGATGTGCCGCAGGCACTGACTTCAGAGCTGATCGTCGAGACCTGCCGGATCACCGACCATGACCTGCGTCACCGCTTCGGCATTTCCAAGCCACGCCTCGCGGTTGCGGGTCTCAATCCGCATGCCGGCGAAAATGGCGCGCTCGGCAAGGAAGACGATGAGATTGTCCGTCCTGCGATCGATACGCTGCGCAGCGAAGGCATCGATGCATTCGGCCCCCTGCCCGCCGATACGATGTTCCACGACGAGGCTCGCCGCCGATACGACGTCGCTATCTGCATGTATCACGATCAGGCATTGATCCCGGCCAAGGCACTCGGCTTCGACGATTCGGTCAATGTCACGCTTGGCTTACCCTTCGTCCGCACCTCTCCGGACCACGGCACGGCGTTCGGTATCGCCGGCAAGGGTATCGCCAGGGAAGACAGCCTTGTCGCGGCCCTCAGATTGGCGAGCGAAATCAGCGGCAAGACCGGAAGCGATCGCTGATGGCTGCACTGGACGGTTTGCCACCCCTTCGCGATGTGATCCAGCGTCACGGCCTCGACGCGCGCAAGGCGCTCGGCCAGAATTTTCTTCTCGACCTCAACCTGACACAGAAAGTCGCCAGAACGGCCGGATCGCTGGAAGGTGTTACGGTCTTCGAAGTCGGTCCCGGACCGGGCGGCCTGACACGCGCCATTCTGGCGCTCGGCGCGGCCAAGGTCATCGCGGTCGAGCGCGATGCACGCTGCCTGCCGGCACTGGCGGAAATCGCCGATCATTATCCCGGCCGGCTTGATGTGATCGAGGGCGATGCGTTGAAGACGGATTTCGTGGCACTTGCCCCGCAAGGCGAGGTCAAGATCATCGCCAACCTGCCTTATAACGTCGGCACCCAGCTTCTGGTCAACTGGCTCCTGCCGGCGCAATGGCCGCCCTTCTGGCAATCCCTGACCTTGATGTTTCAGAAGGAAGTCGGCCAGCGGATCGTTGCGCAGGAGGATGACGACCATTATGGCCGGCTTGGCGTGCTGTGCGGCTGGCGGACGGAGGCGCGCATGGCTTTCGACGTGCCTCCGCAGGCTTTCACGCCGCCACCGAAGGTAACGTCTTCAGTCGTACATCTCACGCCGAGGGAGAACCCTATCCCGTGTGATGTCGGTAAACTGGAAAAGGTGACGCAGGCGGCCTTCGGCCAGCGTCGGAAGATGCTGCGCCAGAGCCTGAAGCCGCTTGGCGGCGAGTCGCTTCTGCTAAAAGCCGATATCGACCCGCAGCGCCGCGCGGAAACGCTTTCCGTGGAAGAATTCTGCCAGCTGGCGAATTACCTGTAGGCTCAGAGCTTAGGCGTCTCTTCCAGCAAGTCCCGAACGAAATCGAACATGCCGTGCCGCCGGTCGCGGCGCAGGCGCTCGGCCTTGACGATGGACTGGACGGCGTTGAAGGCCAGGGTCAGATCATCGTTGACGATGACATAGTCATATTCGCGCCAATGGGCGATCTCGGCCCGTGAATTGGCAAGACGTCTGGCGATCACCTCTTCTGAATCCTCGGCGCGGCGATGCAGCCGCGATTGCAGCTCCGTCATCGTCGGCGGCAGCACGAAGATGGAGACGACATCGGCCGGCATCTTCTCCTGCAACTGTTGGGCGCCCTGCCAATCGATATCGAAAAGCATGTCGCGACCCTCAGCCATCGCCACCTCTACCGGCTCGCGCGGCGTGCCGTAGAAATTGCCATGCACCTCAGCCCATTCGAGCAGCGAGTCTGAATCGCGAAGACGCTCGAATTCGCGCTGCGAGACGAAATGATAATGCACGCCTTCGATCTCGCTCGGCCGCCGCTGTCGGGTCGTAACGCTGACGGAAAGGCTGACTTCGCCATCTTTCTCCAGCAGGTTACGCGCGATCGTCGACTTGCCCGCGCCCGACGGCGAGGAGATGGCAAGCATCAGCCCCCGGCGGGCGATCGGGATGGATGTGGATGTCGCCGGCTTCATGGCCTACTCCAAATTCTGGACCTGTTCGCGGAACTGGTCGATAACCACCTTCAGTTCGATGCCGGCGGCGGTTACCGCCGCCGCATTCGACTTCGAACAGATAGTATTCGATTCCCGGTTAAATTCCTGTGCAAGAAAATCGAGCTTGCGTCCGACAGGCCCGCCCTTGGAAATAAGATCGCGCGCAGCGGCCACATGGGCTTTCAGGCGATCGATTTCCTCGCGCAGGTCCGCCTTGGTCGCAAGAAGAGCGGCTTCGGCGTGCAGCCTGTCGCGGTCGAAGCCCGACGAGCCTTCCAAAAGCATGGAAACCTGTGTCGCCAGTCTCGCGGCAATCTCCTGCGGCGAACGAGACGGATCGAGCTCGACGGTTGACGTCAGCGCCTCGATGGTTGCGACCTGGCCGAGCAGAACCTTGCCAAGAGCTTCGCCTTCCTGCCGACGCATGTCACGGAGATCGCCAAGCGCTGTTTCGAGACCCGCCATGATATCGGCATCGCGCGCGGCAAGCGCCACTTCGTCTTCCACGGCTTCCTTGAACTCCACCAGACCGCGCACGGCCATCAAGCTTTCCAGCCGCAATGGCGCGGGATCGACGATGCCGCCAAGCTGATCGCGCAGCGCCAGGACCGCCATCAGCGCTTCCTGGTTCACGACGACCTCGACGCGGCTCTCTTCGACTGACAGTGACAGGCTGACCTGCAGGTTGCCACGGGAAAGCCCGTCGGCGATAGACTTGCGGATATCGGTCTCCAGACGTTCCAGGCCCGTCGGCAGGCGCAGGCGGATATCCAACCCCTTGCCGTTCACCGAACGCAGCTCCCATGCCCAGCGACCGCGACCGCTCGTTCCCTCACGCCGGGCAAAGCCGGTCATGGACTGCAATGCCATGCAAGCCTCCGATAGTTCCTGTCCCAATCCGCCGAAAATCTTCGCATTATGGGCCAATGTAAAGTGAATCCGCGCCGCGCTTCTTATGGAAGCCAAGGCGCGGCAAGGATCAGTTGGTCTTTTTCTTCTGCTGGGCACCCGAGCCGGGGGCAACGGCAGCGTCGTCCGGCTGACCGTCCACGGCAATGGTGCTGGGGTCTTCGCCCTTTTCGGCAACGAGCTTGCGCCAGCGCCGGACATTGGCGTTGTGCTCATCCAGCGTGGCGGCAAAGACATGGCCGCCGGTGCCGTCGGCCACGAAATAGAGATCCTGCGACTTCCAGGGATTGGCGACGGCTTCCAGGGCATCCTTGCCCGGATTGGCGATCGGCGTCGGCGGCAGACCCTTGATGACGTAGGTGTTGTAAGGCGTGTCCTTCTTCAGATCGGACTGATAGATCGGACGATCGGTCGGCTTTCCCTCGCCGCCGAAGAGACCGTAGATAACAGTCGGATCCGACTGCAGGCGCATGCCCTTGCCGAGGCGGTTCAGGAAGACGGAGGCGACATGGGCGCGCTCGTCGGCCAGACCGGTTTCCTTCTCCACGATGGAGGCGAGCGTGATGAAATCCTGCTTGCTTGCCAGCTGCACGCTTGAGTCGCGCTTTTCCCAGACCTGGTCGACAAGCTTCATCTGCGATGCCGCCATCTGCTGAATGATTTCCGCGCGCTTCGTGCCACGCGTGAACTTATAGGTATCCGGCCTCAGGCTGCCTTCCGCCGGCAGGGCCGACGGCAGATCGCCTTCCAGCACGGGATCGGCCTGCAGCTTGTTGAACATCTGCCGCACCGTCAGGCCTTCCGGCAGGGAAACCGAATAGAGGATCGATTTGCCTGACTTCAGCAACTCCATGATGTCCTTCATGGAGGCGCCGGCCTTGATCTCATATTCGCCGGCGCGAAGGGTTTCGCCGTCATGGAGATAGGTAGCCGTCAGCCAGCGGAAGATGCGCTCATTGGTGATGATGTTGTTGGATTCCAGGCGATTGGCGATCTCACCGAGGCCGGCGCCATTGCGCACGATGAAATTCGTATTGGTCGTCAGCGGGCCTGCGCTTTGATAGGCCGAAAACGCATAATAGGCACCTCCGACTGCGACAACAGCGACGAAAACCGCCAGTGTCATCAGGAAGTTCAGGAAAATGATCATCTGGCTGCGAGCCTTGCGCGAGCGCTTCGGCGGATCCGGAACACGCTCCGGACGCAGGGCTTCATTGGCCGATTTCGGGATGATCGGTCCTTTCTGCCCATTCGGAGTTCCGTTGCTCTGGTTCGTATCACTCACCGGCAATCCCTTCCTTTTTGTGATTGCCTGCTCTTTGGCCAAGCAATGCGGCAAAAAACAGGTTCAGAAGATAAGGCGGAACCGGTCAGGCCCCGACTTCGACCGATCAGACATTGCCACGGGACATCCGCGGTTTACGGACTCGCGGCAATATTCAAGGCGGGGGCGCAGGCTTGCCGAGAACGCTCCCGCTTCGAAGTTACGTGCCGTTATTATGCCTCATAGCGGCGCAGGACAAGCGACGCATTCGTGCCGCCGAAGCCAAAGGAGTTCGACAGCACAACATTGATCTCGCGCTTGCGGGCCTTGTGCGGCACGAGATCGATGGCGGTTTCGCGTTCCGGATTATCCAGGTTGAGCGTCGGCGGGGCGATGTTGTCGCGAATGGCGAGCGTGGAGAAGATCGCCTCGATCGCGCCGGCAGCACCGAGCAGGTGACCGGTTGCCGACTTGGTTGACGACATCGAGATCTTCGACGCGGCATTGCCGACCAGCCGCTCGACAGCGCCGAGCTCGATCGTATCGGCCATGGTCGATGTGCCATGGGCATTGATGTAGTCGACATCGGCCGGGGTTAGCCCAGCGCGCTTCAGCGCCGAGGTCATGCAGCGGAACGCGCCCTCGCCATCCTCGGACGGTGCTGTGATGTGATGGGCGTCACCGGAAAGGCCGTAACCGACCACTTCGGCGTAGATCTTTGCGCCGCGTGCCTTGGCGTGTTCCAACTCTTCCAGGACGACGATACCGGCGCCCTCGCCCATGACGAAGCCGTCACGGTCGCGGTCATAGGGGCGCGAAGCCTTCTGCGGAGCATCGTTATAATCCGTCGACAGCGCCTTGCAGGCGGCGAAGCCGGCAAGCGAGATACGGCAGACCGGAGCTTCGGCGCCGCCTGCCACCATGACATCAGCATCGCCGAGCATGATCAGCCGGGCAGCATCGCCGATCGCATGAGCGCCTGTCGAGCATGCGGTAACGACGGCATGGTTAGGGCCGCGCAGCTTGTGGCGGATCGAGACCTGGCCGGAAACGAGATTGATGAGGCGACCGGGAATGAAGAAGGGCGAGATGCGGCGCGGACCCTTGTCGCGCAGCGTATAGCCGGCTTCGACGATGCCTTCGAGGCCGCCGATGCCGGAGCCGATCATGACGCCGGTGGCGATCTGGTCCTCGTCGGTGGCCGGGTGCCAGCCAGCGTCTGCCAGTGCCATATCGGCAGCTGCCATGCCATAGATGATGAAGGAGTCGACCTTGCGCTGCTCCTTCGGCTCCATCCAATCATCGGCATTGAAGGTGCCGTCGGTGCCATCGCCAACCGGAATGCGGCATGCGATCTTGGCGGGGAGGTCCTCGACCTCGAATTCGGTTACGAGGCGCGCGCCATTATGTCCGGCGATCAAGCGCGACCAGGACACCTCCGTGCCGCAGCCCAAAGGTGATACCATGCCGGTACCCGTGATAACGACACGTCTCATCGCCCGCAGACCCCCGTCTTTTTATAATGATATGCGTATAAAATTGCTTCGTCCGGCGTCGCCGGACGAAATAGGGCGGACTCTTCAGCCCGCCCCTTCAAAAAGCGCGAAAGATTAGGCCTGGGCCTTCTCAATGAACTTCACCGCGTCGCCGACCGTCAGGATCGAGTCGGCAGCGTCGTCGGGGATTTCAACGCCGAATTCTTCTTCGAAGGCCATGACCAGTTCGACCGTGTCGAGCGAGTCCGCGCCCAGATCGTCGATGAAGCTTGCGCTTTCAACAACCTTGTCGGCTTCAACGCCAAGATGATCAACAACAATTTTCTTTACGCGTTCTGCGATATCGCTCATGTCGGTTTCCTCGACCTTATGTCCTGATCGGAATGCCTTGTGACATCCCTACCCTAATTCAAACCTGCAGCATCTGTCCTGACGCCGCTGGCAAACCCGTTCAACCCGGCATTGAGATCCGGTCCGGCGCCTTGAAAGCGGCCCAGTCCGTCTGCATTTTCCGGACGACTGTTCACAGTCATGGCCCGCTTAACACGGTTTAAGTCCGTCGCAAAGCCAGAAAATAGCCGGCTCCGGGTTGCTCAACATGCTATTGGAGGGAAAGTTCCCTCCAACGAGCAATTCCCTTTAGATCATCGCCATGCCGCCGTTGACATGGATCGTCTGGCCCGTGACATAGCTGGCTTCAGAAGAAGCAAGATAGGTCACGGCCGAGGCAACTTCCGCACCCGTGCCCATGCGCCTCATGGGAATGGCGCCCATGATGGCTTCCTTCTGCTTGTCGTTCAGCTTGCCCGTCATCGCGCTTTCGATGAAGCCCGGCGCGACGCAGTTGACCGTGACGTTGCGGCTCGCGATTTCCTGCGCCAGCGACTTGGTGAAGCCGATCATGCCTGCCTTGGAGGCGCAGTAGTTCGCCTGTCCCGGGTTGCCGGTCACGCCGACAACGGAGGTGATGTTGATGATGCGGCCATAGCGGCGGCGCATCATCGGATGGGTCAGCTCGCGGGTCAGGCGGAAGACGGCGGTGAGATTGACTTCCAGCACGCTGTCCCAGTCCTCGTCGCTCATGCGCACGAACAGGCCGTCCCTGGTGATGCCGGCATTGTTCACGAGGATATCGACGCCGCCGAGCTCCTCCTCTGCCTTGGCGCCAAGCGCCTTCACCTCGTCGCGGTCAGACAGGTTGGCAGGGAAGATCTTGACGCGATCGCCGAGTTCGGACGCCAGCGTCTCCAGCTTTTCGACACGCGTGCCGTGCAGGCCGACGAGCACGCCCTGTTTATGCAGGAGCCGGGCAATTTCTTCGCCGATGCCGCCGGATGCACCGGTTACCAGGGCCTTGCGGCCGGTCAAATCAAGCATGTGTGTCCCTCGTTCCTTAATCTATCAGCCGAGCAATGCGGCGAGCGCCGTGTCGATATCGGCGGCATTGTTGACGGTAATGCCGTTGACCGATTTATCTATACGACGAGCGAGGCCCGTCAGCACCTTGCCGGCGCCAATTTCATACAATGTTGTCACATTGTTGGCGGCGAACCATTCCACCGTCTCGCGCCAGCGTACCTGACCGGTGACCTGTTCGACGAGAAGCCTGGCGATCTCATCCGCATCCGTGACTGGAGCAGCCCTGACATTGGCGATGACGGGCACGACCGGATTGGCCTTGGCGACGCCTGCAAGCGCCTCGCGCATCGCTTCGGCGGCCGGGGCCATCAAAGCGGAATGGAAGGGTGCGGAGACCGGCAGCAGGATAGCCCGCTTGGCGCCCTTGGCGGTCGCGAGCTCCGCGGCCTTCTCGACCGGAGCCTTTTCGCCGGAAATGACGATCTGGCCGCCGCCATTGTCGTTGGCGATCTGGCAGGCGCCGAGCGCGGAGGCTTCGGCGCAAACATCGGCGACATCGGCATGTTCGAGCCCGATGATCGCGGCCATGGCGCCGACGCCGACGGGCACGGCCGCCTGCATGGCATTACCGCGGATGCGCAGCAGACGCGCTGTGTCGGTAAGCGAGAAGGTGCCGGCGGCACAAAGCGCGGAATATTCGCCGAGCGAATGGCCGGCGACATAGGCGACCTTGCTTTTCAGGTCGAGGCCGCGAGCCTGTAGCACACGGATGACGGCCAGCGACACGGCCATCAGCGCCGGCTGCGCATTGGCCGTTAGGGTCAGCCTGTCTTCCGGGCCGTTGAAGATGACGTCGGAGAGCTTTTCACCGAGCGCTTCATCGACTTCCTCGAAGACTGCGCGCGCCTCGGCGAAATTGTCGGCAAGGTCCTTGCCCATGCCGACAGCTTGGCTGCCCTGGCCGGGAAATGTGAAAGCAACAGTCATTGTAAAGCGTCCTTTTGAGGGTCGTTTTGCTTCCCAATGACATTGTTTGCGCCGGAGTCAATAGCGCAAGCCCTGTCGCCAACGGCTTTTGCGTCTGCGAAACGCAATGATTTTTTTCTTGCGCTCGCTCGGTTCGCGCCTAAATTCTCGCGATCTTCTTCGTTTCAGCGTCCTCCCATCTCCAAGGTTCTCCCATGAAATATAAGAATTTAGGCCGTACCGATATTTCCGTTTCGCAGATTTGCCTGGGCACGATGACCTGGGGCACGCAGAACAGCGAAGCTGAAGCGCACGAGCAGATGGACTATGCCGTCAGCAAGGGCATCAATTTCTTCGACACCGCCGAAATGTATCCGACGACGCCGGTCGGGCCGGAAACCCAAGGCCGCACCGAGGAATATATCGGCACATGGTTCGAAAAGACCGGCAAGCGCAAGGATGTCGTGCTCGCCACCAAGGTTGCCGGCCCTGGCCGCGAGTATCTGCGCGGCGGACAGGGCGCCGATGCCGCCAATATCCGCGCGGCGATCGACGCCAGCCTGAAGCGGCTGAAGACCGATTACATCGACCTCTATCAGGTTCACTGGCCGAGCCGCGGCCATTTCCACTTCCGCCAGAACTGGCGCTACAATCCCTTCAACCAGGATCGCGAAAAGGTGGCCGCCAATATCACCGATATCCTGGAGACGATGGGCGAGATGGTGAAAGCCGGCAAGATCCGCGCCATCGGCCTGTCGAACGAGACGACCTGGGGCATCCAGAAATATCTGACGATTTCCGAGCGGAAGGGCTTGCCGCGCGTCGCGACCACGCAGAACGAATACAATCTGCTCTACCGGCATTTCGATCTCGACCTGGCCGAGCTATCGCATCACGAGGATGTCGGGCTGCTCGCCTATTCGCCGCTCGCCGGTGGCATCCTCAGCGGTAAATATGTCGGCGGCGCACGGCCGGCCGGTTCGCGCGGCTCGATCAACCTCGACATCGGCGGCCGCCTGCAGCCGCTGCAGGAACCGCCGGTAAAGGCCTATCTGGAAATCGCAGCCAAATACGGCATCGATCCTTCGAAGCTGGCGCTCGCATACTGCTTCACCAAGCCCTTCATGGCCTCCGTCATCATCGGCGCCACGACGATGGCGCAGCTCGAGACCGATATCGCTTCAGCTTATGTGACGCTGCCGGAAGAGGTATTGGCCGAGATCGAGCAGGTGCATCGCAAGTATCCGATGCCGATGTGAGTAGCATGCCCGTAAGCTTCAAAACGATTAAGCGGGCACGTCTACCCGCTTATTTAGCCGTCGCGGTGGAAGCGCTACAGCAGATTTCGCGAACGTAATTGTTGCCATAGGTGACGAAAGCGGTCGGAGGGATGCTTTTGGTTTTAATCAGAGGCTGAAATACAAGGGAATCAACATCTCCCTCGTACGTCCCAACAATTGTGACGGCATAACTCCCCTGTACGGTTAGATGAACTGCCATTGGAATAAATGACCGCTTAGCGAAAGACATTGCAGGCTCTAAAAACTTTTCGGTGGTTATTTCGATGTATCGCCTCCCGAGCTGTCTTTCTTCAAATTCGCGCACCCACACCGACGCCTGGCGCATATAGCCGGATTTTTTGCCGATCGACACGCGATACCAGTCACCGATGCTCTTCGCGATCTGCAGCTTGCTCCCATTCGCAAAAGTCGCAATCGTCTTGGCGCGCATATCCCGGCTGGTCTTTAATTGCGCCGACCCACTGTCATCTTGAACAATGCCGCTTCTTGGGGCAGGAATTTGCAGAAGTGGCAGCCCCTCGTTCAACGTCTTTGACGCCTTGCGACCATCAGCAATCGGTGCCTGGGCTTTGCCAGACGACGATTTGGCCTCAGATTCATGAACTTCTTGGAACGAAACCGTCGTAACCCGAAACTGTGTCATTTCGCTCGATGTCAAATAACGCATATCATTGCTGTCGTATTTGAGGGAAAGTTGCAGCAAACTAGGATCGACGCCCATTTCGCTCATATAGGAAATCACGTCGCCCGTTTGCTGCTGAACGGCCGCAACGGCGTCCTCGACATTCATTCCCCTGGTATCGCCGAACGAGGATTTATGAACGCCGATTGCGTCCGGCTCGGCATAACGAGTTACCCCACCAAGAAATGCCAAGGAACAAGCCGAGGCGCATTCCGAGCCTCGCGCAGCCACGGTTTGGAGGCCCAAAGATCGGATCAGACGGCCAAACTCCATGGCCTTGTATACGTTTCCGCCACCACTGAAGAAACTAACGGAAAACGCATGGCTGGAAAGAACTTTGTTTCGAAATATGGTCAAGTCATCGTCAGCTTCGAACTGACCATTTACCATGATGAACTTAGAACCATCTTTCAAGCTGTGGACGTCATAGCTCAATCTCGCTGTTGCATTCTGAGCGATAAGGGTGAGGCCCAAAGCAAGACCTACCAAAACAAAGTTTTTTCTCATTACTTTCACAACCCAGCCCACAGTATCAGCCAAGTCATGAATTCCACAGGTCCTATCATTTCACAAGTCATGATTGCAGCGCATATTTCAAGAGTTGCGCGACCCTAAGGCTAGCATGGGGAGCTGACCTCTAGCACAGCGGGAGTGTCTAGCCGACCGCCGCAGCAGTTATTGCGAGATCTTCGGCGCAATCACCAATTCGGAGCCATAGGCTTCGCGCAACTCTTCCTGCCCCTTCACCCGGTCCACGGACTTGTGCAGCAGGATCGAGCGATAGCCTTCCGAACTCCGACCCTCGATCAAGGTGACATCGGCGTTTCCCGGATTGTCCGAGCGCTCGAACCAATCGACCGGATGATGCAGAAAATTCATCTCGAAGGCCCGGTTGGTCACGCCGTGGCCGACGATGACGACATTGTTTCTGCCGTTTTCGGCGTCATGCATGACGGTCTGCAGGAACAGGCGCACGCGCTGGGCGACATCCGCCCGGCTTTCGCCGTCGGGCGGACGCGCATAGAACTTGCCGTTATTGTTGCGCAGCCTTGCCCATTTCTCGAATTCGTCGGGGAATTTCCGCTTCTGTTCGGCATGATCGTAGATTTCGGTGAAGAGCCCGAAATCCTGCTCGCGCAGCAGATAATCTTCCCTGACATCCTCGATCAGTTCGGCCGGCAGGACCGCCAGCAAGGCATCCTTGCTCTGCCGCGTCCTCATGAACGGCGAATACCAGACGCTCAGCTTGCGCAATTCGGCTGATGGTAGCCCCTTCAGATAGGCAGCGATCGCCTGCCCTGCCTGCAGCACCTGCCGATGCCCCCATTCGGTCAGCGGAACATTGTGATCGCCGAACTGCCGATAGGCCCGATCGTCGATATTTCCGAGGGATTCGCCGTGCCGGACGAGAAAGATGCGCATGAACAATCCGTATTGCCGCAATCGTGTCTCATCCTATGGGAGAGCCAGACGCACGCAAGGTAATAGCAGCACAATTTCTCAGCTCCCCTTGCCTTTCCCGCAAAAATCCGTATAAGCCGCCCTGTTCGCAACCCGGTCTTCTGGCTGGTGGCTGAACGGAGGGCCGGTTTTTCGCAAGGAAGATCGTTCGGAACGGAAGCGTTCCAGCCTCCCGTGTCTCCGCTCTCGACCGTCTCGGAAACGCTTTTCTTGCTTGGGGTTATCCCTCTCAGGAGCAGTCGTTGAGGCTTAGCCGCCGAATATCGGGTTCAGATCAACGCAAGAAAGGCAAAGCTATCCATGGCTCTTTATGAACATGTATTCCTTGCTCGACAGGATATTTCCGCTCAGCAGGTCGACGCCCTCGTAGAACAGTACAAGGGTGTTATCGAAGCTCATGGCGGTAAAGTCGGGCGTATCGAAAACTGGGGCCTCAAGTCCCTCACCTACCGCATCAAGAAGAACCGCAAGGCTCACTACGCCCTGATGGACATCGATGCTCCGGCCGCTGCGATCCATGAAATGGAACGCCAGATGCGCATCAGCGAAGACGTCCTGCGTTACATGACGATCGCTGTCGAGAAGCACGAAGAAGGCGCGTCTGCCATGATGCAGAAGCGCGACCGTGACGATCGTCCGCGTCGTGATGGCGACCGTCCGGAGCGCAGCTTCGGCGATCGTGGTCCGCGCCCGGATCGTGGTGACCGCGAAGACCGTCCGCGCCGTCCGCGCGAAGACCGCGTATAAGGAGATTTTGAACAATGTCTGAAGTTTCCTCCGCACCGGTTCGCCGTCCGTTCCATCGCCGCCGCAAGACCTGCCCGTTCTCGGGCGCCAATGCGCCGCGCATCGACTACAAGGACGTTCGCCTCCTGCAGCGCTACATTTCCGAGCGCGGCAAGATCGTTCCTTCCCGCATCACGGCCGTTTCCCAGAAGAAGCAGCGCGAACTCGCCCAGGCGATCAAGCGCGCCCGTTTCCTCGGCCTGCTGCCCTACGTCGTCGCTTAATAAAGCCGACGCCGGATGAATAAGGGGAAGGCAGCGATGCCTTCCCTTCTCCCTTTCGCGATGGGCGCGGATCGGAACCTTGAAAACCCATGTTGGGGACGGCTTTCAGGCCCGAGTGCCGAAGGCATCCTCTAACTGCTCGATCATGAAGCAGGACAGCGACGTGAAAAAATTGAACGCAAAAGAGCTTGGTATCGGCGCGCTCGCCGGTCTTACCGCCGCCCTACTCGTGTATGGCGCGACGGTGCAGCCATTGCTGTTCATCCTGTTCGGCGCGCTTTCCGCTCTCCCGATCCTGATCGTCGGCCTCGGCTGGGGCAACATCGCCGTCATCGCCGCCGTCGTCGTTGCCGGGATTGTCGGTACGATCGCGCAATCGTTCTATTTCGGGCTCTTCGTCGTCCTGCTGGCGCTGATCCCGGCATGGCTCAGCCATCTTGCCAACCTGGCGCGTCCCGCCTCCGAACTCGGAGGACCGGATAATCTGATGGCATGGTATCCGCTCTCCGACATCATGCTGTACCTGTGCGGCCTCGCCGCCGTCGTCATCATCGTCGCGGGCGCGGTCATGGGCTACAATGCCGATCTCGTCGGCCAGGTCGTCGATCTCTACGCCAAGGCCATGAACGAGCAGCAACCATCGCTGCCGCTCGATCCCATAGCGATCCAGAAGACCAAGAGCCTTATGCTCTACGCGATCCCTGTCGCCTGGGGCATGATCTGGGTGATGATGCTGCTCGCCGCCTACTACGTCGCGACCCGCATCGTCGCGGCTTCGAGCCACAATCTACGCCCGCGCGAGGACATTCCCTCGTCGCTGCGCATGAACCGCAATGCGATCTTCGTCTTTCTCGTGGCGATCGTCGCCATCTTCCTCGGCGGCGTGATCGGCCTCATCGCCGCCGCCGTTCTCGGCGCCTTCGGCGCGGGCTTCATCGTTTCCGGCTTTGCGTCGCTGCATTACCGGACGCGCGGCAAGGACTGGCGCATACCCGTGCTGGTCATCTGCTACCTGATGTCCTTCCTGCTGACGCTACCGCTCTTCATCATCCTTGTTCTCGGCCTTTCCGATACCCGCAAGGCGATATCGCTGACCCCGAACAAGAATGCCGATACATCCAAACAAACAGACACGAAAATCTGACATCGAAAGGAACAAGAAAATGGAAGTCATTCTTCTCGAACGCATCTCCAAGCTCGGCCAGATGGGCGAAACCGTCAAGGTTCGCGACGGCTTTGCCCGTAACTACCTGCTGCCGCTCGGCAAGGCGCTGCGCGCCAATGCCGCCAACAAGGCTCGTTTCGAGGCCGAGCGCGCAACGCTCGAAGCCCGCAACCTCGAGCGCAAGAGCGAAGCCCAGAAGGTTGCCGACGTTCTCGGCGGCAAGTCCTTCATCGTCGTTCGCTCGGCTGGCGAAACCGGCCAGCTGTACGGCTCGGTCGCTGCCCGTGACGTCGTCGAAATCCTCGCCGCCGAAGGCTTCAACATCGGCCGCAGCCAGGTTCACATGAACACCCCGATCAAGGCAATCGGCCTGCACGATGTTGCCATCGGCCTGCACGCCGAAGTCGAAATCAAGGTCGAGCTCAACGTTGCCCGTTCCGCTGAAGAAGCCGAGCGTCAGTCCAAGGGCGAGACCCTCACCTCCGCCGACGCCATCTACGGCGTTGACGAAGACGCCCTGCGTCCGGAAGACTTCTTCGATCCGGAAGCCGACGGCAACGCCGAAGACGACGACGCATAATTTTCAGCCCATTGCTGGAAACACGAAAGCCCGGATCACTCGATCCGGGCTTTTTGTTTGTCACCCAACCGTCGATGCGCCAGACGGATCAGTCGCCGGCGCCAGGCTCCGGCAAGGGAGCGGTGTCCTTGTCGACCGAGACGACGACGGACATGCCGGGCGCCAGTTGATCCGCCAGCGCCTGACCTTCCTCGATCTTGACCCGAACCCCGATGCGCTGGGCGACCTTGGTGAAATTGCCCGTGGCGTTGTCGGGCCTGATGACGGCGAATTCGGAACCCGCCGCCGGAGAGAAGCGCTGGATGCGGCCATTGATGTTGCGATGACCGAGTGCATCGACAGAGATCGTGGCGGGCTGATCGAGCTTCATGCCATCGAGCTGCGTCTCCTTGAAATTGGCGATGACCCAGACATCCTTCGGCACCAACCCCATGAGCTGGGTACCGGGCGTCACATATTGGCCAAGGCGTACGCCGACCTCTCCAACGCGACCGTCCTGCGGCGCCCTGATCGTCGTATTGTCCAGATCGATATCGGCAAGCTGCACGGCAGCCTCCGCGCCGCTGACACCGGCTTCGAGCGATGCACGGTTGACGATGATGGT
Source organism: Rhizobium sp. CCGE531 (assembly GCF_003627795.1). Classification (NCBI taxonomy): domain Bacteria; kingdom Pseudomonadati; phylum Pseudomonadota; class Alphaproteobacteria; order Hyphomicrobiales; family Rhizobiaceae; genus Rhizobium; species Rhizobium sp. CCGE531. The sequence goes on along the minus strand of NZ_CP032684.1, from coordinate 1,329,037 downwards.
CGTCAGGTTCTGCTGCGACACATCAAGCGCTGCCTTCGCCTGATTGAGCGAGGCTTGCGCCTGCTGCAGCGTCGCCTGTGCCTGTTCGGAATCGCTTGTCGTCGATACGCCCCTGGCGACCAGCGTCGTTACGCGATCAGCTGCAAGTTGCGCGCGCTTCAGCGATGCATTGGCGCTATCGATCTGCGCCTGGCTGGAGGCGATGCCGGCCTTCGCGGCTTGCTCCTGCTGTTGCGAATTGGCGAGCGCCGCCTTCTGTCCGGCGAGTGTCGCGCGCGCCTGCGCCACCTTCTGCTTGTAGATGCGGTCGTCGATCTGGGCGAGCACATCGCCCTCCTTGACGAGCTTGTAGTCCTTGATCGGCACGCCGGTGATATAGCCGCTGACTTGCGGGCTGATCGTCGTGACATAGCCTTTGACATAGGCGTCGTCCGTGGTCTCGACCGAGGTTTTGAACGGCGGCAGATGCCAGGCGTAAAGCACCAGCATGAGGCCGCCTATGCCGGCGAGAACGGCGATGACTTCGATGGGGGAGCGAACGAGCCTCGACATGGAGCTATTTCATATCCTCATGGGTTAGATGTCACGACCTCTACCCGATCGTCGGCCAGGCGAGCCCTGACGAAGCGGAAGAAGACATGGATTGAGAGGCCGGCAAGCGACAGGAAGGCGATCACGGCCGCGACGAAGAATGCATCACCATAGGCAAGCATGTTGGCCTCGCGGCTGACCTGAGCGCCGAGCAGCGCCAGCCCCTCCCCCTTCAGGACCGCGTTATCCCCGATCACCTTGCCATAGGAAGATGAAAGCCGGCTGACACGGTCGGCTACATTCGGGTCGGTCAGCAGCACATGTTCGGTCAGCGCCGCAGAATGGAACTTCTCGCGAATGGTGATCAGCGTGCCGTAGAAGGCCGAGCCGATGAGGCCGCCGACACTCTGCGTGAAGGTGAAGACGACAAAGAAGGTCACCAGATAAGGCGGTCCTTTGCTCAGCGCAGCCTTGAAGCCTTGCGACATGGAGGGCGGCAGGAATAGTGCCGCTCCGGCCGCCACCAGCGCCTGGCTGAGATACATCTGCTCCGGCCGGGTGAGGTTCGTCACCTGCGAATCCATCAGCGAGCCCACGCCCATCAGGATGAGCGCGACGAACTGGATCTGCCAGCTGAACCCATAGGTCATGAAGACGGTACAGATGAGTCCGCCGATGATCGAGAAGGCCAGGATAATCCAGTACAGCATGGAGAGCTGGTCGTAGAGCAGGCCGACCGCATTCTGATAAAAGGTCATGATGACCGAAGTCTGTTCCGCGGCGATCAGGCGGAAGACCAGCAAAATGCCCGTCAGGTGCAGGATTTCAGGACGCAGCAGCCAGCGAACATCGATCAGTGGCGTCGAGCGCCTCAGCTCGACAACGATGGCGACTGTCAGGGACGCGACGGCGATCGCCAATACGACCCCGAGCCACGGCACCTCCAGCCACCAATAGAGACGCCCGACCGACAGGGCGACCGCGAAGCAGCCGAAGCCGATCGCCACAAGCAGGTAGCTGAAGATATCGCCCAAAACGATGACCTTGACGCGCGGCGGCGGCGTGAGCGGCAAGAGATAGATGATCGGCATGACAAGCAGCGCCAGCGCCATCTCAAGCGTATAAAGGCCGCGCCATTCGCCGTAATCCAGCAGCGAAGGTGAGACGAGGCGGGTGATGGGAGCGGCAAGCAGCGTATTCATCATCGCCAGGCTGACGCCGACCGTCAGCTTCTTCGCCGGCTCGAAGGCCTCCAGCATATAGAGGAAGCCCAGCGTCGAAAGCGGTGCGCCGGCGATGCCGCTGAGGAACCGGACGACAATCGCCGAATGCAGGTCGGAAACGAAAAGATTGAGCAGCGAGGCAAGCAGAAAGCCAAGAATGCTGACCTCGGCGAAATTGCGAATGCCATATTGCAGGCGGATCTTCACCAGCGCGATGGCGAGGCTGACATTGGGCGCCATATAGGCGGCGGAAAGCCACGCGGATTCGGTTGTCGTTGCCGCGATGGTTCCCTGGATCTGGGTCAGATTGGCGAAAGCGAGATTGAGACCCAGGCCCTGGGTCAGAAAGAACATGACGGATGCCGCAATATAGAGCGGCACTTTCCAGCCCGGCATAGGCGGTGGAGCGGGTGGGACGGCGTTGGCTTCCGCGTTGGCGACCGGGTCCGGATCACCGCTCATGCACTACCTCATGATTTGCCGACATTCTGGAGGTTCGCCGTCATGGCGCGGATAACCTTGAGCGCCACGCCGATATCCTCGTCCGAAATGCCTTCCAAGATATCCGCCCGCACACCGGTGGCAAGAGCCTCGACCTCGGCGGCGACGAGTTTTCCGGCTTCCGTCATGAAGATCTGCTTGGCGCGGCGGTCGGACTGGGCGGCACGGCGCTCGATGAAGTTCTGCGCCTCCATGGCATCGAGGATGCGCACGAGCGTCGGCGTTTCAAGCTCCAGCTCGTCGGCTAGTTCCCGTTGGTTGATCCCATCCCGACGGGAGAGTTTGCGAAAAACCCTGGCGCGGGAAAGAGTCATGCCATGTTCGCGAACGAGCGCGTCGAAGGCCGCCCTCAGCTTGCGATTGAACGCAAAAAGATCGTCGAAAAGCTCTTGTCTTGATGGCACACCGGACATTATTGCAACTTTATACTATTAGCATCCTACCCTAATTTATAGGGAATAACCGGATTTCCATAGCTTTTCAAGCATGATAGCCGCAACAATTGATGTACACGGCAAAAGACCCGGCTAAAATATTCCCCACAGATGGTTTGCTACGTGATTCGTGTGTCGATCGTTGCGTTGCAAAGCAGCGACAAGGGATTTTTTACGCGGCGGAAACTTGTCCCTGTGGACGAGTGGAACAACGTTGATAGCCTAGGCCGATTTGCTCCGTTCGCTGCGCCCCGCGCATTTGCTTGGTTGACCATGACATCGGATCGTCGCAAACCAGTCGACACCCTAAAGTACGAAGAGATGGAAAATGAACGAAGCTGCGCGCAAGCTCGCCGCCATTGCTCCCGCCGAACAGCACTATCGCGAAGCGCCCAACAATATCGAAGCGGAACAGGCTCTTCTCGGCGCCATCCTCGTCAATAACGATGCCTATTACCGCGTCTCCGACTTTTTGAAGCCCGTCCATCTCTATGAGCCGCTGCACCGGAAGATCTTCGAGGTCGCCGGCGACATCATCCGTATGGGCAAGACCGCCAACCCGGTCACCATCAAGAACTTCCTGCCGGCGGAGGAAAAGGTCGGCGACATGACGGTCGCGCAATATCTCGCGCGCCTCGCCGTCGAAGCCGTGTCGATCATCAATGCGGAGGACTATGGCCGCGCCATCTACGACCTGGCGCTGCGCCGGGCGCTGATCACCATCGGCGAAGACATGGTCAATATCGCCTACGACGCACCGCTCGACATGCCGCCGCAGGCCCAGATCGAAGACACGGAGCGACGGCTGTTCGAACTCGCCGAAAACGGCCGCTACGATGGCGGCTTCCAAGCCTTCAACGACGCGGTGGCGCTGGCGATCGACATGGCGGCCGTCGCCAAGGAGCGCGACGGCGGTCTTTCGGGCATATCCACGGGCATTCATTCGCTCGACAGCAAGATGGGCGGCCTGCAGCGCTCCGACTTGATCATCCTTGCCGGCCGTCCCGGCATGGGCAAGACCTCGCTTGCCACCAACATCGCTTACAACATTGCGGCCTCCTTCGAAGGCGAGGTGCAGGCGGACGGTTCCACCAAGGCGAAGAACGGCGGCGTCGTCGGCTTCTATTCTCTGGAAATGTCGTCCGAACAGCTCGCCACCCGTATCATCTCCGAGCAGACGGAAGTCTCCTCGTCGAAGATCCGTCGCGGCGATATCAACGATGCGGATTTCGAGAAGCTGGTGGCATGCTCGATGATGATGCAGAAGGTGCCTCTCTACATCGACCAGACGGGTGGTATCTCGATCGCCCAGTTGTCCGCCCGCGCGCGGCGCCTGAAACGACAGCGCGGCCTCGATGTGCTCGTGGTCGACTACGTTCAGCTGATGACCGGCTCGGGAAAATCGAACGAGAACCGCGTCCAGGAAATCACTCAGATCACTACCGGCCTGAAGGCTCTCGGCAAGGAGCTGAATGTTCCGATCGTCGCGCTCTCCCAGCTCTCGCGCGCCGTCGAAAGCCGCGAAGACAAGCGGCCACAGCTCTCCGACCTGCGCGAATCAGGCTCGATCGAGCAGGACGCCGACGTGGTGCTCTTCGTGTTCCGCGAGGAATACTACGTGAAGAATGCCGAGCCACGCGATGTGGCCGATCCGAAGTACGCGGAATGGGAAGCACAGTTCGAGCGCGTGAAGGGCACGGCCGATGTCATCATCGCCAAGCAGCGCCACGGACCGACGGGCACGGTGCGGCTCGCCTTCCAGTCGGAATTCACCCGCTTTGCCGACCTCGCCGATTCCTCCTTCATTCAGTATGAGGAACACTGACGAGAAGTTTGCGGCGTCGATGTCCCGTTGGAGCGCTTCCGCTTTGCTGTCTTATGCATTCCGGACGGAGAGCCGCTACGCGCTTTTTCCGGAAACGCTTCAGAGTCCCGCAGCGCGCAGCAAAGCCACCATGGCAACGCCGACCACAACGCTAGCCAGCATCGGCAAGCGGCGGGAGGCTATTGCAGTGGTCGCGCAGGCCAGCGTCTCCGCCCAGCCGGTAGCAAAGGCTGTCGGGGCAATGACAGCCATCAGCACGGCCGGTGGAATGGCTTCGATTGCGGTTCGCCGGCGCTCGCCAATCTCCACGTAGCGAATCAAGACAAGACCGCCAACGCGGGTGAAAATCGTCGCAGCAGCCATGGCGAGGATGGCGAGCAGCGTGTTGAGATCGAGCGTCATGCCGTCTGCTCCTGCGCTCTGCCTTTCCAGAAAGCCACCGCCAGCCCCGCCAGTGCGCCGGCTGCAATATACCAGACACCGGGCACGAACTGGTGGACCGCAACGGCTGCAACGCCGCTTGCGGCAAGCACGGCGCCGGTTTCCGGTCCTTTCCAGAAACCCATGACCAGCACGATGAAGACGGCCGGAAAGGTGAAGTCGAGACCGATGACGGCGGGATCGCCGAGAAAGGCGCCAAGCAAAGCGCCCGCAAGCGACGAGCCGACCCAGGTCAAATAGAAAGGCGTGACGATGCCCGCATACCAGGCGGGCGTGAGCCGCGTCGCACCGGCGCGGAATTCCGCCATGGCCCAAATCTCATCGGCGAGAAACAGCATGGCGCTATAGCGTTTGACGCCGGAGAAAGACTGCATCTTCACGCCGATCGAAGCGCTCATCAGCACGTGGCGGATATTGACAAGCAGGGCCGCGAAGCCGACGCCAATCCAACTTGCGGGATGTGTCCAGATATCCATCGCCACAAATTGCGAGCCGCCAGCGAAGACGAGCGCGCTCATCAGTGTGGTCTCCAGCGGCGAAAGCCCCTTGGTCGCCGAAACCGCGCCGAACACGAGGCCGATGGGCAGAACGGCGACGATCAGCGGAAAAATGGCACGCATCCCGGCTTTGAATTCGCCGGCCGGCCGGCTTTGCTGCAACATTGGCAACCTCCACTTCAACAATGACGGAAAGGTAGCCGACGGCAGCCGGCGCTGTATTGAACGAAAGTGATTAGAGTTCCATCAGAATCCGCAAAGCCTTTTCTATATTCGCAGAAAAGCGAAAATGCGCTAGCCGACGCGGAACTGGCCCGGGGTGACGCCGGTGCGCGATTTGAAGTGGCGCGTGAAATGTGCTTGATCGGCGAAACCGCATTCCATGGCGACATCGGCCGGCATGCGGCCCTCCCTGAGCAATCGGCGGGCAACGATTACGCGCCGATCGGTCAGAAAGGCATGGGGCGTAATATGATATTCCCTGCGGAAAGCGCGGATCAGGTGCGCGCGGCTCAGCCCCGCGACCTTGGCCAATTCCTCCAATCCGACATCGCTGTCGAAATTCTCACTGAGGTAATCGCGGGAGCGCGCGACGGCGCTACGCTCCTTGGTATCGACGGGAAGGACGATCGTGCTGCCGTAGCGCGCAAAGAGCGCCGCCAGCACCGAGAACATGCCTTCATCGGATTCCAGCGCGCCAGCGCCGCTCTCGAGTGTGCGGTGCGCCTTCTGGAAGGCGCTGGCAAGCTGCGGATCGCGCAACAATGAACCGGCAAAGGATGGCGTCGCGTTGAAGGCCTTGCCCGTGACGTCTTCCAGAATGTCGACGAAGAGCTTCGTGTCCGGGTAGATCATGCGGTAGCGATAGCCTTCGTCGCCCGGAGCGCCGTCATGCACCATGCCAGGATTGATCAGATAGAGATCGCCCGGTCCGGCTTCTTCCCGCCTGCCGAGCAGTGTGGTGATCTGGCTGCCTCTTTCAATCGTCCCGATGCTGAACGTGTCATGCGCATGCGGCGCATATTCATGCGTCACGAAGCTTGCGCTCAGGCATTCCATGCCGCGAAAACGACCGTCCCGCCAGAAGCGGGTCGATTCCACCTTGGCAAGCGGCATGGCGTCAGCCGCCTCTTTCTGCGAAACGTTCTGCATCCCCGCACATTAGCGCCCCGACTCCCGCACGTCTTGAACAAAAGTGATCGCGTGTGGGAAAGGCTGGTATTCACCTGTCCGCGCTTTCTCTTTGCCACAATGCTCTCTAAAGTGCGCTGAACAACTTCCCTTTCATCGCGGCGATTCATGACAGATTTTTCCCTCCCCTTCGAAGACGATGATGCTTTTGCTTTCGCCGGCCTGCGGCTGACGGTGGATCTCGGCGCGCTCGTCGAAAACTGGCGCGACCTGGCTCGGCGTTCGGGCAAGGCTCGCACGTCGGCTGTCGTCAAGGCGGATGCATATGGGCTGGGGATCGAGGATATCGGCGAAACGCTTTACGCCGCCGGCGCGCGCGATTTCTTCGTCGCCACCGCCGATGAAGGCGCGACATTGCGGCTCTATGCTCCGGAAGCGCGCATATTCGTCTTAAGCGGCATCTGGCCGGGCATGGAGCGCCGGTTCTTCGAGAACGATCTCGTGCCCGTCATCGCCTCGGAGGAGCAACTGACCTTCTGGATGGCGGTGCTATCGGAGTATGGCGACTATCCCTGCGCCCTGCAGGTCGACACGGGCTTCAACAGGCTCGGGCTGCCGATGGACGATGCGATCGCGCTTGCAGACGACGTCTCCCGTCCGGCAAGCTTTGCGCCCGTTCTCGTAATGAGCCATCTCGCCTGTGGCGACGATCCGTCCAATGCGATGAATAAGCAGCAGCTCGAGGCCTTCCGCAAGGTCAGCACCGCCTTCGACGGCATAGAAGCAAGCCTCGCCAATTCGGCCGGCATCTTTCTTGGATCGGACTATCATTTCGACCTCACCCGCCCCGGCATTGCCACCTATGGCGGCGAGGCGGTTCCCGGCATGGCCAATCCGATGCGTCCGGTGGCGACGGCGGAGGCGCGGATCATCCAGACCCGCTCGGTGAAATCAGGCGAAACCGTGGGGTATGGCCGCGCGCTTCAATTGACCCGCGACAGCCGGCTGGCGATCGTCTCGGCAGGCTATGCCGATGGCTATATGCGCAGCCAGTCGAGCGGCGGCGTGCCGCTACGCCAGGCCGGCGTCGCAGGCGGTCATGGCTTCATTGCCGGCCACAAGGTGCCCGTTGCCGGCCGCATCACCATGGACCTCACCATCTTCGACGTCACCGACCTGCCGGAAAACCTGGCTCGCGCCGGCGACTATGTCGAGCTCTTCGGCAGCAACATCCCGGTCGACGAGGCCGCAAGGGCGGCTGGCACGATCGGCTACGAGATGCTGACCAGCCTGGGGCTGCGGCACGAGCGCCGGTATATCTCGGAGGAGGTCGAGGCATAGCCTCAGCGCGCGCTGATTGCCAGCCGGAGGCCGAGAGCCACAAACAGCGTGCCGAGACCACGATCGAGCCACAGGCCGAGGCTGCGATTGCGCCGGAGGGCTTCGCTCAGTCGGCCGCCCAGCAGGATGAGCGGCGGCTCTATGAAGGCGGCCACGACGATGATCAGGCTGCCATGCAGCAAAAGCTGCGCCCAGACCGGACCGGCGCCTTCGACGACGAATTGCGGCAGGAAGGCCAGAAAGAAGATCGCGACCTTCGGATTGAGCAGCGAGACCATGATGCCTTGCCGATAGATGCGGCTAAAGGACAAGGCCTTGCCCGCCTCCTTGATCCAGGCCCCCTCGCCCTTCGAGCGTAGCGCCTGTATGCCGAGCCAGATCAAATAGGCGGCGCCGACCCATTTGACCGTCGAGAAGGCCAACGCGGAAGCCGCCAGGATCGCCGACAGGCCGGCGGCGGCCATCAGCACATGCAGGCACGCGCCGCTCCAGATCCCGAACAGGGCCGCAAAGCCCGAGCGCATGCCGCTTCTGATCGTATGACCGAGAATGAAAGCGATATCCGGCCCAGGCGACAGATTAAGGAGCGTTGCGGCGGTCAGAAACGCGATCCAGTGAGCAAGTGTGTAGTCAAACATCGATCATCATCCATAAAACCCGGCATAAAAACTGACACGATCACCGTTGATACGGAAATCATTAGTTTTGATAGGCCGGGAAAGACATTATCTGACAGCCGATCGCGATTCGTCGCGAAAAGCGAAGCATTTGAACTTGAGAACAGCATCCGATGGCTAAAGCCCGCACACAATTCATCTGCCAGAACTGCGGCACGGTCCACAATCGCTGGGCCGGCAAGTGCGACAACTGCGGCGCATGGAACACCATCGTCGAGGAAGATCCGTTGGGCGGGATCGGTGGCGGCCCGGCAAGGACGCCGAAGAAGGGCAAGCCCGTAACACTGACGACGCTCTCGGGAGAGATCGAGGAAGCGCCGCGCATCCATACCGGCTTATCCGAACTCGACCGCGCGACTGGCGGCGGTTTCGTCCGTGGCTCTGCCGTTCTCGTCGGCGGCGATCCCGGCATCGGCAAGTCGACGCTGTTGATGCAGGCAGCAGCCGCGCTCGCCCGGCGCGGGCACAAAATCATCTATGTCTCCGGCGAAGAAGCCGTGGCGCAGGTTCGCCTGCGCGCCCAGCGACTGAAGGCGGCCGACACCGAAGTGCTGCTCGCGGCGGAAACCAATGTCGAGGATATCCTGGCGACGCTTTCAGAAGGCAAGCGGCCGGATCTCGTCATCATCGATTCCATCCAGACGCTGTGGAGCGAACTTGCCGAATCCGCGCCCGGCACGGTCACGCAGGTGCGCACCGGCGTCCAGGCGATGATCCGCTTCGCCAAGCAGACGGGCACTGCGATGGTGCTTGTCGGCCACGTCACCAAGGACGGCCAGATCGCCGGACCGCGCGTCGTCGAGCATATGGTCGATGCCGTCCTCTATTTCGAAGGCGATCGCAGCCATCACTACCGCATCTTGCGCACGGTGAAGAATCGCTTTGGCCCTACCGACGAGATCGGCGTATTCGAAATGTCCGACGCCGGCCTGCGCGACGTTGCCAACCCGTCCGAACTCTTTCTCGGCGAGCGCAACGAAAAGTCGCCTGGGGCGGCCGTTTTTGCAGGGATAGAGGGCACGCGCCCGGTGCTTGTCGAGGTACAGGCTCTGGTCGCGCCGACATCGCTCGGTACGCCGCGCCGCGCCATCGTCGGCTGGGATTCGGCGCGCCTGTCGATGATTCTCGCCGTTCTGGAAGCACATTGCGGCGTGCGCCTCGGCCAGCACGATGTTTACCTCAATATTGCAGGCGGTTATCGCATTTCCGAGCCGGCTGCGGACCTTGCCGTCGCTTCTGCACTGGTTTCCTCCTTGGCCGGTCTTGCCCTACCCGCCGATTGCGTCTATTTCGGCGAAGTCAGCCTGTCGGGCGCCGTCCGGCCGGTTGCGCACACTGCCCAGCGCCTCAAGGAAGCTGAGAAGCTGGGATTTTCCGGGGCCGTCCTGCCTGCCTCTTCCGCCGACCTGCCGAAAGTCAACGGCGGACGCTGGAGCGAGATCGACAGCCTACCGGATCTGGTGGCGCGCATTGCTGGATCAAAGGGCGCGCTCAAGCGCGCGGAAGACGAAGACTGAGCCTTACTTCAGCCGTTCTTGGCGAGGATGAGGCTCATGATTGAGGCCGATGCCCAACCATGAGGTTTGGCAAGTCTTGAAGTGGATTTTAGATGCCCATTACGATTTTCGACGGTATTGTTATCGGCGTTCTTCTCTTCTCCGCCGTTCTGGCCATGGTTCGCGGCTTTTCGCGCGAAATCCTATCGATCGTCAGCTGGGGCGGCTCTGCGGTCGCCGCCTACTATCTTTATCCGCTTCTCGTTCCCTATGCCCTGCAATACAAGGCCGATACCAAGATCGCGACGATCGCCTCGGCCGCCGTCATCTTCCTGCTGGCGCTGATCATCATTTCCTTCATCACCATCCGGATTGCCGATTTCATCATCGACAGCCGCATCGGCGCGCTCGACCGGACGCTCGGCTTCCTCTTCGGCGCGGCCCGCGGCCTGCTTCTGATGGTCGTCATCGTGGCCTTCTGGAATTGGCTGGTGGCCCCTGCCGCCCGTCCCGATTGGGTCAACAACGCCAAGTCCAAGCCCTTCCTGGATTCGATGGTCGAAAAGCTGAAGTCGGCGCTTCCTGAAAACGTTCAGGCGATGCTGCCGCCGGAGATCATCAACAAGATCGCGCCGAACCAGCAGCAACAGACGCAGCCGCAGACAGGTGGCGACAACACCGCGCCGAACGACGCCGCCCCATCGGATGATGCACCCGCGCCGCAGACAAACAATTAACGGTGTGTTTACAGGCTTGACCCGCCGCGCGATAATCGCCATTTGAGCGGCAAGACACTTGAAGATCCGGCCCGATATTTTTTCCGGCCGGATTTTCAGCTATTTTAACAAGCAGTCGTGACGCCGCCCCGATCCGCCCACGTTGAGAGCAAAGGCAAGCAGCCATGAACCATTCCCTTTCTATCGAGGATGATATCAACGGCGACACGCTGCACGAGGAATGCGGCGTATTCGGCATTCTCGGACACCCGGATGCGGCGGCATTGACGGCGCTCGGCCTGCACGCTCTCCAGCATCGCGGCCAGGAAGCGGCCGGCATCGTCTCCTTCGACGGTCAGCGCTTCCATTCCGAGCGACGGATGGGCCTTGTCGGCGATCACTACACCGATCCCGCGACGCTTGCCCGCCTGCCCGGCGACCGCTCCATGGGCCATGTGCGCTACTCGACGACGGGCGAGACGATCCTGCGCAATGTGCAGCCGCTGTTTGCCGAGCTGGAAGTCGGCGGCATCGCGATTGCCCATAACGGCAATTTCACCAATGGCCTGACCATGCGCCGGCAGCTGATCGCCGACGGCGCCATCTGTCAGTCGACCTCGGACACGGAGGTCGTCTTGCATCTCATCGCCCGTTCAAAGCAGGCCTCCTCCTCCGACCGCTTCATCGATGCTATCAGGCAGATGGAAGGCGGCTATTCGATGCTCGCCATGACGCGCACGAAGCTGATCGCCGCCCGCGACCCGATCGGCATCCGGCCGCTGGTCATGGGCGAGCTCGACGGCAAGCCGATCTTCTGCTCGGAAACCTGTGCGCTCGACATCATCGGCGCGAAATACGTCCGCGACGTCGAAAACGGCGAGGTCGTCATCTGCGAGATCCAGCCCGACGGCTCGATCACCATCGACGCCCGCAAGCCCGAAGCTGCGAAGCCCGAGCGGCTCTGCCTGTTCGAATATGTCTATTTCGCCCGCCCCGATTCCGTCGTCGGCGGCCGCAACGTCTATGTTGCGCGCAAGAACATGGGCATCAACCTCGCCAAGGAAGCTCCCATCGAGGCCGATGTCGTCGTGCCGGTGCCGGACGGCGGCACGCCGGCGGCGATCGGCTATGCGCAGGCAAGCGGCATTCCCTTCGAGCTCGGCATCATCCGCAACCACTATGTCGGGCGCACCTTCATCGAACCGACGCAGCAGATCCGCGCCTTCGGCGTCAAGCTCAAGCATTCGGCCAACCGCGCCATCATCGAGGGCAAGCGGGTCGTGCTGGTGGATGATTCCATCGTGCGCGGCACGACCTCGGTCAAGATCGTGCAGATGATCCGCGAAGCCGGCGCCCGCGAGGTGCACATCCGCGTCGCCAGCCCGATGATCTTTCATCCGGACTTCTACGGCATCGACACGCCGGATGCCGACAAGCTGCTCGCCAACCAATACAGCAGCCTGAAGGCCATGTGCGATTTCATCGGCGCGGATTCGCTGGAATTCCTGTCGATCGACGGCCTCTATCGTGCCGTCGGCGGCGAGCCGCGCGACAATGCGCAGCCGCAGTTCACCGACCATTATTTCACCGGCGATTATCCGACCCGCCTGCTCGACAAGGAAAGCACCAGCAACGTGCGCAAGCTTTCCGTTCTCGCCAGCAACGGCTGACCTCAGCCACGGTTGACGGGGGCATTCCTGCCTCCTTTTTCTCTTCCACGCATTCGGATCAGGACAGCATGAGCGTCAATCTCAAGGACAAGATCGCCCTCGTCACCGGTGCATCGCGCGGCATCGGTTATTTCACGGCATTGGAATTGGCCAAGGCCGGCGCGCATGTGATCGCCTGCGCCCGCACGGTCGGCGGACTTGAGGAGCTGGACGACGCCGTCAAGGCGGCAGGTGGCTCCGCGACCCTCGTTCCCTTCGATCTCGCCGACATGAATGCCATTGACGCACTTGGTGGCTCGATCTTCGAACGCTGGGGCAAGCTCGACATCCTCGTCGCCAATGCCGGTGTGCTCGGCGTCATCTCGCCGATTGGCCATGTCGAGGCCAAGGTGTTCGAGAAGGTGATGACCATCAACGTCACCGCGACCTGGCGGCTGATCCGCTCCGTCGAGCCGCTGCTGATGCGCTCCGAAGCGGGACGCGCGGTTATCCTGTCGTCTGCCGCCGCCCATCGCTGCCGGCCCTTCTGGGGTCCCTATTCCGCATCCAAGGCGGCCGTCGAAGCGCTAGCGCGGACATGGGCCGGGGAAACGGAGAGCACGCCGCTACGCATCACCAGCGTCGATCCCGGCGCCACCCGCACCGCCATGCGCGCCCAGGCCATGCCCGGCGAAGATCCGGATACGCTGCCGCACCCCCGCGACGTCGCCCAGGCGATCCTGCCGCTCGTCGGCCCCGACGTCACCGAAACCGGCAAGCTCTTCATCGTGCGCGAGAACAAGCTCGTCGGCTATCGGATGCCGGAATAAAAAACACCTTCGCGCGGGCGAAATTCGCGCGCAGCACGCGTTGAGTGTTTCGCCGTAAGGCTTACGCTTTGCCTTCGCTCGGGGCGCTCCGAACGAACGCCTGTCGCTCCTTCATCCGACCCTTCGGGCCACCTTCTCCCCGAGAGGAGAAGGAGAGATTGGGCTCTTGACCAATCACCGTAGTCGAGCGATAAAGCCTGCCATGAAAACGGTTATCTGCATTATCTGCCGGAAAATTATTCGCTAGCGTTTCGCTGGCCTGGCCGTTTTCGTCTCCCAAAATCCAAGATGACAAACGTCCGGCCTGCCGGTGACGGTATTTTTCGGATTTATGCCTTGGGAGAGTGAAATGGGCGCCGAGCCGCAACTGAAGTTCTACAACACGCTGACGCGCGAAAAGGTCGATTTTCAGCCGATCGATCGCAATAACGTCCGCATGTATGTCTGCGGCCCCACGGTCTATGATTTCGCCCATATCGGCAATGCCCGCCCGGCCATCGTCTTCGACGTGCTTTTCCGGTTGCTGCGGCATGTCTATGGCGAAAGCCATGTCACCTATGTCCGCAACATCACCGATGTCGACGACAAGATCAACGCGCGCGCGCTCCGCGACCATCCCGGCCTGCCGCTGAACGAGGCGATCCGCCTGGTGACGGAGAAGACCGAGCGGCAGTATCGCGAAGATACGACTGATCTGGGCTGCCTGGAACCGACGGCGCAGCCGCGCGCGACTGATAATATCGCGCAGATGATAGCGATCATCGAAACGCTGATCGCCAAGGGCCATGCCTACCGGGCTGCCGGCGAAGTGCTGTTCGACACCAAGTCGATGGCCGATTACGGCCAGCTTTCGAAACGCAATCTTGACGAGCAGCAGGCGGGCGCCCGCGTCGCGGTGGACGAACACAAGAAGAGCCCCGGCGATTTCGTTCTCTGGAAGCTGTCGGATGAGAACGAACCCGGCTGGGAAAGCCCGTGGGGCCGCGGCCGTCCGGGCTGGCATATCGAGTGCTCGGCCATGAGTGGCCGCTATCTCGGCGACGTCTTCGATATTCATGGCGGCGGTCTCGACCTGATCTTCCCGCATCATGAGAACGAGATTGCCCAATCCCGTTGCGCGCACGGTACGCATGCGATGGCAAATGTCTGGATGCATAACGGCTTCGTGCAGGTCGAAGGCCGCAAGATGTCGAAATCGGAAGGCAATTTCGTCACCATCCATGAGCTGCTGCAGACGGAAAAGCTCGGCGGCCGGACATGGCCGGGCGATGTGCTCAGGCTTGCCATGCTGATGACGCATTATCGCGAGCCGATCGACTTCTCGGTCAAGCGCCTCGAGGAAGCCGAACGGCTGATCGCCAGATGGCCGGCGGCGGATGCCAGCGGCGCTGCGCCGGATGCAACGATCCTCGCCGCCCTCGCCGACGATGTCAACACCGTTGCCGCCATCCAGGCGCTCCATGCGCTGGCACAAGCGGCCAATGCCGATGGAAGCCTTTTGCCTGTGTTTGCGGCCAGTGCCGATCTTCTCGGCCTGCTGCCGAAGAAGGCGGAGGTCGATGAAGCCGTCGTCACGGAGATCGATGCCAAGGTGCGTCAGCGGCTGGAATTGCTGAAGGCGAAGAACTTCGCCGAGGCTGACAAGCTTCGCGAAGAACTTGTGGCAAGAGGTGTTCAACTCAAGGACGGCAAGGATGCGGCGACGGGTGAACGCATCACGAGCTGGGAGGTCAAGCGGTGAGTCTGGTTACCCCCCTCTGTCACTTTCGTGACATCTCCCCCACAAGGGGGGAGATTGGGGGGAGTTTGCCGCGCGTTTTCAGTCCAAAACTAACGTCCCCGACAGAGGCAATATGCTTCCGTATCGCTGCAAATGAAGATCGAAAGCGAGCGGCTCGCCGCGAACAATCTCCCCCCTTGTGGGGGAGATGTCACGAAGTGACAGAGGGGGGTACCCTGCCGCATACTCCAGTCCCACCGAAGGTCCGGACTAACGCACGCCGCATGCGCAAGGTCATGACCGACGCGGAACTTCGGCTGTGGAACGAATTGCGCGCCCACCGCCTCATGGGCCTCGGCTTCCGCCGCCAGCTGCCTATCGCGGGATACATCGTCGATTTCGCCTGCCCCACTGAAAAACTCATCGTTGAAGTCGATGGCTCGCAGCACGCAAACGACCGCGATCAAGCTTACGACCAAGTTCGCACTCTTCGCCTCAAAGCAGAAGGCTGGACTGTTCTGCGCTTCTGGAACGACGACGTCCTGAAAGACATAGATAATGTCTGCATGCATATCCTCATCGTCGCTGGAAAGGATAGATCATGACCGTCTCGACCTACACCGGCGGCTGTCAGTGCGGCGCGGTTCGCTTCCGGGTGCGGGGCGAGCTGAAGGATGCGTCGATCTGTCATTGCCGCATGTGCCAGAAAGCCTTCGGCGCCTATTATGCGCCGCTGGTCTCGACGCGTGGTGCCGAACTCACATGGACACGCGGCGAGCGGAAAACGTTCCAGTCTTCCAACTGCGTCAAGCGCGGCTTCTGCGGGGATTGCGGCACGCCGCTGACCTATGAGGCGCCGGATGGCATCGCGGTCGCGGCCGGCGCCTTCGACGACCCTTCGAAGCTGCCGCCTGTCGTGCAATATGGCACGGAAGCCAAGATCGGCTTCGTCGATCGCCTGCATCTGCTGCCGGGGCACAGGACGGAAGAGGATGCGGAAAACGCGCCCTTCGTACTGGAGCTTGTGTCGTATCAGCATCCCGATCACGATACGGCGGCATGGCCACCGGAGGCTGGCAAATGACAATCGCGGAGACATATAGCGGTGGATGCCAATGCGGCGCGGTTCGCTATCGCGCCACCGGCGCGCTCGGCTATCCGCATCTCTGCCATTGCCGCATGTGCCAGAAAGCCTCCGGCAATTATGCCCTGCCGCTGGGCAGCGCCAAGCGCGCCGACTTCGAGCTGACGCGTGGCGACCCTTCATGGTTTCATTCGTCCGATCTCGTGCGCCGTGGCTTTTGCGGCACCTGCGGCACCCCGTTGTTCTATGATATTCCAGGCACGGATTTCATCAATGTGACGCTCGGCTCGCTGGACGAGCCGATGGCGGTGCGGCCGGTTTCGCAGTCGAATCTCTCGGCAAAGATGCCCTGGTTCCATGCGCTCGACGTGCTGCCTGCGGAGGAAGACGAAGACGGTTCCGATCGTGCCCGGGCGATCCGCTCATCCAACCATCAGCATCCCGATTACGATACCCCAAGTTGGCCAGAGGAGAAGCGTCATGACTGAAGCTACCAGAAGCGGAGGATGCCAATGCGGCGCGGTGCGGTTTCGCATTCGCGGCCAGCTCGGCCGCCCCTCGATCTGCCACTGCCGCATGTGCCAGAAGCAGTTCGGCAGCTTCTTCTCCGCCCTCGTCACGGCACCTGAAGAAAGCTTGGAATGGACGCGCGGCGGGCCGACCTATTTCCAGTCGTCGGTCAATATCGACCGCGGTTTCTGCAAGAACTGCGGCACGCCCCTGACCTATCGTCATCCCGGCGGCCTCGAAATCGCCATCGGCGCTTTCGACGTGCGCGACGATCTGGCGCCGCAGATCCAGGTGAACCATGCCTCACGCCTGCCCTGGGTGGAGACGATCTTCGAAAAGCCCGTCCATCAGGATCCGGACTTCTACTCGCGGCAGGAGCAGATCATCTCCTTCCAGCATCCCGACCACGATACGGATATCTGGCCGGCGGAAGGGCTGAAAATATGACCGAGATATTGCGCACGTTCTATCCGGAAATCGAACCCTACGCCTCCGGCCATCTCGATGTCGGGGATGGTCATGTGATCTATTGGGAACGTGTGGGAACGCCTGGCGCCAAGCCGGCCGTCTTCCTGCATGGCGGGCCGGGCGGCGGCATCTCGCCGAGCCATCGCCGCGTGTTCGATCCGGCGCTTTACGATGTGACCTTGTTCGACCAGCGCGGCTGCGGACGGTCGACGCCGCATGCTGGCCTCGAAGCCAACACGACCTGGCATCTGGTTGAGGATATCGAGCGGCTGCGTGACATGGCCGGCGCGGAGAAATGGCTTGTTTTCGGCGGCTCCTGGGGCTCGACGCTGGCGCTCGCCTATTCCGAAACGCATCCGGAGCGGGTTTCCGAACTGGTCGTGCGCGGCATCTACACGCTGACGAAAGCCGAGCTCGACTGGTACTACCAGTTTGGCGTGTCCGAGATGTTCCCCGACAAATGGGAACGCTTCGTAGCACCGATCCCGCCGGAAGAGCGGCATGAAATGATGGCCGCCTACCACCGCCTGCTGACGCATCCAGACAAATCAGCCCGCCTGGAGGCCGCCAAGGCATGGTCGATCTGGGAAGGCGAGACGATCACCCTGCTGCCGGAGCCGTCCGTCAGCGCCCAGTTCGAGGATGCGGAATACGCACATGCCTTTGCCCGCATCGAAAACCATTTCTTCGTCAATGCCGGCTGGCTCAAGGAAGGCCAGCTGCTGCGCGACGCTTACAAGCTGAAAGACATCCCCGGCTTCATCGTTCACGGCCGCTACGACATGCCCTGCCCGGCAAGATATGCCTGGGCATTGCACAAGGCCTGGCCGAAAGCGGAGTTTCATCTGATCGAGGGCGCGGGCCATGCCTCGTCCGAGCCTGGCATTCTCGATCAGCTGATCCGTGCCACGGATAGGTTTGCCGGGAAAGCATCGGCCGAGTAGGGCCCCTCACCCTAACCCTCTCCCCGCCCTTCGACAGGTTCAGGACGGGGAGAGGGAACGACCTCAAAAGCCCCTTCGCCCCGTGTAAACGGGAGAAGGTGGACTCGAACGGTTTAGCAAGGCGAAACCGAGAGAGGACGGATGAGGGGCACTCCATTATCAAGAACCGGTTCGCCGGAGGAAACAGTATGACACGCGAAAAAATCTATCTCTTCGACACGACGCTCCGCGACGGGCAGCAGACCCCCGGCATCGATTTCTCGGTCGAGGACAAGATTGCCATTGCGACCATGCTGGACGAATTCGGCCTGGACTATGTCGAGGGCGGCTATCCCGGCGCCAACCCGACCGACACGGCTTTCTTCAACGAGAAGCGCACGAATTCGGCTTCCTTCGTCGCCTTCGGCATGACGAAACGCGCCGGCATTTCCGCCTCCAACGATCCGGGCCTTGCGAGCCTCCTGCAGGCGAAATCCGATGCCATCTGTTTCGTGGCCAAAAGCTGGGACTATCACGTCAAGGTCGCGCTCGGCTGTACCAACGAGGAGAACCTCGAAAGCATCGCCGAGAGCGTCAAGGCGGCCATCAACGCCGGCAAGGAAGCCCTGGTCGATTGCGAGCACTTCTTCGACGGCTACAAGGCCAATCCGACCTATGCGCTTGCCTGCGCCAGGACGGCCTATGACGCCGGCGCGCGCTGGGTCGTGCTCTGCGACACCAATGGCGGCACGCAGCCGCCGGAGGTCCGCGCCATCGTCGAGGCCGTCATCGCCTGCGGCGTTCCCGGGCACTGTCTTGGCATCCATGCCCACAACGATACCGGCCAAGCGGTTGCCAATTCGCTCGTCGCCGTAGAAGCCGGCGTGCGTCAGATCCAGGGCACCTTGAACGGCATCGGCGAACGCTGCGGCAACGCCAACCTGATCACGCTGATCCCGACGCTGGCGCTGAAGAGAGCCTATAGCGAGCGTTTCGAAACGACGATCGATGCGGAGCGGCTCCTCGGCCTCACCCGCCTTTCGCACGCCTTCGACGAGCTGCTGAACCGCTCTCCGGACCATCAAGCGCCCTATGTCGGCGCCTCGGCCTTTGCCACCAAAGCCGGCATCCATGCCTCGGCGCTGCTGAAGGATCCCCGCACATACGAACATGTGCCGCCGGAAAGCGTCGGCAACTTCCGCAAGGTCATGGTGTCCGATCAGGGCGGGAAGTCGAACTTCATCAACGCCCTGAAGCGGCGCGGCATCGAGGTCGGCAAGGACGACCCCAAGCTCGACCGGCTGATCCAGATCGTCAAGGAGCGCGAAGCGACGGGCTATGCTTACGAAGGCGCTGATGCGAGCTTCGAGCTGCTGGCGCGCAGCACGCTCGGCACCATCCCGGAATTCTTCGCGATCGACGGCTTCCGCGTCATGGTCGAACGCCGCTTCGATTCCCACGGCCGGGTAAAGATCGTATCGGAAGCGGTGGTCAAGATCATCATCGACGGCGAGACCATCATGTCGGTCGCGGAAGGCGACGGCCCGGTCAATGCGCTCGACCTGGCGCTGCGCAAGAATTTCAGCAAATACCAGCATGAGATCGACGATCTGGAACTGGCGGATTTCAAGGTGCGTATCCTCAATGGCGGCACGGAGGCCATCACCCGCGTTCTGATCGAATCCACCGACAGCAGCGGCGTGCGCTGGTGGACGGTCGGTGTGTCCGAAAACATCATCGACGCCTCCTTCCAGGCGCTGATGGATTCCGTCATCTACAAGCTGATGAAGAACCGGCATATGGCGGGCAGAATAGCGGCGGAGTGATCCGCCGCTCATCAAAAAGCTTGACGATGCCGTCAAGGAAATGAATTGGCCACACGGCATGCGTTGGAGTAATCCCGTCTCAAATAACAGAGAGTGACGGGAAAATTCATGGCCACCGATGCGGTCCAACCGGAAATCAAGAACAGCGACGGCGCCCGGGGTTTCGGCTTCGTGCTGACGGCCTACCTCTTCTGGAGCGTGCTGCCGCTCTATATGAAGGCGCTGGCGCATATCCCGGCTTTCGAGGTCATCGCCCATCGCATTGTCTGGTCGGTTCCGGTCGCCGGCATCGTACTGCTGGCGCTGGGACGCCTGGGTGATGTGAAGGCGGCGTTTCGCAACCCGCGGACAATCGCCATGGCGTCGCTGACGGCGACGCTCGTCACCATCAACTGGGGAACCTATGTCTGGGCGATCGGCGCCGGCCATTCGCTCGACGCCGCGCTTGGCTATTTCATCAACCCGCTGTTCAGCATCGCGCTCGGCGCGATCCTCCTCAAGGAAAAGCTGGCACCGACGCAGATCGTCGCGATCGGCCTGGCGGCGATAGCCGTCGTCATCCTGACCATCAAGGCCGGCACCCTGCCCTGGGTCGCGCTGTCACTGACCTTCTCCTGGGGCTTCTACGCCTTTTTCCGCAAGACGCTGCCCGTCGGTGCCAATCAGGGCTTCTTCATCGAGGTGCTGTTGCTCTGCATTCCGGCGATGCTTTACATTCTCTATTTGGAGACGCGCGGCGAAGGCCATTTCTACCAGACCGGCCTGTCGGACACCGCGCTTCTGCTCGGCTGCGGGCTTGTGACGGCGCTGCCGCTGATGATTTTCGCCAACGGCGCGAAGCTTCTCAGAATGTCGACCATCGGCATCATGCAGTACATCGTGCCGACGATGGTTTTCCTGATCGCCGTCTTCCTGTTCAAGGAACCTTTCGGCACGACGCAGCTGATTGCCTTCTCGCTGATCTGGGCCGGGCTCATACTCTACAGCTGGTCGATGCTGCGTCAGAGCAGAGGGCGCTAACGGCGCGATATGGTTAGAAAATCGCTAATCAGAGCTTGGAAATAACGGCCTCTTCGCCGCCGCGGTCGCCATGCGTCTCGGCGGCGTGCTTGCGGATGGCCGGGATGATATCGGCAATCTTGTCGACAACCAGCGGCTGGACGCGATGGGCGGTATGGACGAAGCCCTCTTCCGTCATGTGGCGGATAAGCTCCATCATCGGGTCCCAGAAGCCGTTGATATTGGCGAAGACCATCGGCTTTTCATGACGGCCGAGCTGGCCCCAGGTCATGATCTCGACGATCTCTTCCAGCGTGCCGATACCGCCCGGCAATGCCACGAAGGCGTCGGCGCGCTCGAACATGCCATGTTTGCGCGCATGCATATCAGGGGTTATGATAAGCTCGTCGAGCTGACCGAGCGAATGGCGCGTCGCTTCCATGTCGACGAGAAATTCCGGGATGATGCCGGTGACCTGGCCGCCATGCGACAGGACACCGCTTGCGACGGCGCCCATGATGCCTTTCGTTCCGCCGCCATAGATCAGGCGCAGGCCGTTTTCGGCAATGCTTTTGCCCAGCTCGCGGCCGGCAGCCATATGGGAAGGATCGCGCCCCGGCCTTGAGCCGCAATAAACGCAAATGGATCGAATTGGCGCAGAATCGTCAGTCATGGTTCCAAACAACTATGCTGCAGATGCTCAGTCAAGATTTTTCAAAGGAAAACTTGTGTCAGGACATGCGAAAATGGCTGAGAAAGCTTGTAAAAGCAGGCGAAATCGCTAGCAATTTCAGGAGTTGCGACGACTTCGCCGCGTGGAGATGAATGATGATGAAGAACCGTGCCGGTTGGCTGGCTCTGTTGGTGTTGGCAATTGCGACCCTGTTGATGGTCTTTTTCGTGATGCCACGCATCAACGGCGACAAGAACCCGATCGGCAACGCCGTCAATCAGGCCGGCGACGCGGTAAAGAATACGATCGACGAAAACGCG
Source organism: Rhizobium sp. CCGE531 (assembly GCF_003627795.1). Classification (NCBI taxonomy): domain Bacteria; kingdom Pseudomonadati; phylum Pseudomonadota; class Alphaproteobacteria; order Hyphomicrobiales; family Rhizobiaceae; genus Rhizobium; species Rhizobium sp. CCGE531. The sequence goes on along the minus strand of NZ_CP032684.1, from coordinate 1,307,222 downwards.
CAAAAGGCCGGCGAGACCGCGAACAAGGCCACGCAGAATGCCACTTCGGGCGCCGTCAACACCGCTGACCTCGCCAAGAAGCTGACCGATCTGACGGGGGCGGCCACGGCCTCGCTTACCGATCTCAAGGCGCTGTTCAAGGATGGCGCCACCCCGGCGCAGGAGGTCTTCGCGGCTGCAAAGACGAAGGCGATCACGGCGCTGCAGTCGATCGTCGGCTTCGCCCTTCCGGAAGGCATCGACGCGACGACGACGGGGTTCGTGAAGAAAGTGCAAGACGGCGCGGCCAAGGCGCTCGCCATCACCCAATCCCTCCCCGATAACGCGGCCGAAGCCGGCAGCGCGATCGACAAGGCAATGGCCGCGATGACCGGCCAGACAGCACCTGGGACCGACACAGCTGGCAAGCCTCGGGTACCGTCGTTCGACGTGCTGCGTGTCGAGCCGGACGGTTCAACCGTCATTGCCGGCTCGGCCGAGCCGAACGCGAAACTGGAGATCATCGACGGGGAAAAAGTGGTCACCACGACCAATGTCGGCCCCAGTGGCGATTTTGCCGCCGTCCTCGACAATCCGCTGCCGCCCGGCGACCATGAATTGATGCTGCGGGCAACCGGCAAAGACGGCAAGGTTGCCACCTCAGAGGAAGTCGCAACGATTTCCGTGCCGAAAGACGATTCGACGCAGCTTCTCGCCATGGTCTCCAAGCCGGGTGCTGCAAGCCGCATCATCACCGTTCCCTCAGTCAAGCAAGGTCGCCTGACATCAGCCGAGCAGAATGCGCCGGCCGCGCAACCGCAGACGAAGGCAACCGACGGCGCTGCGACGGCAACAGATGCCAAGCCGCAGCAGGACGGCGGAGTTGTCGCGTCCGCCAACCCCGCAGCCGGCACGACAGCGCCGCCGGCGGCGAAGACGGGTGCGGGTCCGGACGCCGTGGTCAACGCCGTCGAAATCGAAAACGACCATATTTTCGTTGCCGGCAGCGCGAAGCCGAATGCCAAGGTGCGCGCCTATGCCGACGACAAGCTCATCGGCGAGAGCGTCGCGGAAGCGGACGGCCATTTCGTCGTTGACGGACCGATGCCGCTTGCCGTCGGCGATCACAAGATCCGCGTCGACGTGCTCGACGGAGCGGGCAAGGTCATCGTCCGCACCAACGTCAACTTCACGCGGCCGGAGGGCAATCAGGTGACGGTGGCGGCCCAGACGCCGGCTGCCGCCAATAGCCCGGGACAGGTGGCGACCACGAGCATGGTGCCGCTCGATGAAGGCGAGCTCGCCAAGCTCAAGGAAGGCGCCGGCAAGGCCTTCGTACTGCTCAAGGGCCTGTTTACCGACGGCAAGCAGCCAAATGTGGAACAGCTTGCCGCTGCTCGCTCCGGCACGGAAATCGCCCTGAAATCGCTTTCGGAATTTCGTCCGTCCATCAATGCCACCGCGGACCTGAAGAAGGCCGCGGCCGACGCAGCAAAGGCTGCGGCGAAGGCACTGGGTGTCTTGGAGCTTCTGCCGAAGGATGCGAAATCGGTCGGTGCGGCGCTGCCAGGCCTCGAGCAGCTCGTCGCAGCCATTACCGCTCCCACGCAGACGTCGCCGGCACAGCCGAACGTGGAGGTGTCCTCCAGCGAAAGCGGCCCGAAAACGCTGGAGCAGGCACCGCTTTCGCAGGACACCAATGCCGTCATCATCCGCCGTGGCGATACGCTCTGGCAGATTTCCCGCCGCACCTATGGTGCCGGCGTGCGCTATACGACCATCTATCTGGCGAACGAGGACAAGATCAACAATCCGGACAGGATCCTGCCCGGCCAGGTCTTCGGCCTGCCGAAGGATGCGCTGCCGAATGCCGAGGAGCTTCACCGCAAGCGGCTGTCCGGCGCACATCTCTAGGGCAAGAGCAGCTTCCTGGGACCATCATCATTGGCCAGGCGCCCCCAGCGCCTGGCCAATGCTTTTATGCGTCATAAAAATAGTGTAAGCGTCGCGCGACCCTCATCGCCTTCGCCGAACGGCCTTGCCCCGCATGCGAAGGTTTCACAGCCAGCCGCGCAATGGTTGCCGCGCCAGGCTGTCCCAATCATCCGCCGGAGACGGACATGGCTGACCGCAATAAAACAATATCGGCGGATTCCAGCAATCCGATGAACACGATCGTCAATCTCTGGCCCTATATGTGGCCGAGCGGGCGTATGGACCTGAAGATGCGCGTCGTCTGGGCGACCGTCTTCCTGCTGGTCTCCAAATTCTTCCTGCTGCTGGTTCCCTATTTCTTCAAATGGTCCGTCGATGCGCTGAACGGCAAGCTCGACATGCAGGGCATCCTGCCGGCCTTCATGGTCGGCGCCATCGCATTGATCATCGCCACCAACCTGACGCGCCTGATCCAGCTCGGCCTGAACCAGCTGCGCGATGCGCTGTTTGCGAGCGTCGGCCAACATGCGGTGCGCCAGCTTGCCTACAAGACATTCGTGCACATGCACGAGCTGTCGCTGCGCTTCCATCTGGAACGAAAGACCGGCGGCCTTTCGCGCATCATAGAGCGCGGGACAAAAGGCATCGAGACCATTGTCCGCTTCACCATCCTCAACACGTTCCCGACCTTCATCGAGTTCCTGCTGACGGCCATCATCTTCTGGCGCGGCTACGGCTTCTCCTATCTCGCCGTGACGGCGGTGACCGTCTGGCTCTACATCTGGTTCACGGTCAGGGCGAGCGACTGGCGCATCTCCATCCGCCGGACGATGAACGACAGCGACACGGACGCCAATACAAAGGCAATCGATTCGCTCCTCAACTTCGAGACCGTCAAATATTTCGGCAACGAGGAGATGGAGGCCAAGCGCTTCGATCAATCGATGGCGCGCTACGAGAAGGCCGCCACCAGCGTCTGGACATCGCTCGGCTGGCTGAACTTCGGCCAGGGCGTGATCTTCGGCCTGGGCACGACGGTCATGTTGGTCATTTCCGGTTGGTCGGTTCTGAACGGCCACCAGACGGTCGGAGACTTCGTCTTCATCAATGCCATGCTGCTGCAGCTCTCTGTGCCGCTGAATTTCATCGGCTTCGTCTATCGCGAAATACGCCAGGGTCTGACCGATATCGAGGAGATGTTCGATCTGCTCGAAGTCAGGCCCGAGGTGGTCGACGCACCCGGCGCCAAGGAACTCGTGACCGGCAGCGGCGCGATCTCGTTCAAGGACGTGCATTTTGCCTATGATCCAGCAAGGCCGATCCTGAAGGGCATCTCCTTCGAGGTGCCGGCCGGCAAGACCGTCGCCGTGGTCGGGCCTTCGGGTGCCGGAAAATCGACGCTGTCGCGCCTGCTCTACCGGTTCTACGATGTGCAAAGCGGTTCCATCACCATCGATGGTCAGGACCTGCGCACCGTGACGCAGAAAAGCCTGCGCAAGATCATCGGCATGGTGCCGCAGGATACCGTGCTCTTCAACGACACCATCGCCTACAACATCCGCTACGGACGACCGGGCGCGAACGATGCCGAAGTGACGGCGGCGACCGAAATCGCCCAGATCGGCGAGTTCATCCGCAGTCTGCCGGAGGGCTTCGATACGAAGGTCGGGGAACGCGGGCTCAAGCTGTCGGGCGGCGAGAAGCAGCGCGTTGCGATCGCCCGCACCATTCTCAAGGCGCCGCCGGTCTTGATCCTCGACGAGGCGACCTCGGCGCTCGACACGACGACAGAGCGCGAAATACAGGCCGCCCTCGACGTCGTTTCGAAGAATCGTACGACATTGGTCATCGCGCACCGCCTTTCGACCGTGATCGGCGCGGACGAGATCATCGTGCTGAAAAGCGGCGTGATCGCCGAGCGCGGCACGCATGCGGATCTTCTGGCGCAGAATGGGCTGTATGCTTCCATGTGGAGCCGCCAGCGCGAGGCAACGCAAGCCGAAGAACATCTGAAGCAGGTGCGCGAAAACGACGATCTCGGCGTGGTCGACCGGCTGGCGCCCGCAAGCTGAGGCTGCCCTGGAGAAGCTGCCACAAACGGCTCGCCCAGGGAACGCCACGACAAGTTATGTACGGATCGCTGTCACGAGGCTGAGATGACAGCTTGCTAGGTACGAGGGTCCCTTCAACGGAGCCCCCCAAAATGCGTACTATTGCCAAAGCTTTAAGCATATTGCTTGTCGTCGGCCTTGCCTCGCCTGTTTTCGCCGAGGATGCCAAGCCGTTCGCGGATGCCAAGGAGATCAACCTCCTCAACCTGCTGCCGCCTCCGCCCGCCAATGATTCGGCGCAGATGAAGGCCGAGCTCGGCGAAATCCTGACGATCCAGGTGACCCGCACGCCGGAAATGGCGGCTCGCGCCGTGGCCGATGCCGAAGAGAACGTCTGGCGCTTCTCCGACGTCATCGACAACCCGAAATTCACCAAGGAAAACCTGCCGAAGTTCTCGGCCTTTTTCGATCGCATCGTCGAAACCGAAGGCGCTGTCGTCGATCCGGCCAAGGATGTCTGGAAGCGCCCGCGCCCGCATCTCTACAGCGATCTGGTCAAACCGATCGTGCCGCTCTCCAAGTCAGGCTCCTACCCGTCCGGCCACGCCACGCTCGGCACGCTGATGGGCATCGTGCTGTCGAACATGGTGCCGGAAAAGCGCGCCGTCATCATGACCCGAGCCTGGGAATATGGCCATAACCGCATCGTCGGCGGCATCCATTACGCCTCCGACATCGAAGCCGCCCACATTGCAGGCACCGTCATCACTGAGACCATCATGACGCATGACGACTACAAGAGCGAATATGAGGGCGCCAAGGCTGAACTGCGCGCCGCCCTCGGCCTCTGATTTCAGCGTAGAGCGGTTCGGTTTTCATAGAATCGGCGAACCGCTCCATCTCTTTGTTTCCTAGCAATTCCGGACGAAAAACCGCTGAGCATGTAAGGCCGCCGCTTCCGCCGGCGGCCTTTTCGTTGCATCCGACGCGAGTTTCCACAGGCAACTCTTTTCAACACCGAGGATCGTTGGCATCTTGGCACAGCGCGGATTGCGCTGGGGGCGAGCGTGCGAGAGCATTGCCCATGACAGCATTTGCCTGTAGTCACGCTCGTCTGGTAATCAGAGCAAGACTGCGTATCTTGTTCTCATTCTTTTGACCGGCAAGATCTCTCTCCGCGACCGCGACCCGGTTTTTGGCGAGGGTGCCCTAACGGAGTAAGCCATAGATGAGCTTATTGAACAGCGTACGCAACGTCATCGTTCCGGTACACAAAGAGGGTTATCCCTTCGTTGCAGGCTTCTTCGTCGCGTCGCTCGTGCTCGGCTGGATCTTCAAGCCGCTCTTCTGGATCGGCCTGATCCTCACGCTCTGGTGCGCCTACTTCTTCCGCGATCCCGAACGCATGACGCCGCAGGACGACGATCTCGCAATATCGCCGGCCGACGGAAAGGTCTCCGGCGTGCAGATGGTGACACCGCCGGCGGAGCTCGAGCTCGGCACGCAGCCGATGCTGCGCGTCTCGATCTTCATGAACGTTTTCGACTGCCATGTGAACCGTTCGCCGATGCGCGGCCGCATCACCAGCATCGCCTATCGCCAGGGCAGTTTCCTCAATGCCGAACTCGACAAGGCCAGCGAACAGAACGAGCGCAACGGTCTCGTCATCGAAACCAAGCATGGCCAGATCGGCGTCGTGCAGATCGCCGGCCTCGTCGCCCGCCGCATCCTTTGCTTCGTCAATCCGAACGAACCGCTAGACGCCGGCGAACGCATCGGCCTGATCCGCTTCGGCTCGCGCCTCGATATCTTCCTGCCCGAGGGTGCGTCGGCGCGCGTCGCCGTCGGCCAACGGGCGATCGCCGGCGAAACCGTCATTGCCGAATTCGGCTCGGCAAAGGGCGCAACCCTTAGCCGCCGCAGCTGAACCTCGAGCATTTCCGCTTTAACCCGAGTTGCGGAAATGCCCCATATCATTGTTTTCACGCAATTCCGGACGCCAACCTGCTTCGCAGTTTTGCCGGAATTGCTCTAGGAACACGAACGAGATGAAGACGCCTTTTCCGCCTTTCGAGCCGCATGGGCCTAATGACGAGGCTCGTGGACCGCGCCTTCGGGAAATCCCGCTGCGACTGATCGTGCCGAACATGATCACCGTGCTGGCGATCTGCGCGGGCCTGACGGGCATTCGTCTCGCTTTCGAGAACCGCTACGAGCTTGCCGTCGTTGCCGTGCTGGTCGCCGCCTTCCTCGACGGCATTGACGGGCGCGTGGCGCGGCTGATGAAGGCCACTTCGAAATTCGGCGCGCAGATGGATTCGCTCGCGGATATCGTCAATTTCGGCGTCGCTCCGGCGCTTGTCGTCTATGTCTTCCTGCTCGACCAGGCCCGCTCCCTCGGCTGGATTGCCGCGCTGATCTACACGATTGCCGCTGGCCTTCGCCTCGCCCGCTTCAACGTCATGGCCGAGCGAGAACACAAGGCCTCATGGCAGTCGGAATATTTCGTCGGCGTGCCCGCGCCGGCCGGCGCCATGCTGGTGCTGCTGCCGGTCTACCTCGGCTTTCTGGGGCTGACGCCGGACCGCGCCTTCGCCTATTGGGGCGCTGCCTACACCGTTCTGATCGCCTTCCTTCTGGTCAGCCGCCTGCCCGTCTGGTCCGGCAAATCGGAAGGCAGCCGCATAAGGCGGGACCTCGTTCTGCCGGTCATGCTCGGCCTCGTCGTCTACGTCGCGATGCTGATGAGCTATACGTGGCATGTCATGGTGGTGACCGTGGTCGCCTATCTGCTCTCCCTGCCCCTCGGCGCGCGGTCCTGGGCGAAGAAATATGGCACCTATACCATCAACGGTCCTGGCGATCCGGATGTCGACGATTCCAACGACGATATCGGGCGACATATCTAGCCAGCACGTCACGAGCTTTTGCCGGCGTCGTCCTGCTGCAACCGCAAGTCTGTAAGTTTCCCTTATCAAATCAGGGACGTGGCGATCGGTCACGGATCGAATGGCGAGCCGCCGAAGCCCGCTTTTCGGCAAATTCAAACATTGCGGCAGTGCGGATTCTACACGAGGATTTGGCGCTAAACTCGCGAAATATGGTCGTTGTTCACAAAAGCTGATTGGAAAATGCCTTCGATTTGTCATGATTCTCGACAAAATAGCACTACTTGATAGTGAATCGAGAAATGCTCCGGGAGAGCATGGTGAGGAGTAAGACATGACACAGAAGAAAGACCAGGCGGCACAACCGCAAGCAAAGATCGACCCCAGCAAGCATTACCGCCCATTGGGCCTGAAAGCCGTTCTTGCAGCCCATCTGATGCTGAAGACCAAGCCCACCAAGAAGAAGATCGCTTAAGAGCATACAGCCCTGCCCGCCGCCGACCAATGCCGGCAGGCAGCATTTCCGGCGCTGGCCGCCGAATGGCGGCCGCTTATAGAAGGCTTAACTGGCCGTCGTCCGGATCCGCCTTCTTCGGCGGCTTCCTGACCGGATCGAGCGTTACGGGTATCTGTAGGTCCGGCCCCATGTTGGCGACCTTATTGACGCGATCCGAAACTGGAATCGTCTCGAAAAAATCCTCCTGGGCCGGCGCCATCAGATCGAGGACCTCACGCGGCTCCTGCGTCTTGCAATCGAGCCAGCGGGCAAAATCCTCCGGCTTGATGACGACGGGCATGCGGTCATGGATGGACCGGATCGCGCTGTTTGCGGCCGTCGTCAGGATGGCGCCGGTATCGACCTCCGAACCGTCGGCCGACGACCAGGTTTCCATCAGCCCGGCAAAGGCGATCACGCCGCCGTTCCGCGGTCGGATCCAATAGGCCTGCGGCTTCTCGCCGCTTTCCTTCGAAGGGCGATGCCATTCGTAAAAGCCGGATGCGGGAATGAGGATGCGGCGATGGCGCATGGCGGCGCGGAAGGAGGCCTTGCCGATCGCCGTTTCCGCGCGCGCATTGATCAGCAGCGGAAACTCCTTCGGATCCTTCACCCAGGAGGGCGTAAAGGCCCAGCGCACGAGCAGGGCGCGGCGATCCGGCAGGTTGCTGCCCGGTAGCTGCCTGTCGCCAGCGATGACGACGAGGATCGGCTGTGTCGGGGCGATGTTGTAGCGCGCAGGAAAACCTTCATTCAGCAGGACGCCGAGCGCCTCCCCCACGTAGTCTGCCGTCGATGTCAAAGCGAAACGTCCGCACATGCGTTTTGTTTTGCACTCGGAAGGCGGCGGGTCAAGCTTAGCCGCGAGGGCCGAAGAGAATGATCGCGGCGCCGCCAAGGCAAACGACGGCGCCCGATATGTCCCACCGATCCGGCAGCCGCCCCTCGGCCAGCCAGAGCCAGAGAATGGAGGCAACGATATAGACGCCGCCATAAGCAGCAAAGGTGCGCCCGGCTGCGTCGCTCGGCACCAATGCGAGCAGCCAGGCAAAGAGCGCCAGCGAGACGAGGCCGGGCGCAAGCCACCAGACGGGCTTTGCCAGGCGAATCCAGGCCCAAAAGGCAAAACAACCGGCAATTTCCGCCAAGGCCGCCAAAGCATACAGTCCGTAAATCATCCCGACGATCGCCCGCACATTCGGCGCATGCGACTCGCCGCGCCTATCGAGGGCGAGTTAAGGGGCTTTCGCTAGGGACAGCAAGGGCCGTTTCCTGTAGAGGTTGGTCGTCGATAACCTCCCATCATCACCCCGATCTCCTCACCCGGATGCGACGCGATCCATGACCTCCCTGCCCCGCCCTGCCTCCTCCGCCATCCTCGAGCGCAACGGTCGTTTCCTGCTGGTGCTGCGCAGCAATCCGCCGTCCGCCGATATGTATGCCTTTCCCGGCGGACGGGCCGAAGAAGGAGAAACGCCTGATGATGCGGCCTTGCGCGAGCTCGGGGAGGAAACCGGCATAATGGCCCGCAATCCGCGCCTGTTCGAAACCTATGACCTGCGCTCCCATGCAGCAGATGGGACGCTGACGAGCCACTTCCTGCTTTCGGTCTTTCTCGTCGACGCCGACGAGGATGCTGTTGCGGAGGCGGCCGACGACGCGGCCGCCATCGGCTGGTACACGCTGGAGGAGGTGCGCCGCCTGCCCGTTCCGGCCAGCGTACTCGAATGCGTGGAACGGCTTGTGGCCGCGAAAGCTTGAAGCCCGGCCGCGATATTAACGATGCTGAGCAATATCGGCGTGGAAACCCCGTGCCCCGCCTTGTTCCCGTCATGCTTGTTCGGTCAACATGGTTACATGATTCATAACAGCCTTGGCCGACCGCTTCTGATCTGCATCGCGCTTGCTGCCGGCTGTGCCGCCTTTCCCGCCGCGGCACAGCCGGCAGCAAGCGCGCCGCCCGCTCAGGCGCCCGATGCCGGGAATGTCGAACGGCCGGCGCCCTATGACGAGCAGCTTTCCCGGCTCGCCGAAATTCTCGGCTCGATCGACTATTTGCGCAATCTCTGCAGTCCGAGACGGGAAGACGGATGGCGGGGCGATATGCAGCAATTGCTCGATACGGAGACCAAGGGCGAGCAGAAACGCAAAGAAAAGCTGACGGCAGCCTTCAACCGTGGGTATCGGTCCTTCGCATCGGTTTACACGAATTGCACGCGGCAGGCTCTCGTGGCGGAAGAGCGATACCGTAACGAAGGTGCAACACTGGCAACAGAAATCGCAGCCCGCTTTGGAAATTGACGATTTATTAACCTCTTTTCATAGCGAGCCGTGTCGTTTTGGGAAAAGGCTGATAAAGTTGTTAAGCAAGTGGTAAGGACATGAACGTCTTAAGGAAAGAAGCAATGGAAACCAGCCTGAACGAAATCGACGACATGATCGTCCATGAAAAGATGCAGGCAGCGCTGGAATACCAGAATGAAGCTTGGGCCGACGGCATGGCTGACGGTATCGAGCCTGAGATCATCGCCGATGCGGCCATTGCCCATGCTATTCGCGAGACGATCCGCATTCAGGGTGAGCAGGGAGCGGAAGCCTTGCTCGAATCGTTGCGTGAACGCATGCTGGCTGGTGAATTCTCTCCGAACCGTACCCTGCAATAACAACCAGAGATTGCTTATGCGTATCTTTCCGGGCAATGCGCTTTCCTGTTCCATTGCCTCGCTTGCTGCCGTGACCCTGCTTTTGGGCAGCACTGCCCTGCCATTGCCGGCCCTTGCCTTTTCCCAGCTCAATCCATCGGCGTCCCAGGCGAAGGACGCGACCCAAACCGCACAACAAAAGAACGAGAAGCCTATCGAGCAGGCGCTGGAGGCGCCCTCGAACAACAATACGCTGCCCGCGCCCGATCCGCTGATCAACAAGCAGGCCGGCCAGAGCAGCGGTGACGCTTCGAACGCGAACAAATCGGTCGAGTTCCTCTTCGACATCGACAAGGCGCCGGAACCGGTGCGCAAGCTGCGCGCGGCGATCGTGGAGGCTGCCGCCTCCGGCGATCTGGAGCGCCTGCGTCCGCTGATGAATGTCGGTGCCGGTCTCAAGCAGACACAGGTCACCGCCGACGATCCCGGCGAGGACCCGATCAAGACCCTGCACGATCTTTCGGGCGATCCCGATGGCATCGAGATTCTATCCATTCTCCTCGACATCATGTCGACCGGCTTTGCCCATATCGGCCAGGGAACCCCTGATGAGGTCTATGTCTGGCCCTACTTTGCCCAGAAGGACATCAAGACGCTCTCCACGCCGGAAAAGGTCGACCTGATGCGCATCGTCACGGCCGGTGACTATGCCGACATGCTGGAATTCGGCGGCTATAACTTCTATCGCGTCGGCATCACGCCGGACGGCCGCTGGAAATTCTTCACCTCGGGCGAATGATCCGGTCGGGGAACTTGCGGTTCCCCGCCGAAGGCCCTACCTCTGCGTGATAGGCCAAATCAGCGGATCCATCATGCCAGCCGTATTCCTGAGAGAGCGTTCCTTCATCCGTATTGCCGGCGTGGAGGCAGAAGCGTTTCTGCACAATCTCATTACCACCGATCTCGTCTCGCTCGGCGCCGATGAAGCGCGCCCGGGCTCCCTGCTGACACCGCAGGGCAAGATCCTGTTCGATTTCATGATCTGGCTAGATGGCGCCGGCTTTCTGCTTGAAACCGACACCGCGCAACGAGAGAGCCTGCTGAAGCGGCTCACCATGTATCGGCTGCGCGCCAAGGTCGATTTCGGCATGGAGGAGGTTCAGGGCGTCACCGTCGCGTGGGGTGATGCTGTTGCAGACGGTCCCAAAGACAGCCGCTTCGCCAAGGCGGGCATCGTGCTGACCCGCATGCCCGGCGAGCATGGGAACGATGCCGAGACCCTTTATGACGAGCTGCGGATCGCCAACGGCGTCGCCGTCTCGGGCCGCGATTTCGCGCTGCAGGATGCCTTCCCCCATGATGTCCTGATGGATCTCAACGGCGGTCTGGGCTTCCGCAAGGGCTGCTATGTCGGCCAGGAAGTCGTCTCCCGCATGCAGCATCGCGGCACGGCGCGCAGACGCGTCGTCATCGTCAAGGGCAGTGCCGAGCTGCCGGCTTCCGGTACGGACCTGACCGTTGGCAGCAAGCCGATCGGCACGCTCGGCTCGACCGTCGGCAATATGGGCCTTGCCATCGTGCGCACAGACCGGGCCGGCGAAGCCATTGCCGAGGGCACTCCGATACGGGCTGCCGGTGTCGAGGTCTCCGTGTCACTTCCGGCCTGGTCCGGCCTCTCCTTTCCCGAGCGGTCCGACGAGGCGTCGGCATGACATCGGTCAAGACTGAGCGCGCCTGGCAGCGCATGCTTTCCGGGCGCAGGCTCGACCTGCTAGATCCTTCGCCGCTCGATGTCGAGATCGGCGACATTGCCCACGGGCTTGCCCGTGTTGCGCGCTGGAATGGGCAAACCTCCGGCGACCACGCCTTTTCGGTAGCGCAGCACAGCCTCGTGGTGGAGGCGATCTTCCGCCACCTCAACGCTGCGACGCCCGACGAACGTCTTGCCGCGCTGTTGCATGACGCTCCGGAATATGTGATCGGCGACATGATCTCGCCGTTCAAGTCCGTCGTCGGCGGTGACTACAAGCTTGTGGAACAGCGGCTGGAATCAGCGATCTACCGCCGCTTCGCCCTGCCCCCGCATTGCGCGCCAAAGCTCAAGGAAAAGATCAAGAAGGCCGATACGATCTCGGCCTATTTCGAGGCGACGCTGCTCGCCGGCTTCGCGCCCGAGGAAGCGCGCAAGTTCTTCGGCCAGCCGCGCGACATCACGCGCGAGATGCTGCCGATCGATCCCATGCCGGCGATCGAGGCACAGCGGATGTTCCTTAAACGCTTCGAGGCGATCGAGGCCGAGCGCGCCGCGATGAGGATCGGCGCATGACGGCGATCGTCGTATCGCCGCTGGCGCGTATAGCCGAAATGGCCGTTCGGCATGGCGCCTGCGAGATGATCAGCCTGATGGCGAAGGAGCATGCTTTTCACCGTCCCGCGGTCATCAAGGCGGATCGTCATCTGCTGCTCAACATGAACGATATCAGCTTTGCCGGAACCGGCGATCTCGTCGCCCCCCAAGAGGCGCATGTTCGCGCCATCGTCGATTTCGCCACCGGATGGGACCGTAGCGCACCCTTGCTCATCCATTGCTGGATGGGCGTTTCACGCTCGCCGGCGGCGGCGCTGATCGTGGCCTTGGCCATTCGCCCCGAGGAAGACGATTTGACGCTCGCCCGCCGCCTGCGCTCAAGCTCTCCATTTGCCACGCCGAATTCCCGGCTGATCGCGATCGGCGACGCCATGCTCGGACGCCAGGGGCGCCTGATCGCCGCGGTCAAGGAGATCGGCCGCGGCGCGGATGCGGACGGCAACGCACCTTTCATGCTGCCACTGGCCACATAAGGCGATAGGCTGCAAAAAACGACGTATTCGCGGTGTTATTGAATAATGGCGCATGCCAGGCGCTTGCCGGCGCCGCCGACGGGCTGGCTGCGATAGTCGTCCGAATCGGCATGGATCATCAGCGTGCGACCGCGAATGCCATTCTTGCCGTTTAGCGACACCATGCCGTTGAAGACCTGGGCACGCAGCTTGCCATCCTCATCGACGTACTGATTGGGCATGTCGCCGGCATGCGGCCCATTGGCGGCGAGGAAGCCATGCTCGGTCTTGCTGGGATTGAAATGGCTGCCGGCCGATTCAAACCCGTGGTCGTGGTCGCAATGGCTGTTTTCATGAATATGGAAGGCGACCCAGCGATTGACGGGCAGGCCGGAAACCTCCATCTCGATCAGCACGCCCTTCTTGCCCTCCGTCAAGGTCGCCCGCCCCGCCGGCTTGCCGTCGAGACCGACAAAATCGGCGGTCGCGGTGCCTTCACTTTGGGTTTGCGCGGCAGCGGGCATGGCTGCTGCAAGCGCGAGAATTGTAACGATCATCATCCGCTTCATGGAAAGACCCTCCCTGTTCCGATTGCCCTGCTCTGTTTGGCAATTGCCCAACGCGATAACAGGCACGAGTGTTCCGGCGATCGGGAAAATGAACCTACTTCAAAACGATAGGGCGACCCGCCGGTATCCCGGCAGGCCGCCAATATCATCGGGCATAAGGTCTTGTCAGGCCGCTACGCTGTCAACGTCATACTGACCGTAGGTGCTGTTGTAGGCATCCATCGGCGACAGCGGGCCCAGATCGAAAGCGACGCTGGATTTCGGCGATTGAGCCATCGAGGCGGCATCGGCATTCGGCAACTGCATGAGCTTGGCCATCAAGCTGCCCAAAGCACCGTTCGAACCGTCGGCGGTATCGCCCTCGGGATTATCGGCTTCGAGAATACCGGGACGCTCGTCGGCTTCGCGCTCGCCACGGCTGAGGACGCCGTCATCATTCGAGTCGAGACGCGAGAGAGTGCCTCGATACGGATAAGAACTGCTGGATGTGGAAGAAACATGGGACATACAAACCTCCTATGGTAGGAGCCGCCTCATGCGACGTCGTTTGCACGCAATACATTCGGATTTGAACTACGGAATGCTATTAAGCTGCTTCGCGCTGCCCGTAAAGACAAATTGTTAATGAGTATTAACCATAGTTTTTCAGCGGTAAATCCGCGTTTCCTAATATTTCTTTGGCGAGCCGGCATGAGGCTGCCTGGCATAATCCCCTGGAATCATAGGCAAATCTGATTATCTATTCTTACCGCGCGAGCCGTTTCGTATATTGTGCGACTGACCGCCTGGGGAGAAGCTATGATGGAATTGCTACCGCTCGTCATCCTGATCGTCGGCATTCTGGTGCTGCGAGGCCACAACGTCAGGATAAAGCGGCTGGAAGCGCGCGTCCAAGAGCTGCAAAATGCCCTTGCCGACAAGGTGCTGACGGCGGATTCGGGCGAATCGATTCCCGTGCCTGATTCAATGACTCATGCTGTGGCACAGCCTGCCGAGGACGGGCGGCAAGCGACAATCGACGACGGTTCGGCGGCCGACACCCTGGAACCTGCCGCCGCCGAACGCAGCATCGCCGATACGTTTGATGAAGGCCCTGCGCCCGTTGCGAGCGAGACACCCATAGAGGCGAGGGAAAGCCTGGAGAGCACGATCGGCGCACGCTGGGCCGTTTGGGTCGGCGGCATCGCGCTGGCGTTCGGCGGCATCTTCATGGTCAAATATTCGATCGAAAGCGGCCTTCTCAGCCCCGGCGTCCGGCTCGGCCTTGCGGCGCTCTTCGGCCTTGTCCTGGTTGCCGCGGGCGAAGTGATCCGCCGTCGCGTCGCGCCGGTGCTGAACGACGCCTTCCAGAATGCGATGATCCCCGGCGTGCTGACGGCTGCCGGCGTCGTTGCCCTGTTCGGCTCCACCTATGCGGCCCATGGCATCTATGGCTTCATCGGGCCGGCCACAGCCTTCACGCTGCTTGCTTTGATCTCGCTCGCCACGCTCGGGCTCTCGCTGCTGCATGGACAAGCACTCGCCGGCCTCGGCCTTCTGGCATCGATGGCGACCCCCGCGCTGATCGCTTCGACCGCGCCGAGACCCTGGATTCTCTTCGGCTATCTTGTGCTGACCTGGCTTGCCACCCTATTGGCGTCGCGCCTGCGCCGCTGGCTGATTGCGCCATCCCTTGCCAATGGGCTGCTGAGCCTCTGGCCATTGCTCTATATTAGCTTCAGCCCGGTGGTCGACCTGACGCCGGTCACGCTTTCCATGCTTGCAATGATCGGCGGCACCCTCGTCCTTTGGCCCGGGCCCTACCCGGTCTTGGAACCGATAAAGGAAGGTACCGAGGCAACGCCGGCTGACGGTATTCATTTGCCGCTAGCTGCAGGTGGCCAATGGGCAGCGTTTCTCGGCAGGGCGCCGCTCGGCATGACGCTGACGGCATCGATCGGCGCGCTCACGGTGTCGCTCTGCCTCATCACCTTCAGCCTTCAACAGGGATACCCCATCGTCGACGCCACATTCATGTTCGCGGCCGTCGTTGCCGCCGTTGCGGCCTTCGGCGCCGGCCGCCTCTACGCGGCCTGGGCAACGATCCTGTCCGCACTCATCGCTATCATCGGCGTATTCGGTGTCCTGACTCGATGGATCGCCGGCGTCGAAAGCAGCAGCACGGACGGCACCGTCAGCTTGCAAAGCACGGTGCTCTATGAAGTGCTGGGCCTCGGCGCGATCTTCGTGCTGCTCGGCGCCTTCTTCCTCGGACGCTTCGCCAGGCAAGAGAAGCCCTATGCCGCTCTCTGGAGCCTTGTCATGGCCGCCGCGCCGCTGGCGATCGCCACGATCAGCTTCGTCAACTTCGGCAACTGGACGCTCGACTGGCTGCATGGCCTTTATGGCGTCGGGCTGGCTGTCGTGCTGATCGCGCTTGCCGAATGGCAATATCGCCGCGAAGGCGAGGCGCAAGATCTGCCGACAAACATTCTCGCCGCCGGCTCCTTTGCCGCGGCCGCCTTTGCACTTCATACGCTGGCGCATCATGCCACCGCCACGATCCTGCTGCCGGTCCTCGGCATCGTCTACCTGCTGGCGGGACGCATGCGCAATTGGCCTGTTCTTCCGTGGACGATGGTTGCCGCGCTGATCATCGCCATGGGACGCATCGCCTGGCAGCCGACCATCGTCGATCCGGCGGAGCTCGGCACGACGCCGCTCTTCAACATGCTGCTTGCCGGCTACGGCATTCCGGCAGCCCTCGCCGTCTTTGCGGCCTTCATCACGCGCCATTCGCCGAGCCTGCGGCTGCGCAATGCCTTGCAAGCTCTTGCCTGCTTCCTCGTGCTGCTGACCATTGCCGTTCTCGTGCGTCACGCCATGAACGGCGGCGTCCTGAGCGACGCGGTTCCGACGCTCGGCGAGCAATCGATCTATACGCTGCTGGCAATCGGCGCTTCCGCGACGCTGATGGCGCTCGATCTGAGCGCGGCAAGTCCGGTCTTCCGCTACGGCGGCATGGCGCTCGGCGTCGCTTCGGTCGCCATGATCCTGACCTTGCATCTGCTGGGATTGAACCCTTTCATGACGGGCGAAAGCACGGGCCGGATCCCCGTATTCAACCTGCTGCTGCTTGCCTATCTGCTGCCTGGTATCGCCTATGGCGGACTGGCGCTCTATGCCCGCAACCGACGCCCTCCGCCCTATGTCATCATGCTGGCCTTGGCGGCAGCCGTCATGGCCTTCGCATGGGCGACATTGTCGGTGCGCCGCTTCTGGCAGGGCGAATATATTCCCTTCTGGAACGGCTTCATCCAGGGCGAGCTCTATTCCTATTCCGTCGTCTGGCTGCTGATCGGCATTGCTCTTCTCTGGCTCGGAACCCGCTTCGAGGCCCGTAGCTTGCGCATCGCCTCGGCGGCGCTGGTCTTCATCGCCGTCGTCAAGGCTTTCCTGATCGACATGGCAAACCTCGAAGGCTTCCTGCGCGCCCTCTCCTTCATCGGCCTTGGCGCCGTACTGATCGGCATCGGCCTGTTCTACCAGAGGATCCTGACGCGCAAGAAGGCCACGGAATGATTGCGGCGAATCTCCACGCTCGATAGGAACGCATAAGATAATTCCGACAGATCATTCCGACGCGGGGCCGAAGATGGACACCAACAGAATGGCGCGGGCTTTCGCCCCGTTCGAAGCACTGGCTGTGGATCTCATCCCCCACGCTGCGGATGGCGACGACGGTTCGCACGATATCGCCCATATCCTGCGCGTCTTCCGCAATGCCATGGCCATTCAGGCCGAGGAAGGCGGTAACGCCCGCATTCTCGCCGCCGCCGTCTTGCTGCATGATTGTGTTGCCGTGGAGAAGAATTCGCCGCATCGGGCACAGGCTTCGCGGCTTGCCGCCGAGAAGGCTTCGGGCATTCTGCGGCAACTCGGATGGGCCGATGAGGATATTGCGGCTGCGGCGCATGCAATCACCACGCATAGTTTCTCCGCAAACCTGCCGCCGGAAACGCTGGAAGCGAAGATCCTGCAGGATGCCGACCGGCTGGACGCCATCGGCATGGTCGGTGCTGCCCGCTGTTTCTACATTGCCGGGCGTCTCGGCTCCGGCCTCTATGATCCGTTCGATCCACTGGCGGGCGAGCGGCCGCTCGACGACAAACGCTTTGCCATTGACCATTTTGAGACGAAGCTGTTCAAACTGGCGGATGGATTCCAGACCGGGACCGGGGCCAAGTTTGCCGAGGCGCGGCACGACCGGCTGAAAACCGTGCTGGCAATGTTCATCGACGAAATCT
Source organism: Rhizobium sp. CCGE531 (assembly GCF_003627795.1). Taxonomy (NCBI): domain Bacteria; kingdom Pseudomonadati; phylum Pseudomonadota; class Alphaproteobacteria; order Hyphomicrobiales; family Rhizobiaceae; genus Rhizobium; species Rhizobium sp. CCGE531. The sequence continues at coordinate 1,289,556 of NZ_CP032684.1, read as the reverse complement.
GAGGGCCATCCATGCGCGTCAGCGATCTTTTCATCTATCCCCTCAAGAGCGCGCGCGGCATCGCCATTCCGTCGGCCGCCATCGACGCCTTCGGCCTCGCGGGCGATCGTCGCGCCATGCTGGTCGACCCTTCCGGCCAATTCATCACCCAGCGCGAGCTGCAGGCGCTGGCCCAGATCAATATCCAGCCGGCGCCCTCTCATCTGCGCCTGAAGATGGATGGCAAGGCCGACATCATCGTGCCGCCGCCCCACCCCGACAACCGCATGGATATCGTCGTCTGGAAATCCAACGTCAGCGCCTCCGTTGCCGACGAGGAAACCAACAAGGCGCTTTCGGCCTGGATGGACCGCGAGGTCAGGATGGTGTTCTTCGACAGGCTCGCAAAGCGCATCGCCAACCCGGAATGGGCGGGCGAGGATGCACCCGTTACGTTTTCCGACGGATATCCGATTCTCGTCACCACCATCGGTTCGCTGAATGCGCTCAACGCCAATCTCGCCGCCCATGGCGAAGGCGCCGTCGGCATGGAGCGCTTCCGCCCGAATATCGTCATCGATATCGATGAGGAGTGGCCGGAGGACCGTTGGGCGGCAATCGAGATCGGCGGCATTCGCCTCGATCTCGTCAAGCCCTGCTCACGCTGCATCATGACGACGCAGGACCAGAAGACCGGCTCGCGCGAGGTGCCGAACCCGATGCCCGCCATGGGCCGCATCCGCATGTCGGCAGACCGCCGTGTTCCCGGCCCGCTCTTCGGCTGGAACGCCGTGCCGCGCGGCGAAGGCTCGGTGAAGATCGGCGATATGGTGACCGTACTTGAGGAACGGCCGGAGGGCTGGGCTCTGAAGCGGCGATGATCGTTCCGCCGTTTGTTTGGCTTGCAGACCTAACGCAGCAGGCGCATGCTTATCACTCGTTTTGAACCCGTCGGTTGCGGCTGGGATAGCCGTGGCACGCGGGCTTGCGCGAGGTGCGCCCGATGGAGTGCGTCGGCTGCGGTTTCGATATTCAGAGCGGCTTTGCTTTCTGTCCGCGATGCGGGGCAAGGCAGCCTATCTCCTGTGCTTCTTGCAGCTATCCCTGCCAGCCTGACTTTGCTTTCTGCCCCCGATGCGGCGCCGCGATTTCCGACAAGGCCCAACCCGCAGCCAAACCAAACATCAAGGCTACACCGGCAAAATCCAATGATGATGCCGACCGGCGACCGGTGACCGTGCTTTTCGCGGATCTTTGCGGCTTCACGACACTGAGCGAGCAGATCGACCCGGAAGTCATGCGGATGCTGCAGAACGAATTGTTCGAAGAGATGACCCAAGCGGTCGAGGCCTATGGCGGCTTCGTCGACAAGTTCGTCGGCGATGCGCTGCTAGCGCTGTTCGGCGCGCCGGTTGCTCATGAAGACGATCCGGTGCGGGCACTGAACGCCGCACTCGATATGATCGATCGGGCAACGCAGGTCGGCGAGCGCTGGCAACCGCGCGCCGGCGTGCCGCTGCGCCTGCATATCGGCATCAATAGCGGTCCTGTCGTCACCGGCGGCTTCGGCGCCGTCAGCACCAAATCCTATTCCGTGACCGGCGACACGGTGAACACCGCCCAACGGCTGCAATCCATGGCGGGCGAAAACGATATCCTCGTCGGTCCGCTGACTTATCGCCTCACCCGCCATGCCTTCGCCTTCGACAGTCTCGGCGCCCAGACCTTGCGCGGCAAAAGCGGCAATGTGCTTGTCCATCGGCTGACAGGCGCCTTGGAAGCGCCGCATACAGCGCGTGGGCTCGAGAGTTTCGGCCTTCAGGCGCCGATGATCGGACGGGATACGGAATTGTCGCGGCTGCAGACCTGCCTCGAACTTGCCTGCGGCGGTGCGGCGCAACTTGTCCGCCTCATCGGCGAGGCCGGCATCGGCAAGTCACGCCTTGTCAACGAGTTCATCGGCATTGCCGGCAATGCAGCCCGCTTTCCGGGCCTCGCCATCCGCAAGGCGACCTGCTCCCCTCTTGGCGAACAGTCCTATGGGACGCTTGCCGCGGTCGTGCGCAGTGCCTACGGCATCGGCGAGCGCGACGATCTCGACAGGATGCGACAGTTGCTGGCGATGGGGTTCCGCGCGCTCGATCTCACCCAGGAGGATATCGACGGACTTCTACCGCTTTTCCTGCATGTCCTCGGCCTCGGCGATCCCGACGGAGCATTGCGGCACATCGAGCCGGAGCAATTGCGGCGTCAGATCTTCTATGCGGTCCGCACTGTCTTCGAGCGGCGGCTGGCGCAAGGCCCCCTGCTGCTTGTCATCGAGGATCTGCATTGGGCGGACGCCGCCTCGCTGGAAGTGCTTCGCTTCATGATGGATCGGCTGGAGCGCAGCCGGCTGATGCTGCTGGCGATCTACCGGCCGACATCGCAGATCGACCCGCTGGATTCCAATCGGGTCAGCGTCACAGTGCAGCGTCTCGGCCCACTCGTCGCAGCCGACGGGCGGAAGCTGCTCGCCGCGTTTTTCGGCGAGAGTCATGGCAAGCTGCCGGTCGCAGTGTGCCAGCGCATCCTCGATCGCGCCGGCGGCAATCCTCTCTTCATCGAGGAGATCCTTCGGGGATTGATCGACATGGGCAGGCTGCACAATGACGGACGGCGCTGGGAAGTCGCGGCGGAAGACACGGATGTCGATATTCCGGTCAATCTGCAGGCGCTGTTGCTCGCCCGTGTCGATCGTCTGCCGCAGGAGATCAGGCGGTTGGCACAGGAGGCGGCGGTGATCGGCCCGAAATTCGACACCGCTCTGCTCCGCACCATCGCCACCGACCCGGCTGCCATCGATGCTGCGTTGGACTATCTCTGCGATGCCAATATCGTCGAGGAATTGCGCGGGCCGGATGCCGGTGTTTCTCCCGCCTATCGCTTCAGCCAATCCCTACTGCACGACGTCATCTACCATAATCTCCTGTTGCAGCGGCGCACGGAGCTTCACCTCCGGATCGGCCGGGTTCTGGAGCGCCAATATGGCTCAGCGCCTGACCGGCCCGAGCATCTGGCCCAGCTCGGCCATCACTTCAGCCTGACCACCGAGAAGGCGAAAGGTGCCACCTATCTGATGGCCGCCGGCGATCTGGCACGCAAGACCTACGCCAATGACGACGCGATGCGCCTCTACCGCCAGGCTCTTGCCACCTTCGCAAACGAGCCGGAGGTGGCACCGGAACAACTGGCGCTGCTGGAGCGCCTTGCCGATCTCTACGGCCCTGCCGGCCGCCGCGACGCTGCCTTGAACCATTATCAGCAAGCGCTGGCGATCCATCGCACGGGAGACGATCGGATCGCGGCAGCGAGGATACTGCGAAAAATCGGCCGACTGCATCTCGAGGCGGGGCGCCGTGATCAAGCCGAGGCACATTGCGCCGAGGCGGAAGCTATGATCGCGACGATCGACGCACCGGTCGAACACGCGCATCTCCTGCAGGAGCGCGGCCATCTGGCCTTCCGCATGGGCGACCAGGCCGCAGCCGCCGAATGGGCGACGCAGGCCCTGCAACGGCTGGAAACGCTCCCCATCGACGGAACGACCGAGGCCGGACGGGAGGCGGCACGCGCAATGGCGGAGGCGCTGAACACCAAGGGCGCGGCTCTTGCGCGGCTCGGCCGCCGCCGCGATGCCGTGCAGGAAGTGGAGCGCAGCCTCACGGTCGCCGAAAAAGCCGATCTGCAAAGTGCTGCCTGTCGCGCCTATTCCAATCTTGGCGTGCTCTACACCATCGTCGATCCGGCCCACGCCATCAGGATCTGCCGGCGCGGGCTGGAGGTCGCGACCCGCATCGGCGATCTCGGCTTCCAGGCGCGCCTTCTCGCCAACCTCGCCGTTTCCTGCTGTACCTTTACCGACCGCTGCGCCGCCGAGGGCGTGCCGGCAGCGGAGAAGGCGGTGGAGATCGACCGGGCGCTCGATCAGCGCGATCACCTTTCCGTGCCCTTGATCGTCCTCGGACAGATCCATCAATGTCACGGCCAGCCGAAGCTAGCGCGCAGGTATTACGAGGAAGCTCTTGAGGTCGCGAAGGAAATCGATGAACCGCAACTGCTCTTTCCATGCTATGATGGCTTGGCGACACTGAGCCTGGAACATGACGATCTGGCCGAGGCAGAGCGATTTTTCACGCTGGCACAGGATGTATGCATCCGCCACAACCTCGATCCAGGCACACTCGTCGTATTGCCGTTTCTCGACTGACTGTTCTCGTCAGGACGATCGTCCGAGATTCGTTGGGAGAACCGATCCAAACACATAAAGGGAGGAACGAAACATGCAGGAGAACCACACCGAAAGACCATTGCAGCCTGGAGATCGCGCGCCGAACGTTGTGCTGGATGCGATCACTCGCCAGGGCAAGATCGCCATCGACGATTTTCGCGGCCAGAAGCCGGTGCTTGTCGGGTTGTTCCGCGGGTTGCATTGTCCCTTCTGCCGTCGGCAGATCGCCGCCATGGCCGAACTCACCGATGCATTGCAGGAAAAAGGCATCGATAGCCTGACCGTCGTCAACACGCCGATCGAACGCGCGCGCCTCTATTTCCGCTTCCATCCGCTTCCCAATCTGCTGGCCGCTTCCGATCCGGAGCGGGTATCGCACAAGGCCTTCGGCCTGCCGAATGTCCAGTTCACCGAAGATGAGACCGACTGGCCGCACAAGGTCGGCATCAGTGCCGTGCGGTCGATGCGCATCGACATGCCCGGCGAACTTCCCCAGCCCATGGATCCGATGACGGCGATGGAGTTCCTCGACAAGGCGGACGGGTACGAAATCACGGAGGACGACAAACAGATGGTTGCCACCGGCGAAGGCCAGCTCGTCGGTGAATTCCTGCTCGATCGGGATGGCGTCATCCGCTGGTGTTTCACCGAAGCCGAAGAGGCCGGTCGTCATATGTTCGGCATTCCCGCCCCGCGTGAGGTGATGTCGGCGGCATCGAACATGGCTGTTTGAAGCGAGCGGTCTTTCAGCTCCGAACACGCTTGAGCATGATCCTATTTGCCGCGCACTTTTGCGCGACTTGCTCTACCTTTTGGCTGCAGCGGTTGACCGCTCCTGCGACGCTGCATTCAGCGCCTTCATCGCGGCCTGAATAAAGCCCTCGCGCGCCGCGGCGATCTCTATGCCGCGCGGTTCGTAGACATGGCGATGCAGGAAGAAGCCGGTCAGGCGGAAGGCGGCCGCGAGGCTTTCCGTATCCGCGGCGACCAAGGCTCCGGTTGAGAGAAACGGCGGCAGCGCCAGCATCTTGTCCGCCCAAGGCGTGCCGGCCGCACGACAGACGGCACGCCCGGTCTTCGGCGAAACGAAAGCCAAGTCCTCGCGCACGCCGGTTGCCGCGCATTCGGTCAAATCGAGGCCGAAGCCCAGATCGTTCAGCACGGCCAGTTCAAAGCGCACGAAAAGCTCACCGGCATCGGCGGGATTCTGCAGGTTTTCGAGGATCACGTCGAGCGCATCGTAGAGATGCGGATGCGGATCACGCTCCGGCAGCAACCGCAGCAAGGCGGCCATCGCCTGCACGCCATAGACGGCCGTCGCAGTCTCCATCAGCCGCGCGGCCCGGAGCGTAATCGGTTCCATGCGAAACTCGCCAAGATGCTCATGCAGCCTTGCCCGCCAGGTTATCTCGACGAGATTGCCGGCCTGCAGCACCGGCTGCATGGCGCGCGAACGGCCCGATCGTACCAGCCCCATATGGCGCCCGCGCGCACGCGTCATCACCTCGGCGATGACGCTGGTCTCGCCAAGGCGCTTGACGCCCAGGATGATCGCATGGTCCTGCCACTGCATCGGCCGGTTGCCCCGAAAGATTTTTGCGATTCGAATTTAGGACAAATGCCCGCCGCTGTCACATGGCACGGGAACCGCCGGCCTCCAATGTCCGGACAAAGAGGCGCATGGACTGCTCATCGAAAGGCTTGTTCAAAAGCGGCACATGCCGCAGATCCGCCGGGAAATCGAGCGTGTCGGAATAACCGCTGACAAAACCAAAGGAGATGCCGCGATCCATCAACAATCGGGCAAAGCCGAAGCTCGTCGACTCCCCGAGGTTCACGTCCAGCATCGCAAAATCATAGTGTTCGGAATGAACAGCGTTGACCGCCTGTTCCAGATTTGAAGCAATCTCAATCTGTTGAATTCCCACGAGACGAAGAATTTCCTCCGCCTCCATGGCGATGATGAGATTGTCTTCCAGAATAAGGACGCGCTGAAACGTCATATCAACGCCATCCTTGCATGCGCGCGCCAGCTGGCGCTGCCCGTAAAAAGTCCCACATCTATCCCTCCGGCGCCGATCATCGGCCCGTAATGAGTGAACGGATTTCTCCATTCGTACTGGCTTGGTCTCTTGAAACATGACCTTGCCTCCAAACCGCTTCGCACTTTTTGCGCTGCGGCACTATGGGCTCGTTGACGTGCTCCAATCGCTTTTGCCGCCGGGGTTAGTAAAAGGTGAAACTGGTGGAAAAGTGACGGTGAGAATAATCTATGCTGATACACTTGCCGTCAGCATTTAAAAAAGACATGCGTCCGATCACAAAAATTGCCTCTAAATGAAGGGACGCTTGCCCGAATCAAGTCCGTCCCAACCGGCGAGTGCGGCAAGCCCTTCATCATCCAAAACCTCGCAGCCTCGCTCCTGCCAGAGAAGCAATCCTCGTGCGGCCAACTTTTTCAATGTCTTGTTGGTGTGAACAACGGAGAGGCCGAGCGTGTCCGCCACATGCTGCTGCGTGACGGGGATGACCTTGCTGCCATTGAAGAGGCGAAGCGCGCTCGCGCGCTGGTGCAAGTATGCGATCAGATAGGCAGCGCGCTCGACCGCGGACCTGCGCCCGATGCTTAGGAGATGTTCGTCCAGAATCCGCTCCTCCCTTGCAGCAATCCACGTCAGGTCGAAGGCAAGAGAGGCGTGCGAATTGTAGAGGGTCATCAATTCGGTGCGCTCGAAAACGCAGAGTGATACCGGCGACAGCGCTTCGGTCGAGTGCTGCATCTCTCCCATGATCGAACCCTGCAGCCCGATGAGATCGCCGGGCATCACATAGTTGAGGATCTGGCGTCGGCCGTCCTCCAACGTTTTGTAGCGAAAACCCCATCCCGACAGGATGGTGAACAGGTGGGCACTGTGGGCACCTTCGAGGAAAATCGTGGCGCCGGCGTCGACAAACAGCTCGCCCCTCTTGAAGCTGTTGATGAAATTCAGCTCATCGCGCTCGAATTCACGAAAATGCGGCAGAGACCTTAATGGACAGCGTTGGCAGGATGTTCGCTGTCCATGCATCGTCGCAGCGGCCTTGGCCATGAAACGCTCCCCTGAATTGCAGCGGTGTGGGCGATATGCCCGATAAACCGCTGCAATATAAAAGCACTCATGGAAGCAAAGCTCGATTAACGCGGGAAGTCCAGCCCCATCTCCCGGAAACGCTCTGGATCATCTCCCCAGTTCTCGCGAACCTTGACGAAGAGGAAAAGATGTACCGGCTGCTCCAGGATTTCGGAGAGCTCCTTGCGCGATGCGGTCGAAATCGCCTTGATCGCCTCGCCGCCCTTGCCAAGGGCAATCTTCTTCTGGCTTTCGCGCTCGACATAGATCACCTGTTCGATGCGCACCGAACCGTCCTTGCGCTCCTCCCACTTTTCCGTCTCGACATGCGAGGAATAGGGAAGCTCCTGATGCAGGCGCAGAAACAGCTTTTCGCGGGTGATTTCGGCGGCAAGCTGCCGCATCGGCAGATCCGAAATCTGATCCTCGGGATAGTACCAGGGTCCTTCCGGCAAGGTTTTCGCCAGATAGTCCATGACGTCGTCGCAGCCGGAGCCATTTTCGGCCGAGATCATGAAGGTCTGATCGAAGGCGATCTTCTCATTGGCCGCGGCGGCGAGCGCCAGCAGATCCTCGCGACGGACGCGGTCGATCTTGTTCAGCACCAGGATCTTCGGCTGCGAAACCTCTTTCAGCCCTTCCAGAATGGCCTCGGCATCACCGCGCAAACCACGCTCGCTGTCGATCAGCAGCATGATGAGATCGGCATCCTTGGCGCCGCCCCAGGCCGACGTCACCATTGCGCGGTCGAGACGGCGGCGCGGCCTGAAGATGCCGGGCGTATCCATGAAGACGATCTGCGCATTGTTGTGAATGGCGATACCGCGCACGATCGCGCGGGTCGTCTGTACCTTGTGGCTGACGATCGAAACCTTCGCGCCCACGAGCCGGTTGACGAGCGTCGACTTGCCGGCATTGGTGGGGCCGATAAGGGCCACGAAACCCGAATGCGTCGGGCCGATATGTTCAACCGCGCCGTCCTCGGCGGGCGTATCCTGCTGATTGCTCATTTTTCCATTATTCCCCGGCAGTCACGTCTCAGTCAACTGAGGCTGCCATACACCTTCACGCTCCAGAATCCGCGTCGCCGCCACTTGCTCGGCGGCACGCTTGGAGCGCTCAATTCCTGTCTCGGGCGCCGTTCCCGCCACTTCCACCGTCACGGTGAAGCGTGGATCATGATCCGGTCCGCTGCGATCATCAACCCTATAGACCGGGGTGACACCGAATTTCGCATGCGCCCATTCCTGCAGTTCCGTCTTGGCGTCGCGCCTTGCACCTTCCGGCCTGATGGCGCGGCGCTCCCAAAAACGCAGGATGAACTTGCGGGCGATTTCCAGCCCGCCATCGAGATAAAGCGCGGCAATCAGGCTTTCGACGACATCGGCGCGCACGTTGAGCATGCGCTTGCCCGTCAGCTTTTTCACATCGGCGCCCGTGCGGATGTAAAGATGCAGCTCCATCTCATCGGCGACTTCGGCGCAGGTTTCGGCGCTCACAAGCTGGTTGAGGCGAACCGAGAGTTCGCCTTCCGTCGCCGCGCCGAAGGTCTTGAACAGCAGCTCGGCGATGCAGAGACCGAGAACCCGGTCGCCGAGAAATTCCAACCGTTCGTAGTTTCCCGTCTTGTGCGCGCGGGCGCTGGCATGTGTCAGCGCACTGTCGAGACGCTCCTTCTCGGCGAATTCATGGCCTATCACAACCTCAAGCTTTGTACGATCCGCCTGGGAGAGCGCCTGCGCCTTCGTCATTCGACAACCTTGAAGAGGCGATCCCAACGCATGTTGGTCGGCCATTTCCAGACCTCGCGGAACGAGGTGTCATGACCCAGCGAGAAGAAGATGACGCTGGCGCGGCCGATGAGGTTTTCGGCAGGCACATAACCGACGTCGAAGCGGCTGTCGTCTGAATTGTCGCGGTTGTCGCCCATCATGAAGTAATGACCGGCCGGTACGACATATTCCTGGGTATTGTCGCCACGGGAATTCGGCGAAAGATCCAGCGTGTCATAGACCTTGCCGCTATCCGGCAGGCGCTCGCTGTAGACGGGGATGTTGTCGCCCGGCTCCTGGCTGTAATCGGACGAGAAGGTGCCGTGCGGCTCGCGCGGAATGGCCTGACCGTTGATGTAGAGGATGTCGTTCTTCACCTGAATGCGGTCGCCCGGCAGGCCGATCACGCGCTTGATGTAGTCGACGTCCGGATTCGGCGGGAAACGGAACACGACGACGTCGCCGCGCTTCGGCTCGCTGCCCAAAATACGGCCGCTGAACAGATCCGGCGAGAACGGCAGCGAATACTTCGAATAGCCGTAGGCGAATTTGTTGACGAAGATATAGTCGCCGACAAGAAGCGTCGGCATCATCGAGCCGGACGGGATGGTGAACGGCTGAAAGAGAACCGTGCGGATGATCATGGCCAGGACGAGCGCCTGGACGATGACCTTGATGTTTTCCCACAGGGCGTTCTGCTGTTTTACGGCTTTCTCGGACACGCAGTCTTATTCCTTTTTCGCACCCCACCGGCGCACTTGCTTTCAGGCACTGTCTACTCGCTTCACATCATTGCGGCAATGGCGCGGATGCCAAAAGCGACACATGGCTGCGATTCAGCCGTCCATCGGCAGCGCCTCGATGATCACAAAAGCCTGAGCAAGCGGAAAATCATCCGTTATCGTCAAATGAATGGCGGCGCGATGATTTGGCGGCAGCATGGAAGCCAATCTTTCGGCGGCTCCGCCGGTCAATTGCATCGTCGGCTTGCCGCTCCGCAGATTGACGACGCCCATGTCGCGCCAGAAGACGCCTTGCGCCAGGCCTGTGCCCAAAGCCTTGGAACAGGCTTCCTTGGCGGCAAAGCGCTTGGCATAGGATGCCGCCTTGTTCTTGCGGCCTTCGGACTTGGCACGCTCGATGTCGGTAAAGCAGCGCTCGGTGAACCGGGCGCCGAAACGTTCGATCGTCTTCTCCACCCGGCGGATGTCGATAAGATCGCTGCCTATGCCGATAATCATGGGAAGGCCCTCCTGGCGGCCCGGGGCGATATCACAGGCGCCGTCAGACGCTCGATGCGTTCTCGGCAAGCGCCAGCCGCTCGCGGGCGCGCTCCAACAGGCGTTCCTTGCGGCGCGTCTTGAAGGTCTTCACGCCATAATAGGTGAGCGCATAGACGATCACGCCGGTCACAATCGCCGGCGGAATGCCGCCGATCAGCATCGGCTTCAAAACCGGATCCCAGATTTGCAGGAGATCGCCTTTGTGCCACAGCGCCGGCAGATCGATGCCTTCACCCTGGCCGCCGCCATCACGCGCCAGGATCAAATGGCCGATTTCCCAGGTGAAAGCCCAGATGAAGGGATAGGTAATGGGATTGCCGGCCGCGAGACAGCCGAGCGCGGAGGCGATGACATTGCCGCCGATCAGATAGGCGATGATGATCGCCATGACGAAATGCACGCCGATGAAGGGCGTCCACGATACGACGATGCCCGCAGCAAAACCAGCCGCAACCGAGTGCGGCGACGCGGCAAGACGAACGAGGCGCTTGCCGAAATATTGGAACGAGCGGACGAAACCCTTGCGGGGCCATAGGTGCTCCCGCAGTTTTTCCTTGAGTGTCAGTGGTTTTCGGCGACGAAATAGCATGCGGCTTATCTAGTGCAATGGAGGCCGTCGTGACAAGAGCGGCCAAACGTGTCACGTGCCGATTAAGAACCGAAACTACGGCCCTTTTTGGAGCGTCGCCTGCTTAGGGTGCAGAAAATGGACGTTCTCCATTCATCTACCTGAAGAAATCCCTCTATGTCGGGATGCTCCAAGGGCGCAACAGCGACGCGCCCCTCTTGGTCTTTTAAGTATTAACGGCTGTTAACGCTGACGGAACAGGCCGCGGTCAACCTGACGCTGACGATATTCAAGGTCAAAACGGTCGTGCGAGCCATTCAGGTAAGCCATTTCGCGGTCTTCGACACTCGGAACACGCAGGGCGCGGGCGATTTTCTTGATCGGGCTAAACATTGTCTTCTCTCATCTCTGTTTCGTTTCTTCGATGACCAGAAGATAAGGCCGACAACGGTTAATTACCACCGCTCTTAAATAGACACAGCCATGCATTCAATGCATATCAATCCGGAAATGTGCTCAAATTTGGTCATAAAATGATCACAAAATATGCAGCCTGCATTGGATCGAAGATGTGCCAGACAGATCTCACTCGTAAAGGCGCTTCACAGTGGCGATGCAGTCGAGCTCCTTGAGCTGCACCAGAAGCTGATTGAGCTGGCGCAGATCCCAGACCTCCACGTCGAGCGCCATCTCGGTGAAATCGGCGGCGACGCGAACGGTGTTGAGCAAGCGAATATTGACGTCGACATCGGCGACGGTCTGCGCCACCTTGGCCAAGGTGCCCGGCTCGTTCAGCGCATTGATCATGATACGCGCCGCGAAGCGGGATTTGTTGGCCTCGTCGAGATCCCAGCGCACATCGATCCAACGCTCCGGCTCGTCATCGAACCGCTGCAGGACCGGCGACTGGATCGGATATATGGTGATGCCCTTGCCCTTTTCCATGATGCCGACGATGCGGTCGCCGGGAACCGCGCCGGTCGGGGCGAAATGTACCTCGACATTGGCTGCCAGGCCGCGGATCGGCGGCGCATCGGCATCGGTGCCGTCAGCCAGATCGGCCTTGGTCTTGCCCGGGATCTTGAAGATCATGCCCGAAGCGCTGCGGACGTTGAACCAGCCTTCGTCGCCGGCGGGCTTCACGGTCACGCGCTCATCCTGATGATCGGGATAGACGGCGCGCAGGACGTCGAGCGACGACAGCTCCCCTCGCCCGACGACAGCAATGGCATCCTCCACGTCCTTCTGGCCGAGGCGATGCAGGGCCGGCTTCAGGGCGTCGCGCGAGAAGACCTTGCCGGCGCGCTCGAAGGTGCGCTCCAGAATACGGTGGCCAAGGCCGGCATATTGCTTGCGAATGGCGAGCCGGGTCGCGCGGCGAATGGCGGCGCGCGCCTTGCCCGTGACGACGATCTCTTCCCAGGCGGCCGGCGGCACCTGCACGCCGGATCGGATGATCTCGACTTCATCGCCATTGTTCAGCCGCGTCACCAGCGGCATGATGCGACCATTGATCTTGGCGCCGACGGTCGTGTCACCGATGTTGGTATGGACGGCATAGGCGAAGTCGATCGGCGTCGCACCGCGCGGCAGGGCGATCAGCTTACCCTTGGGCGTAAAGCAGAAGACCTGATCCTGGAACAGTTCGAGCTTCGTGTGCTCGAGGAATTCTTCAGGGCTGTCGCCTTCGGCCAGCGCCTCGATCGTGTGGCGCAGCCAGGAATAGGCATTGCTTTCCCGCGACAGCAGTTCGCCATCGCCATTGCTGTTATTGCCGTTCGTGCCGTCCTTGTAGAGCGTGTGGGCGGCGATGCCGAATTCGGCGATCTCATGCATGCGCTTGGTGCGGATCTGCAGTTCGATACGCTGGCTGGAAGGACCGACGATCGTCGTGTGCAGGGAGCGATAGTCATTCTGCTTCGGCGTCGAGATATAGTCCTTGAACCGTCCGGGAACGACGCGCCAGCGCGTGTGCACGATGCCGAGCGCACGGTAGCAGGACGGGATATCGTCAACGAGAAGACGGAAGCCGTAGATATCGGAAAGCTGCTCGAAGGAGAGCGATTTCGACTGCATCTTGCGGAAGACCGAATAAGGCTTCTTCAGCCGGCCCTTGACCATGGCATTGGCGAGGCCGTTGGCAACAAGCAGGTCGCGCAGTTCGGTCTCGATCTTCTTGACGAGGCCTTCGTTGCGCCGCGAAAGCTCCTCAAGGCGCTTGGTGACGGTATCGTTCGCTTCCGGATTGATATGGCGGAAGGAGAGCTCTTCCAGCTCCTCGCGCATATCCTGCATGCCCATGCGGCCGGCGAGCGGCGCATAGATTTCCATCGTCTCCTCGGAAATACGGGCGCGCTTTTCCGGCGACATATGATCCAGCGTGCGCATATTGTGCAGGCGGTCGGCAAGCTTGACCAGCAGCACGCGCACGTCGTCGGAAATGGCGAGAAGCAGCTTGCGCAGGTTTTCCGCCTGCTTCGCTTTCTTGGTGACGAGATCGAGCTTCTTGATCTTGGTCAGCCCCTCGACCAGGCGGCCGATATCTTCGCCGAACAGTTCGTCGATCTCGGCCCGGGTCGCCGTCGTGTCCTCGATCGTGTCGTGGAGAAGGGCGACCGCGATGGTCGATTCATCCAGACGCATATCCGTCAGGATGGCAGCAACTTCGAGAGGATGGGAAATATAGGGATCGCCGCTGGCGCGTTTCTGCTGGCCATGCTTCTGCATTGCATAAACATAGGCCTTGTTGAGCAGAGCTTCGTTGGCATCGGGCTTGTATTTCTGCACGCGCTCGACAAGCTCGTATTGCCGCATCATTCCAAAGCTACTCCAGCAAAAACAAAAGCGCGCCAGTCATGTGACCGGCGCACGCATTTCCCCATCATATCGCTCCCGCCCGGAGCATCAAGGTCGACGATCAGTAATCGTCGCTTTTTTCCGGCGGAACCAGGCCTTCGATACCGGCCAGAAGTTCTTCTTCCGACATCTGGTCGAACGTAACCGTCTCCGGCAGATCTTCTTCCTCGTCGCTGGAGGCGGAGACGCCGGTTGCGAGCAGGCTTGCCGGATCGGGCTCGGGCTCATCCACTTCGACATGCTTCTGCAGCGAATGGATGAGATCTTCCTTGAGATCATCAGGCGACAGCGTCTCGTCGGCGATTTCGCGCAGCGCTACAACCGGGTTCTTGTCGTTGTCGCGGTCGATCGTGATCGAGGAGCCCTGCGAAATCAGACGGGCGCGATGGCTGGCGAGCAGCACGAGCTCGAACCGGTTCTCTACTTTATCAATGCAATCTTCTACTGTGACACGGGCCATTGCCTGTCCTTTGCGGTCGTGATGTCGTCATCATGTCTCGGAGTAGCACGCCGATACAAGCAAACGATGGCAAATTCAAGTTTTTCCTGTTTGAGCGCCTTTGCACCCCCTGGGAAAGTGCTAAAATTCCCCTAGACAAAGGGTGATTTCTACCTGCGGTTGCTTGGAATATCACATTTCGTGCCCTACATCTCGGTTATATGAATAATTCATAAAGTACTACGAATTATTCTGCAACGCCTTGCAACGGATTGTTTTAGCTAAACTTTGAACGAGATCATTACGTTTTTATAACAGTGGATATCTAAGTGATGTTTGACCCACGCGAAAAAATTGCACTCTTTATAGATGGCGCCAATCTCTACGCCGCATCCAAGAGCCTCGGTTTCGATATTGACTATCGCAAGCTCCTGAAAGCTTTTCAGAAACGCGGATATCTCCTGCGCGCCTATTATTACACCGCTCTTATCGAGGATCAGGAATACTCCTCGATCCGCCCGCTGATCGATTGGCTCGATTATAACGGCTACAAGGTCGTCACCAAGCCGGCCAAGGAATTCACGGACTCCATGGGACGCCGCAAGATCAAGGGCAACATGGACATCGAGCTGGCGATCGACGCCATGGAGCAATCCGAAACCGTCGATCATCTGGTGATCTTCTCCGGCGACGGCGACTTCACGAACCTCGTGGAAGCCCTGCAGCGCCGTGGTCGCAAGGTGTCGGTCATCTCGACCATGGCAACCCAGCCGCCGATGATCGCCGACGACCTGCGCCGCCAGGCCGACCATTTCATCGATCTCGTATCGCTGAAGGCGGAGATCGGCCGCGAGGCTTCGGAGCGTCCGCAACGTCCCGTCGAACCGGCGCCCGCCGCGACGGATGCCGAAGAGTAATTCGGGACTGTATCGGACAGGTTCGGTGTTTGCCAAGGGGTAGTTGCGCGCGGCGGAAGCGTTTCGTGTCTGCCGCGGCAGCCGGCCCCTCGCTGAGACTCAGGGCGTTCGTCGCTGCAATCGATTCACTGGATCGATTGCTCGGGGGTTGCCCGACCGCTTCTCACCCTCACCTATTGTCCTTGAGCAGGCGGCTCTTCTGCCTGTTCCAATCGCGCTCCTTCTCGGACTCGCGCTTGTCATGCAGCTTCTTGCCCTTGGCGAGAGCCAGTTCCAGCTTGGCGCGGCCGTTGTCGTTGAAGTAGATCTTCAGCGGCACAAGCGTCATGCCTTCGCGATTGATGGCCGAGCGCAGCCGGCCGATTTCGCGGCTGGAGAGCAGCAGCTTGCGACGGCGGCGCGGTTCATGGTTGAAGCGATTGGCCTGCAGATATTCCGGCAGATAGGAATTGATCAACCAAATCTCGCCATCCTCGTCCGAGGCGTAGGATTCGGCGATATTGGCCTTGCCTTCACGCAGCGACTTGACCTCCGTGCCCTTCAGCACAAGCCCTGCTTCGTAAGTGTCGATGATCTCGTAGTTGAAGCGTGCCTTGCGGTTCTCCGCCACAATCTTCTTCACCACGCGCTGGCTGCCTTTGGGTGCCATGGTTCTTCTTCTTTTCTTGCGTCATTACGGCAGCGGCCGAAGGCGTGCCAAGTTCGTGACCCCTAAATAAGCGAGACCGCCCTCCTTGTGAAG
Source organism: Rhizobium sp. CCGE531 (assembly GCF_003627795.1). Taxonomy (NCBI): domain Bacteria; kingdom Pseudomonadati; phylum Pseudomonadota; class Alphaproteobacteria; order Hyphomicrobiales; family Rhizobiaceae; genus Rhizobium; species Rhizobium sp. CCGE531. The sequence goes on along the minus strand of NZ_CP032684.1, from coordinate 1,273,620 downwards.
AGAGCGGTCCGGCGGAGTTGCGGCAACGGATCTGCGATGCCGTCTCAGTTCAGGAGGCCGGCATGGCGCATGGCGGCATCGATCGCAGCTTCCGTGCCCGGCTCCAGCGTCGACAACAGCGGCGAGCGCACATTGCGGCTCATGCGGCCAAGACGGGAGAGACCGTATTTGGCGCCGCAGAGACCGGGCTCCAGGAAGATCGCCTTGTGCAACGGCATCAGGCGATCCTGATATTCAAGAGCCTTGGCATAGTCACCGGCGAGCGTTGCCGCCTGGAATTCGGCGCACAGGCGCGGCGCGACATTGGCGGTCACGGAAATGCAGCCGATGCCGCCATGCGCATTGAAGCCCAGCGCCGTGGCATCCTCACCGGAAAGCTGGCGGAAATCGTGGCCACAGCTGATGCGCTGCTCGGAGACGCGCTCGATCTTGCCCGTCGCATCCTTGACGCCGACGATGTTGGCGTAGGTCTTTGCGAGCCCACCCATCGTCTCCGGCGTCATGTCGACGACCGAGCGACCCGGAATGTTATAGATATAGATCGGCAGCTTCACCGCCTCGGCAACGGCGGCGAAATGCGCGTAGAGCCCCTTCTGCGTCGGCTTGTTGTAATAGGGCGTGACGACCAGAACCGCGTTTGCGCCGACCTTTTCAGCGTGCTGCGCAAGCTCGATCGCCTCGCGGGTATTGTTCGAACCCGCTCCCGCCATGACCGGGACGCGCTTATTGGCGACCTCGATGCAAAGCTCGACAACCCGCTTGTGCTCGTCATGCGACAGGGTCGGCGATTCCCCCGTCGTGCCCACGGGGACCAAACCCTTGCTACCCTCTTTTATCTGCCAGTCGACATGCGAGACGAAGGATGCCTCGTCCACCTTGCCGGCGTCAGTAAAGGGCGTAACGAGTGCGGGAATGGATCCCTGGAACATGCAAGTCTCCTAGCGGCGCGGCATCCATGCTTCGGCCGCAATCCATGGTTATGAATCCGCGCACCATAAAGCGCCGGCTTGACGGCGACAAGCACGCTTTGGATGGTAGAGGGCAGTTTCCGATATCATAATTGATTGAAATTCGGACCACCGGTAAGGTTTCGTTAATATAACATTTGGCAAATGGAATGGGACCGTTTGTTTTGTGAGTAGCCGGATGAAGAGACCCGTCACGATCTGGACCGCTGTGGGCTTGGCGGTGGCCTGGGGCGCCGTTGCCTCGCAGCTTCCCGGCCAGCAGACATCTACACGCGCCAGCGCCGATCTCGCCATGGCGACGGATCCCATAAGCACGGCCGCGATCCCGCGCAGCGGCGCCATCGCGCCGGTGAGCGGAGACCTGAAGGCTGGCCTGGACGCGCTTTCCAACAAGAACCCGATGCAGGCGCTTGCCATCCGCAACAGCATGGACCAAGGCACGCTTGATCGCCATGTCCTCACCTGGGCGATCGCCACTTCGGGCCAGCCGGGCATTCCCTCGGGCGAGATTGCCACCGCCGCTCGCGAGCTTCTGGGATGGCCGGGGCTCGGCAGCTTGCGCGCCAATTCCGAGCGCGCGCTCTACAGCGAAAACCCGGCGACGGATCAAATCCTTGCTGCTTTCGGCAATACGCAGCCGGAGACCGTGGAAGGCGCCATCATTCTTTCCCGCGCGCTCATGGCTCGCGGTTCATCCGCTCAAGCCGGCAAGCTGATCCGCAAGATCTGGCGCGACGAGCCGCTCGACAAGTCTCTCGAGGACAAGATCCTCGCCGAGTTCCCAAGCCTGCTGTCGCCTGCCGATCACAAGGCGCGCATGGACTATCTGCTTTACCGCGACCGGACCGCGCAAGCCAAACGCTTCGGCGATCTCGGCAAGGCGCAATCGCTCTACAAGGCCTGGGCCGCCGTCAATGACCGCTTGCCGAAGGCCGACGCTCTGATAGCAGCCGTCGATGCGCAATGGCGCAAGGATCCCGCCTATCTCTTCATGCGGATCGAAACCTCGCGTCGCCAGGACAGATATGATGACGCGGCCAATCTTCTGGCGCAAATGCCGCGCGACGGCAGCGTGCTCGTCAGCCCCGGCCAATGGTGGAACGAGCAGCGCATCGTCAGCCGCGGCCTGGCGGATCAGGGTGAATTCAAGGCGGCCTACCGCGTTGTCGACGCCAGTGTCGCGGAAAGTCCGCAAGATATCGGCGAGGCCGAATTCCATGCCGGCTGGTACGCTCTGCGCGGCCTACAGGACGGTGCAAGCGCGGCAAGCCATTTCCGCAAGATCCTGCAGGTCTCGAACGGGCCGATCTCGCAATCGCGCGGCTGGTATTGGCTCGGCCGCGCGGCCGAGGCGGGCGGCCCGGGCAAATCAGCCGATTTCTATGCGAAGGCGGCCTCTTATCCGAGCACGTTTTACGGACAGCTCGCCGCCGAAAAGCTCGGCCGCCGCACGCTGAATGTCAGCTACCCCTCGCCCTCGGCTGCCGACCGCCAGCGCTTCCAGGAGCGCGAAGCGGTGCAGGCAGTCTCGCGGCTTGAGGCGGCGGGGCATGGCTGGCGTGGAGAAGCGCTCTATCGCGCCCTGGCAAAACAGCTGGAGAGCCCCGGCGAAATCGCCATGCTGGCCGCTCAAGCCGAGCGTTCCGGTAACCACCAGCTCTCGCTGCAGATCGGCAAGATTGCCTACGGGCGTGGCGTCGACGTGGCAGCGCTCGCCTTCCCGATCGGCGTCATTCCGGACAGTGCCAATATCTCCGGCTCCGGCAAGGCGCTCGCCTATGCCATTGCCCGCCAGGAAAGCGCCTTCAACCCGGCGGCGATTTCCTCCGCCAATGCACGCGGCCTTTTGCAACTGCTGCCGAAGACGGCGAAGGCCGTTGCCGGCCGGCACGGGATGGCCTACTCCGCCGACAAGCTGACACAGGATGCCGGCTACAACGCCACGCTCGGGGCTCATTACCTCGGCGAGCAGATCGATACGTTCGGCGGATCCTACATCCTCACCTTCATCGCCTACAATGCCGGGCCGAACAAGGTGCCGGAATGGATCAGCCGCTATGGCGACCCACGCGGCAAGTCGCTCGACGACGTGATCGACTGGATCGAGCGCATCCCCTTCCCCGAGACCCGGAACTACGTCCAGCGGGTCATGGAAAACTACCAGGTCTATAAGGCGCGGCTCGGACAAAAGGCCGACATCGTACAGGATCTGGTCAACGGCCGAGGTTAGCCCAGAACCGCAGTTGTGCGTGTTGGGGAAATGCCGTTACATCGCTCGTGATATCCGAAGCACGAGGACGATGCATGCGCAGCGACGATGAAAGCGGCTTCCTTGCCAGAACGATCACGGCCGGGGATGGCTTGAGGCTTCATGTGCGGGATTACGCCGGCAACGAAGCGGCAACACGAAACCGGACGCCTGTTTTCTGCCTGCCGGGACTGACGCGCAATTCGCGCGATTTTCATCAATCGGCGCTGCTTCTGTCGCAGGATTCCTCCGCTCCGCACCGGGTGATCACACTCGACGCTCGCGGACGCGGGCTATCCGAGCGGGATCCCGACAAGTCCCACTACAATCTCGTCGTCGAAGCGCAGGACGTCCTGACGGTTTGCGCCGCCCTCGATATTCAACAAGCCATCTTCGTCGGCACGTCGCGCGGCGGTCTGGTCCTGCATATGCTTGCGGCCAGCCGACCGGATGTCCTGAAAGCGGTCATCCTCAACGATATCGGTCCCGTCCTGGAGAAGATCGGGCTGGCGGATATTCGCGACTATCTCAACCGTGACAAGAGGCCTGCCAATTGGAGCGAGGCGATCGAGATCTTGCGAGAGAACCATGGCAGCGCCTTTACCGCGCTTGGCGAAGAGGACTGGCAGGACATGGCGCGAGCGATCTACGCTTCTGTCGACGGCAAACCCGCTGCCGATTACGACCCCGCTATCGCAGCCCAGATGCAGGCACTCGACCTGGAAACGCCGATTCCCGACCTGTGGACGCAATTCCAGGGATTTCAGGACATTCCGCTGATGGTGATTCGCGGCGAGAATTCGAAGCTCCTGACGCAATCCACGACCGATGAGATGGCAAGACGCCATCCAGGCACCGTCGTCAAGATCGCCAATGGACAAGGGCATGCGCCCATCCTGCATTTCGGCGATATCCCACTTGCGATCCGGGATTTCATCTCAGGACTTTGAGGACGAAACCTCGCGTGTTTCGGTCCCTGCTTGCAATAAAAAGGCCCGGTTGGAAAACCGGGCCCTTCCTCCTCCGATCAGAGGTCTGATCGGGAGATCTGCCAAATTCGATTCGGCGAACCGAATTAGAAGGTGCGCTGGAAGCGGAGGATACCAGCCCAGGTGTCCTTGTTGACGGCGTCGTAGTTGACGTAGGTCACTTCCGGCTCGATCAGCAGGTCCTTGACGGGGTTGAACTTGACGTTCGTCGTCGCAGCGAAAGTCTTCGCGTCGTCATAGGAAAGCTGCAGGTTCCACTTCAGCTTCTCGTTGATCGGAACGCCAACGCCGCCCCATACGGCCCAGTCGCCCCAGCCAAGCCCAGCACCGCCAGCACCGGCATACTTGTTGAGCTTGTCGCCATCGGTGTTCCAGCCGCCCATAACGAAAGCGGTGAGAATGCCGAAGTCGGCATCGACGCGAGCCTTGACGGCGCCTTCTTCAACGATGGAGTCGTAGCCACCGACGACGCGGAACTGCCAGGCGCCAGCCTTGTAGCCCGCACCGGCGACAACGTCCGGAGCATAGTGGCCGGAGCTGTCTTCGCCGTTTGCACCGGTTGCGCCCGTGCCGGAATTGGAATCTTCCAGCGAGACGACGGCGGTAAAGCCATTGCCGGCATCATAGCTGTAAGTGATCTGGTTCAGTTCGTCGGTACCATTGATACCGTACTCGATCACGTCGTCGTTGATGACGTCGCCGGCATAACCGAGGAAGGTCGAGTAAACCGAATCGTTCTTACCGACAAGGAAGCCACCGAGGCTGATATTGGCCCAGAGCAGCTTATTCGTCGTGGCGTTGCCGTCGTTCCAGTCGAAGCGATAGACCGTGCTGGTCTTCAACGGGCCGTATTCGGTATCCGTCGCGGTAGAAAGTCTGAGCTCGGCGCGGGTATGCCAATAGGTGCCGCGGCCAGCTGCGTCCTGGCCAGCCTTGTAAGCATTGTACCAGCCGCCTTCGGTACGGACCATGCCGCCGATCTTGAGGCAGGTTTCCGTGCCTGGAATGAAGAAGTAGCCAGCACCGTAAGCGTCGCAGATACGAACGTATTCGAGCGGCTCCGGCTCAGCAGCGACGATAGCGTCGGCCGCGTGAGCACCGGAAACTGCTGCCAGCGCAGCAGCGGAGCCGAGAAGAAGACTCTTGATGTTCATAGTAACTCCAGTTTCAATATCAATTAGGTATGAGAAATCACGCCGAAAAAATCGACGCGCCCTACCCCACCTAGTTTTAAAAGTTGACCCCTGATCTGGGAGAACCAAGACAGTAAGTCTTGCTTCCGATTTGGAACCTACAGATGGTTTTTTGCAGAGCAATATCAGAGATAAACTATCAGCAATTGTGACGGGCGTTTCAAAGGGTGCGTTGCACAAAAATCACGTCGCAAAACCGTCATATCGCAGACGCATCGCAGGCCGAATTCTACTTTGGATCAGCTTGGAAATTCGCCGAATTCAGAGGGGTGTATTTAGCGATGGCTGCGCGCCGGTAAAAGATATCACATCTTATCTTGCTAATACTTGTAAGCAAAGAAAAAGCCCGGCCATTGGCCGGGCTTTTTCTTCACCGTAGTGAAAATCGGATTGACCGAAGTCAGATCAGATTAGAAGCTGCGCTCGAAGCGGAGGATACCAGCCCACTGGTCCTGATTGATGGAGTCCCAGTTGGTGTAGGAGACTTCCGGCTCGATGAGCAGGTTCTTGACCGGGTTCCACTTGACGTTCGTGGTAGCGGCGAAGATCTTCGAGTCGGTGTAGGCGAGCTGGAGGTTCCACTTCAGCTTTTCGTTGATCGGAACGCCAACGCCGCCCCAAACTGCCCAGTCGCCCCAGCCGATGCCGGAGGCAGAGCCACCGCCGCCAGCGCCAGCATACTTGTTCAGCTTGTCGCCGTCCGTGTTGTAGCCGCCCATCAAGAAGGCCGAGAATACGCCGAAGTCGGCGTCAACGCGAGCCTTGATGGCGCCTTCTTCAACGATCGAGTCGTAACCGCCGACGACCTTGAAGCCCCATGCGCCGGCCTTGTAGCCAACACCTGCGACAACGTCGGGAGCGTAGTGGTTCGAGCTGTCTTCGCCGTTGGAGCCGGTAGCGCCAACGCCAGAGTTGCTGTCTTCGAGCGAGATCACAGCCGTGAAGCCGTTGCCGGCGTCGTAGTTGTAGGTGATCTGGTTCAGTTCGTACGGGCCGTCATAAACAACGTCGTCGTTGATGACGTCGCCGGCATAACCGGTGAACTGGTTGAACTGCGAGTCCGTCTTACCAACCGTGAAGCCGCCGAGGCTGATGTAAGCCCAGAGCAGGTTGGTCTTGGTGGCGTTGCCGTCGTTCCAATCCCAACGAATGATGGTTTCGGTCTTCAGCGGACCGTATTCGGTGTCGGTCGCGGTGTTGACGTTCAACTCGGCGCGGGTGTGCCAGAGCGTGCCCCGACGAGAGTCCGGGTCGTAGGCATCGTACCACTGACCTTCGGTACGAACCTTACCGCCGATCTTGAGGCAGGTTTCCGTGCCCGGGATGAAGAAGTAACCAGCGCCGAAAGCATCGCAGATGCGAACGTATTCAAGCGGCTCCGGCTCAGCAGCGACGATAGCGTCTGCTGCGTGAGCACCGGAAACTGCTACGAGCGCAGCAGCGGAGCCGAGAAGAAGGCTCTTGATGTTCATATTGACCTCCAGTCAAAGTTTATGTCGAGAATGAGAACTACCCGAAGGTATTCCCTGTCCCATCCTCGCGTTTCAAGAAGTGGACGATCAATCGCCCTCGCTTCCGAGAGTGAAAATACAAGACGTGCTCTGTCACGCAATCGACATCTTCTCCGAAAGGGGGATTTGCGTGAACCTTCCGCCAGTCCTGTTGCCGAAAGGACACAAGTCGGCAACACCGCTGCCACAAAGATTTAGACTTCGTTAAGAAATCCTTTAATCTACGGGTACTTAGGCGGCACACTATAAAAGAGACGCAGGATATGCGAACGGGCGGCAAAATGGCCAATCCGCGGCGATTTTAGGATCTCCATGACAGCAGGCTGATCACCTGCGTCATCTCAAGCGACGACTTCCGGTAGTGAAAGCGGACAAGTCCAGCTTGCAGCCGTCCCAAATCGACGCACGTGCTCAAACGATTCCCGCCGCCGATTCGCAGCCGGGAGCCACGGCATCTAAAATACTCCGGGGGCTCAGGCGCCTATTGGCTGCCGAATCGAGGAAAGCTCCGCACCCGGCGAGCGAAGCAGGCCCGCATAAGACGAGAACCGCAGACGGCGCCGCACCCAAGCCGCATAAACCGATAATTCCGTTTGCGGGACTGACAGCGACCAATTCCTGATATTTTGGAAAATGGCGGAGAAGATGGGATTCGAACCCACGATACCATCTCTGGTATACTCCCTTAGCAGGGGAGCGCCTTCGACCACTCGGCCACCTCTCCGGTGCGGCCCTGATAGGGCCATTCATTTATCGACGCAAGCGCTTTTTCGCCTTCAGCTGCGTTCTTTCAGAGATTCGGCAACAGCCGGTTGTCGGCCGGAACGTCGTCCGTCCGACTTGAAAACTCATATCATGCCAATAGCTGCTTCAAATCGGCGGCCGGGTCGGCAAGGATCGCCCTGGACGGATTGGCGCCGGCTTCCAGGAGCTTTTTGCCCGTCACATAAGCCTTTGCGTCGTTTATCGCATCGACGGCGATGAAGCGGCCCTGCTTGAAATACCATATAGAAGCCGCGCCCTCGCGAGCGCCGGGGCGCAGAAGCGTCTCGTCGTAACCCAGATTGAAACCGGCAATCTGCAGCTTCACGTCATATTGATCCGACCAGAACCACGGCTTCGGATCATAAGCCTTATCGCCGCCGGCGATGATTTCGGCCGCGGCCTCCGCCTGGTCGACTGCGTTCTGCACCGATTCGAGGCGGATTCGCCCACCCTCCCACGGCAGCTCGACGCAATCGCCCATGGCGAAGATATAGGGATCGGAGGTGCGGGCAAACGAATCGACCACGATGCCGTTGCCAACCTCAAGGCCAGCTTCCTTGGCGAGCCTGTCATTGGGCGCAACGCCGATGCCGACGACGACGAAATCGACATCGATCGTCGAGCCGTTGGAAAGTTCCGCGGCGGCAACATGCCCATTGCGGCCGACGAGCTGCTTCAATCCGGTCTTCTCGCGAATGACGACATCATGTTTCTGATGGATGGCCCTGAAAATATCGGCGGTTTCCTTGGCGGCGACACGCTGCAGGATCCTGTCGCCCATCTCGATGAGGGTCACTTCGAGGCCGCGATGGCGCGCGACCGCGGCCGCCTCAAGCCCGATATACCCCCCACCGATAATAAGCACCCGGCGTCCGGGGCGCATCTCCCCAGCAAGGAGATCGGCATCGCGCTTGTCACGGGCGAGATAGACGCCCTCCAGCGCACCGCCGACGGATGGCGGCAGGCGACGCGGCGTCGCGCCCGTCGCAAGCGCCAGCGTCTCGTAATCCAGTCTCGAGCCGTCCTGCATGACGATCTGCTTTGCGGCGCGATCGATCTGCTCCACCCAGGTCGACACGCGGATCTCGACATTGTTGTCGGCATACCAATGTTCGGGCCGGAACAGCAGGCGATCGAAGATCATCTCGCCGAGCAGGTACTTCTTGGTCAGTGGCGGTCGCTGATAGGGAAGGTTTTCCTCGGCGCCAACGATGGTGATCGGCCTCGAATCACCCAGCCCGCGCAATTTGGCCGCGAGCGCGAAACCTGCCTGCCCGGCCCCGACTATGACCAATCTGCCCGTCACGATCCGTACTCCATTGTTATTATGGCGATCCTCCGCGCAACGCGGGAGGACGCCTATGGGCTTCAGGGGTAACGCTTGCATCCGCAAGCGTCAATCATAGCTGACCCTGCGCCCCGGATCGGGAGAAAATTAGGCCGAATGCTCAGCTCTCGATTTCGACCCAGCGCCGTTCGTGGAAGGATTGCGCCATGGCATGCACCGATTTCTCGATGCGTAAGCCATCCTTGAAAGCCACGACCGACGCAGCCTCGCCGGAAATGGCGCGGATCAACTCGCGGCATTCGATGATCTTCAGATCGTTGAAGCCGAGTCCATGGCCGGGCGCGGGGATGAAACGGTCATAAGGCTTGTGGGCGGGTGCGGCCAGCACCTTGCGGAAGCCCTGCTCGCTGTCCCTGCCCTCGGCCTGGTAGAGCTCGAATTCGTTCATGCGCTCCTGATCGTACGAGATCGAGCCCTTGGAGCCGAAGATCTGCAGGACTATCCGCCCTTTGCGACCCCAGGCCGAGCGATTGGCCATCAGCACGGCGGAAATGCCGCCGCCAAGCCGCATCAGCACATTGGCGAGATCGTGGTTTTCGACGGCGCGGCGGCCGCCATCCTTCAACGGCCGTTCGGCATAGGGCTTCACCATATCGCTGATGACGGCCTCCACATGGCCGAACAGGAACCAGAGCAGCGAAAGCGGGTGCACGGCAAAATCATCGAGAGCGCCATAGCCGGAGGCAAGCTCGCTCTTCCAGTAGAAGAGGCCGTTCGGATCGGCCATGAAATCTTCGTCCATCTCGACGCGGACATGGTTGACCGCGCCGATCGCGCCTTCGGCGATCAGCGCCTTGATGTGCCGCATCACCGGGTTCTGGATATAATTGTAGCCGAGGATGGCGACCTTGCCGGAGTTCTCGGCTGCGGCCAGCATGCGCTCCGCATCGCCATAGGACGGCGCCATCGGCTTTTCGCACCAGACATGCTTGCCGGCTTCAAGCGCCGCGATCGCCATTTCCGGATGAAACTGGTTGGGCGTCGTGACGGAAACGACGTCGACATCCGGGTCCGCGATGAGCGCGCGCCAGTCGGCCGTTGCCTTTTCAAAGCCGAACTCATCGCCGCGCGCCCTTGCAAGATCGGCATTGGCTTCGGCCAAATGCACCAGGCGCGGCCGCGCAACATCGCCGAACACGGTTTTCACCGCATTCCATGCCAGCGCATGGCATTTGCCCATATAGCCGGTTCCGATCAGTCCAACGCCCAACGGCTTCATTTGCCTTTCCTCCTCAAACTGCTCCCGAAGTCGACGCGATTTTTGGAATATTTAGACCGTTTTGACAAGCGTGCTTATAAACTCGAAACTCCCGTCAGAGCAGAAATCCATATTTATATATTTAAAAGCAGACACTTAAAATATTTCGTGCCGAGCGAATCAAAATCCGGTATCGTTGCAAATATGGAACATTTATTTCATTGACGGTGTTGGGGGAGCATAAGGACGGCGCATGGACAACAATATCGAGACGCGGACGAGAGTTCCGCGCGACTTCGAAAGCCTGCGCAGCATTATCATAGAGCGCAAGAACGCCATGCCGAAGCGTCTCGCGCAGGTCGCTGCCTTCGCGCTCGGCAATCCCGACGAAATCGCCTTCGGCACGACGGCCAGCATTGCCGCGGCAGCCGAGGTGCAACCTTCCACGCTGGTGCGTCTTGCTCATCACCTCGGCTATGAGGGCTTCTCCGATCTGCAGAGCATCTTCCGCGAAAGGCTGCGCGATCGCACGCTAAGCTACGAAGAGCGGCTGGTGACGCTGGAGCGCTCCGGCATTCAGGACGAGGAGGCCGGCATTCTCTCCGGCTTCCTTTCCGCTGCGAGCCAATCGGTCAACAAGCTTGCCGCGACCATCGAGACGGAGACTTTTGTAAAGGCAGTGGATGTCCTTGCCGCGGCCGAGACGATCTATCTCATCGCCAAGCGCCGCTCCTATCCGCTGACGGCACATATGACCTACGCCTTTTCCAAGCTGAACATACGCCACCAGATCGTCGCCTCGCCCAACGGCATCGACGGCGAGATTGCCCGCTTCGCCACGGAGAAGGACGCAGCGATCGCCGCGAGCTTTTCGCCATACGCCGCCGACAGCCTGGCGCAGGCGCAGGATCTCGCCTCGCGCAATGTGCCGGTCATCGCCATCACCGATTCGGCCTTTTCCCCGCTCACCGCCTGCGCGACCCATTGGTTCGAAGTGGCCGAGGCCGATTTTGCCGGCTTCCGCTCGCTATCGGCATCGATGGCGCTGATCATGGCCTTTCCGGTCGCCATTGCCGAACGCCGGCGAAAAGGCACGATAAAAGTAGACAAAACGAAAATGGAATAAATATTCCGAATTGACAAAATCTCGGAACCAATGTTTCACTGCGACCAGGATCACGGCCATGGGAGATGGCCGCCCGATCCGTCGCAACCGGGACGAAACGAACACCGGCACTTTCAATAACGCATGATCTCGGCGCTGGCTGAAGAGCGAAAGAGGTCATGCCCCGACGGGAGGACATCATGGCACACGACAATCCTGGCGCGCAGCCGGAAGCAAAACTCGATGTGATCACCATCGGCCGGTCCTCCGTCGATCTCTATGGCCAGCAGATCGGCTCGCGCCTTGAGGATATCGCCTCCTTTGCCAAGTCTGTCGGCGGCTGCCCGGCCAATATCGCCATCGGCACTGCGCGGCTGGGTCTGAAATCCGGCCTCATTACCCGCGTCGGCGACGAACAGATGGGCCGCTTCATCCGCGAACAGGCGGCCCGCGAGGGTGTAGCCGTGGATGGCATCGCGACGGATAAGGAACGGCTGACGGCGCTGGTATTGCTGGCGGTCGAGGCCGAGGGCGTCTCGCCGATGATCTTCTATCGCTCCGACTGCGCCGACATGGCGCTCGACGAAGACGATATCGACGAAAACTTCATCAAGTCCTCCAAGGCGGTCCTGGTTTCCGGCACGCATTTTTCCAAGCCCAATACCGAAGCGGCGCAGCGCAAGGCGATCCGCATCGCCAAGGCTGCCGGCCGCAAGGTGATCTTCGATATCGACTATAGGCCGAACCTCTGGGGCCTCGCCGGTCATGCCGAGGGCTTCGAGCGCTATGTGAAATCGGATCGCGTGTCCTCGAAGATGAGGGAGACGCTGCCGGATTGCGATCTCATCATCGGCACGGAAGAGGAAATCATGATCGGCTCGGGCGTCGACAACGTGCTCGGCGCGCTCAAGGAAATCCGCCGCCTCTCTCCGGCGACCATCGTGCTCAAGCGCGGCGCCATGGGCTGCATCGTCTATGAAGGGCCGATCTCGGACGACCTCGAAGCCGGCATCGTCGGCGAGGGCTTTCCGATCGAGGTGTTCAATGTTCTCGGCGCGGGCGATGCCTTCATGTCCGGCTTCCTGCGCGGCTACCTGCGCGGCGAGCCGCTGAAGACCTGCGCCACCTGGGCGAATGCCTGCGGTGCCTTTGCCGTCTCCCGCCTGCTCTGCTCGCCGGAATACCCGACCTGGACCGAGCTCGATTTCTTCCTGAAGACGGGCAGCAAGCACCGGGCGCTGCGCAAGGATGAGGCGATCAACCATATTCATTGGGCGACGAACCGGCGCGGCAACATCCCGCTGCTGATGGCGCTCGCCATCGACCACCGCTCGCAGCTCGTCAGCGTCGCCGACGAACTGAGCGTCGGCCACGACAGGATTGTCGCCTTCAAGCGGCTGGCCGTCGAGGCGGCGGCGCGGGTGGCCGGTGGCCGGCCCGGTTATGGCATGCTGATCGACGAACGCTTCGGACGCGACGCGTTCTTCGATGCCGCAACGAAGAATTTCTCCTGGATCGGCCGCCCGGTCGAGCTACCGGGATCGAAGCCGCTGAAATTTGAATTCAGCCAGGATATCGGCTCGCAGCTCGTCGAATGGCCGCTCAATCACTGCATCAAATGCCTGTGCTTCTATCATCCCGACGATCCGAAAGAGTTGAAGGCGGAGCAGCAGGAAAAGTTGCGCACGCTGTTCGAAGCCGCGCGCAAGGTCGGCCGCGAGCTCCTGATCGAAATCATCGCCGGCAAGAACGGGCCGCTGACCGACGATACGATCCCGACGGCGATGGAAGAACTCTATGCGCTCGGCATCAAGCCGGACTGGTGGAAGCTGGAGCCGCAGGAATCGGCATCGGCCTGGAAAAAAATCGATGCCGTGATCGCCAAAAATGATCCATGGTGCCGTGGTATCGTGCTGCTCGGCCTGGAGGCGCCGGCGGAGGAGTTGATCCGAAGCTTCGAGGCGACGCTGGCCGCTCCCTCGGTCAAGGGTTTCGCCGTCGGGCGGACCATATTTTCCGATGCAGCTCGCGCATGGCTCTCGGGCGGCATGAACGACGAGGAAGCGATTGCCGACATGGCCGGCCGTTTCCAGCAATTGACGGATGCGTGGCTCAAGACCCGCGATCTGTAAAATTAGAGCATTTGGGAGGCGCCCGATGGGCAAGACGATCCGATTGACGATGGCACAGGCCGTCGCGCATTTCCTCAAGAAGCAGATGACCATCATCGATGGACAGAAGCAGCCGATCTTCGGTGGCGTCTGGGCGATCTTCGGTCACGGCAACGTCGCCGGCATCGGCGAGGCGCTCTATCAGGTGCGCGAGGAGCTGCCGACCTTCCGCGCCCACAACGAGCAGGGCATGGCCCATGCCGCCATCGCCTATGCCAAGGCAAGCTTCCGCCAGCGCTTCATGGCCTGCACGACCTCCATCGGCCCCGGCGCGCTGAATATGGTGACGGCCGCCGGCGTCGCGCATGTCAACCGCATTCCGGTCCTGTTCCTGCCCGGCGACATCTTCGCCAACCGCGCGCCCGATCCGGTGCTGCAGCAGATCGAGGATTTCGGTGACGGCACTGTCTCCGCCAACGATGCCTTCCGCCCGGTCTCCCGCTATTTCGACCGCATCACGCGTCCCGAGCAGATTATGACGGCGCTGAAGCGCGCCATGCAGGTCCTGACTGATCCGCTCGATTGCGGCCCGGTGACGCTTTCGCTCTGCCAGGACGTGCAGGCCGAGGCCTTCGACTATCCCGAGAGCTTTTTCGAGGAGCATGTCTGGACCCAGCGCCGCCCGCAACCGGATGCGGACGAGCTGGCCAACGCCATCGCGCTGATCCGCAAATCCGAAAAGCCCGTTATCCTCGCCGGTGGCGGCGTGCTCTATTCGCAGGCGACCAAGGAACTCACGGCTTTCGCCGAAGCGCATGGCGTTCCAGTCGTCGTAACGCAGGCCGGCAAATCGGCGATCAACGAAACGCATCCGCTGGCGCTCGGCTCGGTCGGGGTGACTGGCACGTCGGCCGCCAACGCCATTGCCGAGGATACCGACCTGGTGATTGCCATCGGCACCCGCTGCCAGGATTTCACCACTGGTTCCTGGGCGCTGTTCAAGAACGATAAGATGGCGATCATCGGCCTCAACATCGCTGCCTATGATGCACTGAAGCACGATAGTCACCCATTGGTGACGGATGTGCGCGAAGGTCTGAAGGCCCTCAGCGCCGGCCTTGCCGGCTGGAAGGCGCCGACAGCGCTTGCCGAACGGGCAACGCAGGAAAAGAAGATCTGGATGGAAGCCGCCGCCAAGGCGATGGCGACCACGAATGCCGCCCTGCCTTCCGACGCCCAGGTGATCGGCGCCGTCACGCGCACGCTCGGCGGAGAGAAAACCATTGTGCTTTGTGCCGCCGGCGGTCTACCGGGCGAGTTGCACAAGCTCTGGCCTGCGACAGCGCCCGGCAGCTACCACATGGAATACGGCTTCTCCTGCATGGGCTACGAGATTGCCGGCGGGCTCGGCGTCAAGATGGCGCGGCCGGAGAAGGATGTGGTCGTCATGGTCGGCGACGGCTCCTACATGATGCTGAATTCCGAACTGGCGACCTCGGTCATGCTCGGGTTGAAGATCACCGTCGTCCTGCTCGACAACCGGGGCTATGGCTGCATCAACCGCCTGCAGATGGCGACCGGCGGCGCGAACTTCAACAATCTGCTGAAGGACTCGCGTTTCGAAGTGATGCCGGAGATCGACTTCCGGGCGCATGCGGAAAGCATGGGCGCGATTGCCGTGAAGGTCTCCTCCATCGGCGAGCTGGAACAGGCGATCGAGGCATCCAGGAAGAACGACCGCAGCTCGGTCCTCGTCATCGATACCGATCCGCTGATCACCACGGACGAAGGCGGCCACTGGTGGGATGTCGCCGTTCCGGAGGTCAGCCCGCGCGCCGAGGTCAACAAGGCCCGCGCCGCCTATGAAAAGGCCCGCACCTCCCAGCGCATCGGCTGATCGATTTCCGTCCTATTTCTGGAGGAGCGTTTCAGCTCCTCCAACAGTGTTTTCAAGGAGACCATTGATGAAGGCCAAACTCGGCATGTCGCCCATCGCCTGGTGGAACGACGATCTTCCTGAGCTCAGCGACGACGTATCCCTCGAGGAATGCCTGCGGCAATCACGCGGTGCGGGTTTCACCGGCATGGAACAGGGCCGGCGCTTCCCCAGCAACCCAAATGAGATGCTGCCGATCCTGCGCGCTGCCGACGTGACGCTCTGCGGCGGCTGGTTCTCCGGCACGCTCGTCAACGAGGAGCTTGCCGCCAACAAGGACCGCATCGCGCCGATGATCGCGCTGTTCAAGGCCGTCAACGCGCCCTGCATCGTCTATGGCGAAGTCGGCCGCTCTATCCAGGGCGACCGCTCCAAGCCGCTCGCCACCAAGCCGCGCCTTTCGGATGACGAGATGAAGGCCTATGCCCGCCGCGTCACCGAGTTCGGCGAATGGTGCGCTGCGCAGAGCATGCCGCTCTCCTACCATCATCATATGGCGGCCGTTGTCGAGACCGAGCCGGAGCTCGATGCTTTCATGCGCAATTCCGGCGCAGGTATTCCGCTGCTGCTCGATGCTGGTCACTTGGCCTTTGCCGGCGGCGACGTGTTGCGCGCCATCGACAATCATCATGCCCGTATCAATCATGTCCACGTCAAGGATATCCGCAAGTCGGTCGTCGATGGGCTGGATCGCAGCCGGCAATCCTTCCTCGATGCGGTGGCGCTTGGCGCCTTCACGGTGCCGGGCGACGGTTCGCTCGATTTCGGGGCCATCGTCAAGCGTTTCGCCGATTACGGCTATGAAGGCTGGTTCGTGGTCGAAGCCGAGCAGGATCCACGCAACGCGCCGCCGCAGAAGATGGCCGAGATCGGCCATGCCGAATTGATGCGTGTCATGACGGCAGCGGGTTACACGGTTGAAACCGAAGGCTTTCCGAAGGGATAGCTAGAGATGAGCGCCCCTCTTCCGTCAAGGGATATTGAGGGGCGTTCTCCCAAGCAATAGAGGAAGAACCATGCCAAATCTCAAGGTCAAACCTGACGGCTCCCGTGGCCGCGTCACCCATGTCACGCCCGAAAGCGCCGGCTGGACCTATGTCGGCTTCGACCTCTACCGCCTGAAGCCGGGCGAAACCGCTTCGGCCGAGACCGGCGATCGCGAAGTCTGCCTCGTTTGGGTCAGCGGCAAGGGAAGCGCCAAGGCGGGTACGAAGGATTTCGGTTCGCTCGGCGGCCGTATGAGTCCCTTCGAGGGCGCGCCCCACGCGCTTTATATTCCCTCTGGATCGAGCTGGTCGGTAACAGCCGAGACCGAGCTGGAACTGGCCGTCTGCTCGGCACCGGGTGGCGGCTCCCATGAAGCACGCGCCATTCCGCCGGGTACGCATCCGGCGCTGACGCGCGGCAAGGGCAGCAATGTCCGCCACGTCAACAACATCATGCCGGAAGACGACGACGCTGCGCATTCGTTGCTGGTTGTCGAAGTGATCACGCCGGGGGGCAATACGTCCTCTTACCCGCCGCATAAGCACGATCAGGACAATCTCCCGAACGAAAGCTTCCTCGAGGAGACCTATTATCATCGCCTCAACCCGCCGCAGGGTTTCGGCTTCCAGCGCGTCTATACAGACGACCGGTCGCTGGATGAGGTCATGGTACTGGAGGACGGCGACGTGACGCTGGTGCCGAAAGGATACCATCCATGCGCCGCCTGCCACGGCTACGATCTCTACTATCTCAACGTCATGGCCGGCCCGAAGCGCATCTGGAAATTCCACAACGCCGTCGAGCACGAATGGCTGCTCAAGTCCTGAGGTAGTGTCGTGGTTCTCAACCACCCGCCCTCGTGGTTCGAGGCTCAGGCCCCTTCGCCAAGCTCAGGCGCCTACGCACCTCACCATGAGGGCTAATCTCCTGTGCAAGACAGCACACTGAGCTGGCTTCAAATGGCAAGTGCGCTCCATCCTCACCCTGAGGAGCGAAGCCTCGAAGGGCGAGGATGGAGCGCACTTCCCACCAAATGAGGCCGCGTCCGAAAGCGCGGCCTTTTCCATGTCATGTGGGCAGCAGGCCGTAGCGCCATTTCCTATCCCTGGCATTGCGCGACAGCACCAGCCAGGTGAGCAGGATCATTCCTGCCTCGGCAAAGATGGGTGTCATCCAGATCCCCCGTTCGCCAAAGACGAGCGGCAGCAGGAATGTCAACGGCAACGCGAACAGGTAGGACCGTGACAGGCCGAAGATCGCGCCGCGCCTGGCATCGCCGATCGATTGAAAGTAGGACGATAGGATGATCGCCTGACCGAAGAGGAAATAGGCGCCGATCGTCCATGGCAGGATGCGGCCGACTTCTTCGACGATTACCGGATCGGCGACGAAGATTGACCCTAAGTGTCCCGCCAGCATCTCGACGATCAGCTCGACGGCGGCACAATAGACCAGGGCCGAGACCATGGCGATGACAACGCTATGGGCCACACGGGCAGGAAGTGCCGCACCATGATTGTGGCCCGATATCGTCTGCAGAGCGATGCTGAGGCCGAGAAGCGGCAGATAGGCGAAGGTCATCACCCGGGTGACGATCCCATAAGCGCCGACGGTCGCGACATAATTCCCCTCG
Source organism: Rhizobium sp. CCGE531 (assembly GCF_003627795.1). Taxonomy (NCBI): domain Bacteria; kingdom Pseudomonadati; phylum Pseudomonadota; class Alphaproteobacteria; order Hyphomicrobiales; family Rhizobiaceae; genus Rhizobium; species Rhizobium sp. CCGE531. The sequence continues at coordinate 1,255,628 of NZ_CP032684.1, read as the reverse complement.
TGCCAGATCGACAGGTTGAAGAGGATGGCGGCCGAGCTCAGCGAAATACCGATGAAGCCAAGGCTCATCGGTGCGCCATAGGCAAAGATGCCCCGCCATTCGGACAGGTGCAGCTTCATGTCGAGCGAAAGCGCGCTGGGGCGACGCAGACGATAGGCGAGGATGATCGCCAGGCAGGTGAATTGCGCCAGGATCGAACCGCCGGCGGAGCCGACGACACCCCAATGGGCCACAGCCATCAGCAGCCAGTTTGCCAGGATGTTGAGCAGCGTCGAGGCGAGCATGACCAGCGTCATGAAGCCGAGCTTTCCCTCGCAGCGCAGGCCATCGATATGCAGCGACAGGAAAAAACTGACCGGCGCGAATGCGATCATGACGCCCATGAAGGCTTCGGCGCTCTGAGCGACATCGGTGTTTCCGGCCGCCGCCAGGGCAATGACCTGCCGGCCGACGAGCCAATAGACGAGGTTGACGGCAATGACGACGGCGATCGCCAGCGCATGGGCGCTAGTGAACACCGTTCGCGCGCCAGCGCGATCCCCTGCCCCGAGGCGGCGGGCGAGAATGTTCGCCATGCCGTTCGAAACCAGCGTCTGCAGCGCGACCAGCAGCATGAGCGCGGGAAAGATGAGGCTGACGGCGGACAGCGCGGCGGCCCCGACATAGACGCCGAGGAAATAAGCGTCGACGACGGCAAAGAGGCCGTTGACCGTGGTGATGACGATGATCGGCGCGGCAGTTTTGGCAAAGACGCCGGGCAGCCAGCCGGTGAGGAACATATTGGTTTCAGTACTGTGCGTCATGGGGAATCCGGACGGAATTAGTCGCTATCGGCGGAGATAGTAACCGGTCGATGAAAGATCGTTCAGATGTCGAGAACCAGATGCGGCAGGCCGTTCGACGTCTTGCGCGGCGAGATGCCATCCGAGTCGACCTGGGCATTGATGCGTTGGCGGAAGGCCGAGAAGCTCTCGAACTCCACCACATCCACCGGTTCGTCGAAATGGATCGATATCTTGTAGAGCCCGCCGGATTTCGCCGACATGGCCACCACCCTGCCCGTGAAGGGCTGGTTCAGGTAGCGCCCGCGAACGGCGGAGCCGACATCGAAGGGCGCATCAGGCCCGTCATTCGGCTTCGCCGCAAGCGCCGATAGCGTGTTCCAGTCGCGCAGCCCATGTTGCTTGGCGATCAGTTCCAGCGTCGTCGAGTGGCTCATGTCGTCGCCGCGCTCGGCCATGGCCTGACGCAAACGCCGGGCTTGAGCCTTCAATTCATCTATGGACGGATACGTCGTCATAGGATCAGCCTTTGCTAAGGCACGCAATTACGACCGTGAAACGGGGCTCGCATTACCGTCAGTCAGCATGCCCTATAATGGCTGTGACCAAAACTGCGAGGACTTCACCTTGGATTTTCATCCGCGAGCGGCAGGCGCCTCGAACCGTCAATCCGTATGATCGAAGCCAATCCCGCTGTCAAGATGCGCTCAAATCGGCACAAAAGACGAACCCGTTAAAATTCTATCTATGGAATTGACGCTTCCGCAAAATCTCCGTGCAAGGTTCGTAGTGTAACCGAGATGAATTCGGTCTGTTCTTCAACAGGGAATGACAATGCTTCGCGCAACCCATCTGGCGAAAGTCAAATCCGAAGTCTACGAACGCAGCTGGGAACGGTTCTACGTCCAGAGGCCGGCGCGTCTCGTGGCGGTCCGTCCCTGTCTGACAGGCATTTCCGTGCGCAGCGCCGAAATTAGCGATATCTCGCGCGGCGGCGCCAGCTTCACCGTCGCCACGACCGTCGGCCTGCCGAGCCATTACTACCTGAACATTCTCGGTCTCGCCTACCGCATCGCCTGCGCCGAGGTCAGCCGCAATGAAAACCGCGTCCACGTCCGCTTCATCAACCTGATCGAACCGGAAACACTGCGCCGTGTCGTACGCGCCGATTTCATGATCGGCAATGCCGAAGCAATGGCCGCACGCGGCAGAAGGCGATAGGTCCAAAGTCGATATTATGCAGGAGCGCCGCTGCCGGCGGTTCTCCATTCGCTGTGGCTACCGAGACTTTCCTTTAACCGAGGGGCGGCGAAATCGAGGAAGGCTCTGATTTTCAACGCCATAAGCCCTCGCGAAGGATAGACCAGACTGACCGGCCAAGGGTCTTGCTCAGCATCGTCAAGAACGGTTCTTAATACCCCTTCGGATATGTGCTTACTCACCTGATAGGAGAGCACGCGGGCAAGACCGAGCCCGCCGACCGCGGCGCCGATGGCTGCCTCGGCGGTGTCGACGACGAGCCGGGAATGGATTGGAACACTGGTTTCCGATCGTTCCTTCCAGAAGGACCATGATCGTATCGACATCAGATTTTCGAAGGTGACACAGTCATGCATACGGAGATCATCCGGAACTGCAGGTGTTCCCCGTTCCTGTAGATATGCTGGGCTTGCGCACACGACCCGCCTGACCTCTCCTACGCTGCGAAAGATCAAGCTGCTGTCAGGCAATTTACCGATTCGGACGGCCAGATCGACATGCTCCTCCGGCAGGTCGATCAGCCTATCCGACTGAATGAGCCGGACGTCAATCTCGGGGTGGGTCTTCAGAAATTCGGTGACGACAGGCAGTACGTGCAATCGACCGAAGACGACCGGCGCAGTGATTGTCAGATTGCCTTTCGGCGCCTGGAACTCACCCGCGGCCGTACGCTCCGCCTCGGCAATGTCATCCAGGATGCGTCTACAGGACGACACATAGGTCTGGCCTGTCTCGGTCAGGATGAGGCCGCGTCCGGCGCGCTGAAAGAGGCGCGTTCCGAGATGACTCTCAAGCTCCGACACCTTGCGGCTGACAGTCGCCAATGGCACGCCGAGAATACGTGATGCTGCGGAAAGACTTCCGGCGTCGACGACGGAGAGAAGGACGGACATGGCTTCCAGGCGATCAGGCATGACTTCCAAAAAATGAGAGGATTATTTCTGAACATAGCAGATATTCACATAAATCGGAAGGAAATACCTTTGCGTTACCAAGCTTGAAGCAAAAGAAGTCCAATGTCTCGCATCGCAGGCAGCGGGGCATTCGTTGAACCCATTCAGATCATAACGAACCGTCAGGAGCTGGCGATGTCCAGTGCAGATTTCGAGTTTTCGAGCGACGTCGCCTTCACTCCCGCCGTGAAGGCTATTCAGAGTCGCAAGGGTTCCAGGCGTGGTTATGCCAGAATGGAAATCGGAGGGTCATGGCAGACCGATATCACGGCTGAGATCGCCGCCTTCATCGAGAGCCGCACGGGCGCGTTTCTGGCGACAGCAAACGCGGCCGGACAACCGTATATCCAGCATCGCGGCGGTCCGGCCGGCTTTCTGAAGGTCCTGGATCGAAAGACCATTGGTTTTGCCGACTTCGCCGGAAATCGCCAATACATCACCCAGGGCAATCTCGTCGAAAATCCCAAGGCTCACTTGTTTCTGATGGATTATACTTATCGGCAGCGCGTCAAAATCTGGGGCGAGGCAAGAGTGATCGAGGGTGATGCTGAACTCGCCGAGCGCCTCTTTCCGGACGGGTATAATGCCCGGGTCGAACAGGTAATCCTGTTCACCGTAACGGCGTGGGACGCGAACTGCCCGCAGCACATACCGCAGCTTATTGATGCTGCCACCGTTCAAAACCTGCTGGCGGAGAAAGATCACAAGATCGCCGAACTGGAAAAGCGGATCGCGGCGATGTCTGCACCACGGGAATAGCGGCGGCTTTTGGGGGCGCTGGCAGCGTGTTCCAGACGCGACGTTTTCCGCGGTTGGCGCGTGCTTATGGACGGCAAATGTCGTCTCTAGCGGCGCGGTAGAATTTGCTCCCACGCACGTGGATTCCACAGCCTCCGCCCTTGCAACCACCCGCCAAGCGCCTATTCTGCCGCCCCTACAACTGAATTCGGGAAACAAAGCCAGCATGTCCGCCTTCTCGCGCTTCACGCCGCTGATCAGTGCCCTTCCCTCCACCGTTCCTTTCGTCGGCCCCGAAGCGCTGGAGCGTCAGCGCGGTCTGAGCGTCAATGCCCGCATCGGCGCCAATGAAAACGGCTTCGGGCCTGCGCCTTCCGTTCTATCAGCCATGCGCGAACGGGCCGGCGATATCTGGATGTACAATGATCCGGAAAATTTCGAGCTGAAACAGGCGCTTGCGGCACATCTTGGCGTTCAATCCGCCAATATCGCCGTCGGTGAAGGCATCGACAGTCTGCTTGGCCTGATCGCCCGCATGGTGATCGAACCGGGCACGCCTGTTGTCACTTCGCTCGGCGGCTACCCCACCTTCAATTTCCACGTTGCCGGTTTCGGCGGGCGTCTGGTCACCGTACCCTATGTCGATGACCGCGAGGATCTCGATGGGTTGCTGGAGGCGGTCAAGCGCGCGAACGCGCCGCTCGTCTATTTCGCCAATCCCGACAACCCGATGGGAAGCTGGTGGGAGGCCGACAGGATCGTCGCCTTTGCCCGCGCGCTACCGCAAAACTGCCTGCTGATCCTCGACGAGGCCTATAGCGAGACCGGGCCTGCCGGCTCGCTGCCTGATATCTCTGACCTCATCGACCAGCCGAATGTCTTGCGCACCCGCACCTTTTCCAAGGCCTACGGCCTGGCTGGAGCCCGCGTCGGCTATGCCATCGGCGCGCCCGACACGGTGCTGGCCTTCGACAAGATCCGCAACCATTTCGGGATGAACAGGCTTGCGACCGTAGCGGCCCTCGCCGCGCTGAATGATCAGGCCTATCTCGCCGAGGTGGTCGGTAAAATCCAGGCCGCGCGCGAAGAGATCGGCGTGATCGCCCGCGACAACGGACTGCTGCCGCTCGCCTCCGCCACCAACTTCGTCGCCATCGATTGCGGCCGCGACGACACCTATGCCCGCGCGATCGTCGACGGGCTGATCCAGCATGGCGTCTTCATCCGCATGCCTGGCGTGGCGCCGCTCAACCGCTGCATCCGCGTCAGCGTCGGACCCAGCCAAGATCTGGACCTGCTGGCCGAAGCGCTGCCGAAGGTGCTGAAGGCGATCGGCTGAGGCGTGGAGCGTTTCGCGGAATCGCTCTACGTCGATATTCTCACGCAATTCCGGACGGAAAACCGCTGCGCACTTTTCCTGGAATTGCTCTAAAACGACGAAACCGCGCCTGCCTTGTCCCGGCCGGTCGCGGTTTTCATCATTTCGGCTGGCATCTCCATCGACCGCCGACATCCCCTCCTTCGAGATCAGCCAGTAAGTCGTATTGTTTTCGGCATGCCTCAGTGCGTGGTCATCCACTCGCGGGCGGCGCGAAGCGCTGCAGCGAGCTGCATCTTGGTCAAGGTCGCGGCGACGTCGGCGCGAAGCTCGGCGGCGCGCTCGCTGCCACGGATGGCGGCGATATTCAACCATTTGTGGGCGGCAACGAGGTCTGCGGCGCAGCCCCTGCCGGTCGCGTAGTTCACGCCCAATTCGCAAAGGGCATCGGCGCCGTTACCACCCATCATGGCATTTCCAGACATCGTCGTTTCGAAGCGTGCCATCGGTTTTATCCCTGTTTTACTTCTGTTCGTATCTGCCCTGTTTTCCGTCGGAACCTTGCCGTCGTTCGCGGCTTTCCGGTTCTTCCGGCCGGCGGGTTTGCCCCGCTCGTTTGATGGCTTCACTATCGCAGACGGCCTTCAAAAAACGCCTAAAATGCATGCTTAATTCGATGCAAACAAAGTACAAATGCTTGGTAAACTTGGGATTTTGTTAAACATCGCTTCCCTTGCAAATTAAGGATTTTCGGGCGGACTTTACGTTTTGTTAGGATTTGGATTTAAACCCTTCCTTCACCACAAAATCAGCGCACTTCAATCCGATGGCTTGTTTTGATGAGGCGTGGGTGGCCGGCGGGACAGGAGATTGCGTAATAAAAACCATATTTACCTTTACGTTCGCGTTAGATAATCTCGCCACGTTCCCGGCTATGGAGCCGGATGGCGCCTTGGGGGAGGAATAATAACACCATGATCCGTGCCACCATTCTTGCTGCCGCGCTGCTGCTGAGCGCGAGTGCGGCCTTCGCCGAAGAGCCGATCGTCGGCAATTGGAAAACAGTTGAGGGCGATACCGCCGTCATCGCGCCCTGCGCGGACAGCTATTGCGTGACGCTGAAGACCGGAAAATATGCCGGCAAGCAGATCGGCAAGATGCAGGGCAAGGGCGGCAGCTATTCAGGCGAGCTCACCGACCCTTCCGAAGACAAGACCTATAGCGGCTCCGGCACCGTGAGCGGCAATAGCGTGAAGATGAGGGGCTGCGTGCTCAAAATATTCTGCAAGTCGCAGACCTGGACAAGGCTGTAAAAGGGCGATTTCCTATTCAGGAAACACCATCGGCCTGCCTGCCTTCGTCGGGCAGGCCTGTTCTTATTTGCCTGCGGACACACGCAGGCGACCATTCGAAATCGGTCATATTTATGAACGCCGGATGAACCGGTATCTCAGCACCTGTTCAGCCTGACCATGGCAAAACAGTGTCCAGTATAGGGCACGGGTAGGGCCACGGACATGGACTCGATCATCATGGCACGGCGTTTCGTCATCATCATGCTGTTTGCCGCCATCTTTGCATTCAGCTTCTCGGTTGCGGTCGAAAACGCGGGCCGCAGCGGCGCGCAGTCGCATTTCGGTGCAAGCTTCACCTGTGTGGAGACCGGCACGCCTTATTGCACTACGGTGCAATGACGAATGCCTGCGCGACGACCCGCGCAGGCCTTGAGCATGGCTGCAAAAATAGCTGCGAGAATCCGGGCCACCTCTTGTGACGTCGTTTGATTGTTACCAACGACACTCTATAATGGCTCATGAGCAACAGAATCTCTCCTTTTTCACCCCTCGACATCTCCTCCCCCAGCCCGTTCCAGTCGCGGACCTTCGATGATCCGGGCAAAGCCGTCGAGGCGCTGACGGAGCTTTACGAGCGCAATACCGCCTTCCTGATCGACAATTTCACCAAGCTCGCCAAAGGCGCGCCGATCATGGCGCGCTACCGCGCCTTCTATCCGCAGGTCAGCATCGAGACGACCAGCTTCGGCCATGTCGATTCGCGTCTTTCCTACGGCCATGTCACGGCGCCCGGCGTCTACACGACGACGATCACACGCCCGCAGCTTTTCAAGCATTACCTCAAGGAGCAGCTGACGCTCTTGATGCGCAGCCACAATGTGCCGGTGGTCGTCTCGGAATCGAATACGCCGATCCCGCTGCACTTCGCCTTCGGCGAGGGTGCGCATGTCGAGGCATCCGCCGCCGTCTTCGAGGATATTCCGCTGCGCGACCTCTTCGATACGCCAGACCTGAACACGACAGACGACGAGATCGCCAACGGCGAATATATACCGCCGCCGGGCGAGCCATCGCCGCTTGCGCCCTTCACCGCGCAGCGCATCGACTATTCGCTGGCCCGCCTCGTCCACTACACCGCGACCAGTGCGTCACATTTCCAGAATTTCGTGCTGTTTACGAACTATCAGTTCTACATCGACGAATTCTGCAATTGGGCGCGCGACGTGATGGCCAAGGGCGGCGACGGCTACACCGCCTTCGTCGAGCCCGGCAACATCATCACGCCGGCGGGCGCAAGCCATCCGGAGGGTGACACCACGCCGCCGCGGCTGCCGCAGATGCCGGCCTACCATCTGAAAAAGAAGGGCCATGCCGGCATCACCATGATCAATATCGGCGTCGGCCCCTCCAACGCCAAGACGATCACCGACCACGTCGCCGTGCTGCGCCCGCATGCCTGGCTGATGCTCGGCCATTGCGCCGGCCTGCGCAACAGCCAGCGCCTCGGCGACTATGTGCTCGCCCATGCCTATATGCGCGAGGATCACGTTCTAGACGACGACCTGCCGGTCTGGGTGCCGATCCCGGCGCTCGCCGAAGTGCAGGTGGCGCTTGAGGCTGCCGTTGCCGAGATCACCGGCTATGAAGGCTTCGAGCTGAAGCGCATCATGCGCACGGGCACCGTCGGCACCATCGACAACCGCAATTGGGAACTGCGCGATCAGGCCGGCCCCGTCAAGCGGCTGTCCCAGGCCCGCGCCGTCGCGCTCGACATGGAATCGGCAACGATCGCCGCCAACGGCTTCCGCTTCCGCGTTCCCTATGGCACGCTGCTCTGCGTTTCTGACAAGCCGTTGCATGGCGAGTTGAAGCTGCCGGGCATGGCGACCGCCTTTTATCGCACGCAGGTGAACCAGCATCTGCAGATCGGCATCCGCGCCATTCAGAAGCTGGCCGCCATGCCGCCGGAAGCACTGCATTCGCGCAAGCTGCGCAGCTTCTTCGAAACGGCGTTCCAGTGATATATAGATAGGCCGCTATCACAATTGACCGAGGAGAATACGTGGCGTGGATAAACTTTGATGGCGGTTCGACAATCGGCCATCAGGGTTCAGAATGCGGCATTATTCTTTTGGACGAAGAACATAGCGACGGCGCGCGCGTCACACTTGAAAGGTGTGTTCGCGTGCCGTTTGCAATTACCTGCGGCCTTTACGGCAGCATGGCTCATACTGTTTTTATCGGCAGTGAGCAGGAAGCTTTGGACACCTTCCATGCGATCAAGACTAATCTTGATGCGCTGATCGCGATTTGACCTGACAACGACGCGCCAATCGGTGAGATCTCCAGATTTTATGCTGCCATTTCGGATTTTGTGCAGCGCTTTTAACACAAGCTCCCTATTTCCTAATTCTCAATCACGGGGGTGACGATGCCGATGTTTTGGCTCCCCGCGACTTGCGGCCGTTCGTCGTTTGGCGCCGCGCCCCAGCTCAGGCAAAGGATCAGCAAGGCAAAGCCTGCAAATCCGATCCAGATGCGGTACACGACCCTCCCGGCATCCGCTGCATCAAGCAATTCCTTTTCCAACAGCGTCTTCCGTTGCCAATAATGAACGATTGCGGCTTCCAGACTGTACATTTCCGTCTCTCCTTATCGAGTTGACGAAACTGGTCGACTGGTGATCGCCTTTTTCGACAGGGCCGAAAATTTTTGTCATGCTGCGCATCGGGATGTCGATTTGCAGGCGGGTCGCTCGTCTATGGCTGTCAGCAAATTGAAAGAGGAGACGCTGTGATGAAATATCTCTGCCAAGTCTGGTTCGATGGCGCGATGCTCGCCGCTAGGACCAAAGAGGAAAAACACAGGCTCGGTTTGGATTCGCTCGGCTATGACCGTGATCTGATGGCGAGCGGCCACATGATCCATGCCGAGGCGCTGCAGTCGCCAAGCTCGGCGGTGACGGTGCGGGTCCGCAACGGCGAGACATCGGTGACCGATGGTCCCTTCATCGAAACCAAGGAATATCTCGGCGGCTTCATCCTGATCGAAGCGAAAGACCTGAACGACGCGATCCGCGTCGCCGCCGGCATCCCGCTCGCAAAGCTCGGCAGCATCGAGGTGCGGCCGATCCATTCCTTCGGCCCTGACGTTTGAGGAGGCTAAGATGAAATTCCTTTGCCAAGTATGGTTTGATAGCACCGAGATCGCCAAGCTTTCCGAAGAGGAAGGACGAAAGCTGACGCGGGATTCGATCGGCAAGGACAATCAGCTGCGCGAGAGCGGCCATCTCATCGTCGCCAACGCTTTGCGCGAGCCGGAGACCGCCAGAACGGTTCGGGTGCGCAAGGGTGACGCGGTCGTCACCGACGGCCCTTTCGCCGAGATCAAGGAGCATCTCGGCGGTTTCGTGCTGATCGAGGCGCGGGACATGGAGGAAGCAATTGATATCGCCGCCACCTTCCCCGTCGCGCGCTACGGCATGATCGAGGTTCGCGCGGCCTTCGACATCCGCTTTCCGGACGAATAGCTGCGGAGGAAAAAGGACATGCGGTTTCTATGTCTGATCTACACATCCGTCGATGTCGACGGAAGGCTGACGCAGAACGAAATGAACCATCTGATCGGCGAGCATTTCGTCTTTGACGAAGGCTTGCGGCAGGACGGAACGCTGATCGTTTCGGATGCGCTGGAGCTTAGAAACAAATCGATCGTCATCCGCCCCGACGGCGACAGGTTTTCGGTGACGGACGGGCCGTTCGTGGAGACGAAGGAATATCTGGCCGGGTTCTATCTCATCGATGCCCCAGATCTGGATAGCGCAACCGATATTGCCAAGCGCATTCCTTCGGCGCGCCACGGCGCCATCGAGATCCGTCCGGTGCGTATCCTGACCCTTCGGGGAGACCTGGCGGAGGAAGGCTGACACCGTGTCGCTGAACCAGACCATCGAGGGCATCTATCGCAGCCATTCGCGCCGCGTGTTGGCAACGCTCATCCGTCTGCTCGGTGATTTCGACCGGGCCGAGGAAGCGCTTCACGATGCTTTCGCGGCGGCAGCGCAACAATGGACTGCCGAGACCATCCCGGCCAATCCCTATGCCTGGCTCGTCTCCGCCGGACGCTTCCGCGCCATCGACCACATCCGACGGCGAACACGCTTCGATGCGGCCCGCTCGGACATTACAGACAGCCTTTATCCGGAGGGAGAGGCGATGGAAATCGCCGAAAACGAGGAGATCGAAGACGACATGCTGCGGCTGATCTTCACCTGCTGCCATCCGCTCGTGCCGGCCGAAGCGCGCATGGCGATGGCGTTGCGCGAAGTCTGCGGCCTGACGACGGAAGAAATCGCCCATGCCTTCCTGATCCCGGCGCCCACCGTCGCCCAACGCATCGTGCGCGCCAAGAACCGCATCCGCACCGCCCATATTCCCTATGAAGTGCCCGGCAAGACCGAGCTGCCGGAGCGTCTGGCGCAGGTGCTGCACGTCGTCTATCTCGTCTTCAACGAGGGCTATTCGGCATCATCAGGCTCGGCGATCGTCCGCGCCGACCTTGCGGCCGAGGCCATTCGCCTCGGCAGGCTTTTGCTGCAGCTAATGCCGGATTCCGAGGTCGAGGGGCTGCTTGCGATCATGCTGCTGCAGGATTCGCGGCGGCTTGCGCGCACCGAGGCATCAGGCGATCTGGTGCTGCTTGTCGATCAGGATCGCGCGCTCTGGGATCACGGCCAGATCCGTGAAGGCCTAGCATTGTCGGCGCGAGCGATGGCGGCCGATAGTGTCGGCAGCTACGCGCTGCAGGCCGCGATCGCGGCGGAACATGCCCGCGCCGTGACCGCAGACGATACCGATTGGCGCCAGCTCGTGACGCTCTACGACCTGCTGCTGACGGCAAGCCCCTCGCCCGTGATCGAACTCAACCGGGCGGTCGCCATCTGCATGTGCGATGGTCCAACGGCAGCACTTTCCATCGTCGACGGGCTGCTGCAGGAGGAGCGCATGGCGCGGTATCACCTCACCCATGCCGCAAAGGCCGATTTCCTCAGGCAGCTCGGACGATCGGACGAGGCGCGGCAATCCTACGAGACGGCGCTTTCGCTGTGTCAGCAGGCGCCGGAGCAGGCATTCCTGCGCAAGCGGTTGGCAGAGCTTGAGAGCAGGACGCTGCAATAGCCAGATCAGCCGCGCTTGCGCGAAACCAGCAATCCGATCGCGGTCCCCGTCAGCGCCGAAACGACGATCAGCAGGTGGGCATTGATGCTGGCCTGGGCGAGATTTTCGATCGCCGCCTTCTCGCCCGAGGCACCGAAGGCCATGGCGCCGGCGGTGATGCCCGCCGGATAGGTGCCAACACCACCCGGCGCATGCACCGGCAGGACGGAGGACAGCTCGCCGCCGAGCGCGCCGCCGAAGCTTGCCGAAAGCGGCGTGACGTTCATCAGGCCGAGCGCCCAGGCAAGTACGGCGACCTTCACCAGCCAGTTGATGACAGTCGTCAACCAGGCGCGCGCAAAGGCGCTGGCATCGACCGGCAGGCCGCGTTCAAGCTCATGCACCAGCCCTTGCGCCTTCTTCGGCAGGATACGGGCGGCAAGGCGGATCAGCGGCCGGCGGGAGGCAAAGCCTGCGACCGGCAGGAGCAGGAAAGCACTCCATACGATCCAGGCCAGGACATGATACGGCGAGGCAAGCGCAAGGCCGATGCCGGCGGCGGCCAGCAGCGCGTGCAGGTCGAGCAGCCGCATGACGAACAGCGCCGAGGTTCCACGCGCCAGCGGAATGCCGAATTCCGAGCGCATCAGCACGGGAAAACTGGTCTCTCCAGTGCGGAAGGGCATCATGATGTTCAGCAGATTATGAACCTGGGTGACGCGGAACAGTGCCGCGAAACGACCTGATGTTTCCTTCGGGAAATAGTCGTAGATACGCCAGGTGCGCAGGAAATAGGTGCCGGTCAGAAGCGCGAGGGCGAGAAGGATCGGCAAGGCGCCGACCTTGCCCCATTGCGCCAGGATGGAACTCCATCCCCAGAACCATTCGATGAAAGCCGCATAAGCCACGACGACCGCGAGCGTCAGCAGCGTCATTCGGTTGCGAATAAACCAATTCTGTCGGCTGGCAACCGTCGGAGTCTTCATGTAGTTAGGGCACCCAAAGGCGAGCGGAGGCTGAAACCGGACTTCTCGCTCGTTTCGTCCGGCAGGTACTGCCGGTCTTTTAGGAGAAAGAAGTGTTGCAGACAACGGCAGAGTCGACCCTCCCCCAGGCCGATACGGCAAGCCCCCTCGAGCTTTCGCTGGTCGTGCCCGTCTTCAACGAGGAAGAAAGCGTCGGACCGCTGATCGAGCGCATCTGTTCCGCCATGGCGGGCTTTGCCAAATCCTGGGAGCTGATCCTGATCGATGACGGCAGCACGGACGCGACGCTCGTCAATGCCCGCCGCTCGCTCACGCGCGACGGGCTGACGCTGCGCATCGTCGAGCTCCAGCGCAATTTCGGCCAGACGGCCGCCATGCAGGCCGGCATCGATGCGGCAAGCGGCCGCCTGATCGCCACCATGGATGGCGACCTGCAGAACGACCCGAAGGATATCCCTTCGATGGTCGAGGAGCTGGAACGGCGACAGCTCGATCTGCTCGTCGGCTGGCGCAAGAACCGCCAGGACGGCCTCCTGCTGCGCAAGATCCCCTCCTGGTGCGCCAATTACCTGATCGGCCGCATCACCGGCGTCAAGCTGCATGATTACGGCTGCAGCCTGAAGATCTACCGCGCCTCCATCATCAAGCAGGTGAAGCTGATGGGCGAGATGCATCGCTTCATCCCCGCCTGGGTCGCCGGCGTCGTGCCGAGCTCGCGGATCGGCGAAGTTCCCGTCACCCACCACGCCCGCCAGCACGGCACCTCGAAATACGGGATTTCCCGCACCTTCCGTGTCATTCTCGACCTGCTGTCGGTAATGTTCTTCATGCGCTACAAGGCGCGGCCGGGCCATTTCTTCGGCTCGCTCGGTCTCGGCCTCGGCGCGCTCGCTACCCTGATCCTGCTCTGGCTCTTCGTCGACAAGTTCATCTTCGGCGACGATATCGGCAGCCGTCCGCTGCTGATGGTCGGCGTCGTGCTGCTCTTGTCGTCGGTCCAGATGATCACCACGGGCATCCTCGCCGAGATGATCGCGCGCATCTACTACCGCGACGATCTCTCGCCGAACTATATCGTGCGCAAGATCTTCGACCGTGATCACCAAGACGCTTAGGCATCGTTCGCTTATGCGCGGACTTATCCGCAACAGGAGCTGAACCGCGCATGAGCCCGAAAGACGATATCGCAAGCCTGCTGTCCGACACCGCGGATCTCCCGTCCTGGCAGACGACGAACTCAACGCATCTGGTTCATGATCGCTGGCTTAAAGTCCGCGCCGACAGCTGCGTGACGGCCGACGGCGTGGAGATCGCGCCCTATTACGTGCTGGAATATCCCGATTGGGTCGGGATCATCGCGCTCGATGCCGAGGATCATATCTATCTCGTCCAGCAATATCGTCATGGATTGGGTGTCGTGGCGCTCGAGCTTCCCGGCGGCGCCGTGGATGCGAGCGATGCAAGCCCGGTCGAAGCCGCAGCGCGCGAGCTGCGCGAAGAAACCGGCCTCTCTTCCATCGACTGGGAGTATGTCGGAAAGCTTGCGCCCAATCCGGCCACGCATACCAACCACTCGCATATCGTCATTGCCCGCAATGTCGAGCTTGCCACCAAGCCGGCGGAAGACCCGACCGAGCGCATCCGATTGATCCGCATGCCGATCCGCCAGGCGATAGAGCTGGCGCTGGAAGGCAAGATGATCCAGGTCATCCATGTTGCGGCGCTGACCCTTGCTCTTCACAAGGCGGGCAAGTGGGACGTGCCTGTACCAGAACCCAAGCCCTGATCACGACGTCACCTCCGCCCAGACGGCATCGAGCGCGCCGCGCGCGATGCGTACCATGGCATCCACTTCCTCATGGCTGATGACGAGCGGCGGCGAGGCCAGCATGCGGTCGCCGGTGGCGCGCAGCACCAGGCCGTTCGCCAGGGCATGGTTGCGCACGGCCGAGCCGATCGCATCCGGCTTCACGAAGCGCCGGCGTGTCGATTTGTCAGCGGCGAGCTGCAGGCCGCCCATCAGGCCGATGCTGACAGCTTCGCCGACCATGTCATGATCGGCAAGATTGCCCCAGGCTCTGGCGAAATAGGGACCGATATCGTCACGCACGCGCTCGACCAGTCTTTCTTCTTCGATGATCCGCAGGTTTTCGAGGGCGGCGGCCGCGCAGACCGGGTGGCCGGAATAGGTGAAGCCGTGATTGAATTCGCCGACTTCGTTGATGAGCACATCGGCGATGCGGTCGCTGACAAGCACGCCGCCGATTGGCAGGTAGCCTGACGAAAGGCCCTTGGCGATCGGCGCGAGATCGGGCTCGACGCCGAAATGCTGATAGCCGAACCATGCGCCGAGACGGCCGAAGCCGCAGATGACTTCATCGCAGACGAGCAGAATGTTCCTCGCCTTGCAGATGCGCGCGATCTCCGGCCAGTAGGTGGACGGCGGGATGATGACGCCGCCCGCGCCCTGCACCGGCTCGGCGATGAAGGCCGCGACATTATCCTCGCCCAATTCGCCGATCTTCGCTTCCAGTTCGCGGGCGACCTTGAGGCCGAACTCCTCCGGCGAGAGATCGCCGCCCTCGGCATACCAATAGGGCTGGCCGATATGAACGACGCCCGGGATCGGCAGGTCGCCCTGCTCATGCATATATTTCATGCCGCCCATGCTGGCGCCGGCAACCGTCGAGCCGTGATAGCCGTTCCTGCGGGCAATGACGGCTTTCTTGGTGGGCTTGCCGACAGCGCCCCAGTAGACCCGCGCCATACGGAACCAGGTGTCATTGGCCTCCGAACCGGAATTGGTGAAGAAGACGTGGTTGAAATGCGGCCCTGCATGGGCGCAGACCTTTTCCGACAGCAGCGTTGCCGGCGTGGTCGTGGTGCCGAAGAAGGTGTTGTAATAGGGCAGCTCGTTCATCTGCCGGATCGCGGCATCGGCGATCTCCGTACGGCCATAGCCGATATTGACGCACCAGAGACCGGCGAATCCATCCAGATATTTCTTGCCGTTGCTATCGAAGATGTAGACGCCCTCGCCGCGCTGGATGATCCGCGCGCCATCCGCGTTCAATTTCTTCATATCGGCGAAGGGGTGGAGATGATGGGCGGCATCAAGGGCGGCGAGATTGGAGCGCTTGGATGTATCGGGCATGGCTTATTCGAACCCTGTTTGAATTAGTGCTTGTCAGGCAAATCTGTCAGCGCCGCGATTATGTGCACGGCCCCTCACCCCAGCCCTCTCCCCGTCGAACGGGGAGAGGGGGTTATCCTGCTAGACCCCGTTCGCTTGAGCCGCGGCCGAGCACTGGCGGGTCCCCTCTCCCCGCATTTGCGGGGAGAGGGCTAGGGTGAGGGGCTAAGCTCCAAGCCGCAGCATGGCCAGACTTGACTGGAAGCTATCATGGTTTACGACCATGCCTTGAGCATCGGGGATTTACAAGAGCATGGCGGCCGACAACGCAACCGAAGGTAACGCGCGCATCGAAGTGCTGATCTCGGACATGAACGGCCGGCTCAGAGGCAAGCAGATCCCGATTGCGGCCGAAAAGAAGGTCTGGTCCGGCGCCGTGCGGCTGCCGACCTCGACGCAATCGCTCGATATCTGGGGCTACGACAATGACGAGATCACCGGACTGTCGATGACGATCGGCGATCCGGACGGGACCTGCGTTGCCGATGAGCGCACGCTGGCCGACATGCCTTGGGCGCCGCCGGGATCGAAGCAGGTGCTGGCCACCATGCATGAACTCGACGGCAGCGCGAGCTTTCAGGATCCGCGCGCCATTCTTTCCGCCGTCGTCGACCGCTACACGGCGCTCGGCCTGACGCCCGTCATCGCGACCGAGCTGGAATTCTATCTGCTGGCTGGAGACTGGCGCGACAGAGGCATCCCCTCGCCACCGGCGGCCTTGACCTACCAAGGCGAACCGAACGGCTTTCAGCTCTACGACATGGATGCCGTCGATCTCCTCGACGATTACCTCGAAACGCTGCGCAGCTATGCGCGGGCACAGGGGCTGCCGGCGGATGCGACAACGGCGGAATTCGGCCCGGGCCAGTTCGAAGTCAACCTTTTGCATCGCCCGGATCCGCTGGCCGCTGCGGATGATTGCATTATGCTCAAGCGCATAGCCGAGCAGGCCGCCCGCAAGCATGGCTTGAAATCGACCTGCATGGCCAAGCCCTACACCGATCATGCCGGCTCGGGGCTGCATGTGCATGCCAGCATCATCGACGGCGAGGGCCGTAATATCCTCGATGCGGCAGGCGGCGAGCCGAAGAGACTGAAGTCGATCTGCGCCGGACTGCTGCTGACGCTGCAGGATGCGCAGCTCATTTTTGCGCCCTATGCCAATTCCTATCGCCGTTTCCAGCCGGGCTCGTTCGCCCCTGTAGACCTGACCTGGGGTTACGGCCATCGCGGCACCGCCGTGCGCATTCCCGAGAAAGATGGGCCGGGTGCGCGCATCGAGCACCGCGTCGCCGGCGCCGACGCCAACCCTTATCTGATGCTGGCGGCAATCCTTGGTGGCATGCTGCTCGGCCTGAAGAACGACCTGGACCCCGGCGAGGAAACGACGCCGTCCCATGTGCCGGCCGACGCGCCACGGCTGACGCATGATTTCCTGACCGCCGTCGAGCGCTTCCGCGCCTCCGCCTTCATTGCCGATATTTTCGGCGAGCGATATCAGAAGCTCTACGGCGAGACGAAGCACAAGGAAGCGCTCCGCCACCTGCGCACGGTTTCCGATTTCGATTACCGGACCTACCTGCCCCGCCTCTAAATCCGTCAGATGGCGACGCTGTCGACGGCGCCCTCGCGGGCGATACTGGCGGCGGTTCCCTCTCGGACCATCACCTTGAGTTCGCCGGGATGCACCTTGAGCGTCACGTCGCGCTCGAGCGGCAGGAGCTCGCCGTCCATAACGCAGTTCGCAAGATGGCGCAGCTTCGGAAAATGCAGATGCACCTGCGGCGCATGCATGACCATGACATCGTTGTTTTCGCGAACTCGACCGCGCAACATGTCGATGGCAAGACGGGCAACGCCAAGCGGCCGCAGGGGCTTTGCGGTGTAGAAGCCGAGCTCGCCGCTGCGCAGGCTATCGGCGTAAAGCAGCGCGTTGGCGCCGAAAGGGTTGTTGGAAACGGAGATCGCCGAGACATGCCGGCGCTCGCGAATGCCGCCGGCCTCGAAATCGACGTCGAATTCCGGCGGGTTGGCGATGACGCCGAAGGCGGCCCGGGTGCTGGCCGACATTTTGCCGATGCGCGAGCGATAGGTATAGCCGTTGCGATAGCGCACCATGCGTGCATGCAGGCCCGCCGAAAACTGGTGCACGAAGGCGCGACCGTTAGCACTGCCGATATCGACATTGTCGACCTCGCCCTTCGCCAGCACGCCCAGCGTCTGCCAGATGTCGAGCGGCAGGCGTAGCGAACGGGCAAACAGGTTCATGGTGCCGGCCGGAATGACGCCAAGAGCGACGCCGTTCTTCCAGGCGATGGCGGCAGCGGCCGAAATCGTGCCATCCCCGCCGCCGGCAACAATCCCGTCAATGTCGTCACGCCGCGCCGCGCGCTCCATCGCCGAGACGATGTTGCGTCCCTCCACGACCACGGCCTCGAAATCGTGACCGGCGTCGCGGAAGACCTGTTCCGCTGTCCTCTCGTAGGCCGTCATGTCCGTCGTGCGGAAAGTACCGCCATCACGATTGAAAAAGCCGATCAGTTTCATTGGGGCTCTCGGTTTTTCCGCAAACTTTATTTCAATAAGGGGCTGAAGCCCCGTGCGCTCCTTCACAAATGGTTCCGGACGACGCGATTTCAAGAATCGTCGCCTCCGTCGGATTGTGCGGCGCGCACTTATGCATCACGGGATATGCTGCACTGCAAGAAATGCACGGGACAGAAGTACCGGTGTCATCGATATTGTCGCGCGAGGCATGTCCGTGCCCTTTCAGTCCCTTATTCCGTCTTGATGCACCGAACGCCGAAACCGGGGTTCGGTGCGTGATTCGCGGCATCTAGTCCGGCTGCCGCCCAAGGAGTTTTCGTGAGCGATATAGCCGTCGAGGCCCTCGATACCCAAACTTCCCTGGAAGCGCCGTCGCGAGCCGCCATCGCGCTGGTGACCTTGGCTCTGGCCGTCGGCAGCTTCGGCATCGGCACGGGCGAATTCGTCATCATGGGACTTCTGCCCAACGTCGCCGGCACCTTCGGCGTCAGCACGCCGGAAGCGGGCCATGTGATCAGCGCCTATGCCCTCGGCGTCGTTGTCGGCGCGCCGATCATTGCCGTGCTTGCCGCCAAGATGGCGCGGCGCACGCTGCTCCTGCTGATGATGGCGATCTTTGCCGCCGGCAATATTTCCAGCGCCTTTGCGCCGACCTTCGAAAGCTTCACGATACTGCGCTTCATCACCGGCCTGCCGCACGGCGCCTATTTCGGCGTTGCCGCGCTCGTCGCCGCCTCCATGGTGCCGGTCCATCGCCGCGTCCGCGCCGTCGGCCAGGTCATGCTCGGTCTCACGATCGCGACGCTCATCGGCACGCCAATTGCTACCTTCCTCGGGCAGATGCTCGAATGGCGCGCGGCCTTCATGATGGTCGGCGGCGTCGGCCTCGTCACCATGCTGCTCATCGCCCTCTTCCTGCCAAGGGACAAGGTCGAGGAAGGCGCCAGCATCACCCGCGAACTGGGTGCGCTGAAGCGTATCCAGGTTTGGCTTTCGCTTGCCGTCGCCGCCGTCGGCTTCGGCGGCATGTTTTCCATCTTCAGCTACGTCGCGACGACGACCACCGACGTTGCCGGCCTCGGCACCGCCATGGTGCCTGTCGTGCTTGCGCTCTTCGGCATCGGCATGAATGTCGGTAACGTCGTTGGTTCGCGCCTCGGCGACATCTCGATCAAGGGAACGATCGGCGGCATGATGATCTTCAACATCGTCATCATGACGCTCTTCTCGCTGACGGCTGCCAATCCCGTCATGCTCTGCATCTGCGTCTTCCTGATCGGCTGCGGCTTCGCCGCCTGTCCGGCCGTGCAGACGCGCCTGATGGATGTGGCGGCGGATGCGCAGACGCTGGCTGCGGCCTCCAATCACTCCGCCTTCAACATCGCCAATGCGCTCGGCGCCTGGCTCGGCGGCCTCGTGATTTCCTGGGGCTTCACGGCTGCTGCGACCGGCTATGTCGGCGCGATCCTCTCAGTTGGCGGCCTTGCCGTCTTCGCTATCTCAGTTGGCCTGGAGCGCCGCACCGGACACGCATGAGCCTGCGGGGGCAGCCAGCTCCTGCCTGCCATTATGGCAGAACACGTTCTCCTCGCCCCATACTGCCATTGCCTTGATGATTGGCTGCAAGCTGGCGCCGAGCGGCGTCAGCGCATAATCAACGCGCGGCGGCACCACTGGAAAGACGGTGCGTGAGACCAGCCCGGATTCCTCCAATTCCCGCAATTGCTTCGTCAGCATGCGCTGCGTCACCGACGGCAGCTTGCGGCGGATTTCGTTGAAGCGCAGCGTTCCCTCCATCAGGTGAAACAGGATCACGCCCTTCCATTTACCGTCGAGCAGGCTCAGCGTCGCCTCGACCGGGCATCCCGGAAAATTCCTGACAAGCTTGGAACGGGGAACCGACATCGACAGTATCCTTTTTGTACCTACGTACAGAATTTGTGCATTCTTGCGCCTTTTGACGATAATGCGCATCTAGCCTCTGTGCAACGAACCCAGGAGCTTCTCCCATGCGCGCAGTCGCCTACAAGCAACCGCAACCCATTTCCGCAGAGACATCGCTGGTCGACATCGAGCTGCCGATGCCCGAGGCAAAAGGTCATGACCTACTCGTCGAAGTGAAGGCCGTTTCCGTCAATCCGGTCGATGTCAAAGTCCGCGCCAATGTCGCCCCGCCCGAAGGCGAATACAAGATTCTGGGCTGGGATGCCGCCGGTATCGTCAAGGCTGTAGGTCCCGATGTCACCATGTTCAAGCCGGGAGACGCAGTCTTCTATGCCGGCGCCATCAATCGCGGCGGCTCCAATGCCGAATTCCATCTCGTCGACGAGCGCATCGTCGGCGCCAAGCCGAAGAGCCTCGATTTTCCGGCGGCCGCCGCATTACCGCTGACCTCGATCACCGCTTATGAGGCGCTGTTCGACCGGCTGAAGGTGCAGGACCCGGTTCCCGGCGTCGCCAATGCCATCCTCATCATCGGCGGTGGCGGCGGGGTCGGGTCGATTGCCATCCAGATCGCCCGCGCGCTGACCGATCTCACTGTCATCGCTACGGCGTCGCGGCCGGAAACGCAGGCTTGGGTAAAGGAACTCGGCGCCCATCACGTCATCGATCATTCGAAGCCGCTTGCGCCTGAGATCGAGGCGCTCGGCATCGGCGCTCCCGCCTTCGTGTTTTCGACGACGAACACGTCAGACCACATCGGCTCGATCGTCGAAGCCATCGCGCCGCAGGGCCGGTTCGTCCTGATCGACGATCCGAAGACGCTGGATGTCGTGCCCTTCAAGCGCAAGGCGGTGTCGATCCACTGGGAGCTGATGTTCACCCGCCCCCTCTTCAACACGGCCGACATGATCGAACAGCACAGGCTACTGACGAAGGTCGCCGAGCTCGTGGATGCCGGCAAGATTCGCTCGACGCTGACGGAGACCGGAGGCGCGATCAATGCGGAAAATTTGAAGAAGGCGCATGCCCTTGTCGAGACCGGCAAGATGAAGGGCAAGGTCGTCCTCGCGGGCTTCTAAAGGCGGAAATGCAGGACAATTCAGGCCGGATGCGGAACATCCGGCCATTGCAATTCAACGCATTTGCACGACGCTTTGTTGCATCGCACAAACTTTCAGCCGCCTAAACAAATTTTTACTGCGACATTGTGCCTTTAAACGCTTCCACCTCTTGACTTTTTATGCCTTCGGCGCGACTTCTCCGAACGTGGGGAACAGCGTTTTCCATACCGATCAACCGGAGTCATCTTTCGATGCCTAGCGACAGTAGTAGTCGATTGCCTTTGCCGTCAGTAGCATTCGTGCACTAACCGACTCCTGTCGGCTCGCCACGATCCGCTACGACGGCGGATCGACCGGAAAGGCGAGCTATAATGAACATCAACAGCTTTCCCGCACGGGCCGGCAATGCCGCTCGTGCCTTCATCAATAACAACCGTGCCGTAAGCATCGCGGAACGCGTCGAGTCCTTGAACGTGCTCGATGTGGCAGAGGCTGCGCGCATCCTCGCCAAAATGCCGGAAGAGCGCGCCGTGCGCATTCTCGACCGGCCTGAACTGCGCAACGCACCCGCGATCCTCGAAGTCATGGGCAATGCGGATGCCGCACGGCTGCTGCATGGCATGTCCAACGACCGCGTCGCCGACGTGCTGCTCGAAATGGATGTCGAGACGCGCGGACGGCTTTTCGCCACGTTCGACGAGCATGCCCGGCTGGCAATCCAGGGCCTGATGGGCTATCCGCCACGCACGGCCGGCGGCATCATGACGACGGAATTCGTCAGCGTTCTCGCCAGCTGGACCGTTGCGCAGACACTCGATCACGTTCGCCAGGTCGAGCGCTCGCGCGAAACCGTCTACGCCATCTATGTGCTCGACGACGAGACGCATGTGCTGCTGCACGTCGTGACGCTGCGTCGTCTCATCACCGGCGAGCCCGATGCCTGTATCCTGACGGTTGCGCAAAAGGGCACACCGGTCACGGCGCCGCCGCTGATGAAGCAGGAGGATGTCGCCCGCCTGATCCGGCGGCACGATCTGCTGGCGCTTCCGGTCGTGGATGATAAAGGCATGATGCTCGGCATCGTCACGGTCGATGACGTCATCGACACGATGATCGCCGATACGACCGAGGACGCGCAGAAGTTCGGCGGCATGGAAGCGCTCGGCCAGCCCTATATGAAGATCAGCTTTGCCGGCATGATCCGTAAGCGTGCCGGCTGGCTCGCAGCCCTCTTCCTCGGGGAAATGCTGACGGCAAGCGCCATGCAGCACTTCGAGGGCGAGCTGGAAAAGGCCGTCGTGCTGACCCTGTTCATCCCGCTGATCATGAGCTCGGGCGGCAATTCCGGCTCGCAGGCGACATCGCTAATCATCCGGGCGCTGGCGCTCGGCGAACTCAAGCTTTCCGATTGGTGGCGCGTGGCGTTCCGCGAACTGCCGACGGGCATCGTGCTCGGCGCGATCCTCGGCCTCGTCGGCTTTGCCCGCATCGTGCTCTGGCAGAACATCGGTCTCTTCGACTATGGCCCGCACTGGCAGCTGGTCGCCCTTACCGTCTTTGCGGCCCTGATCGGCATCGTCACCTTCGGTTCGCTCGCCGGCTCGATGCTGCCGTTCATCCTGCAGAAGCTGCGGCTCGACCCGGCCAGTGCATCGGCGCCCTTTGTCGCCACATTGGTCGATGTTACCGGCCTGGTGATCTACTTCTCGGTCGCTCTAATGATCCTCAGCGGCACGATGCTCTGAGGATGACGAAACTCCCACGACAAAGGGGCCGGCGACGGCCCCTTTTCATTTTCACTCCGGCACCGGCAGTTTCAGCACGCCATTGGTCTTGAGGGTCCGGATCGCGAAGTTCGAGCGCAGATCGACCACGCCCGGAAGGACCAGAAGTTTTTCCGACATCACCTTTTCGTAAGCGGCAAGATCCGCCACCACGACCTCCGCCAGGAAATCGGCCGTGCCTGAAATCAGATGGCAGGCGACGATTTCCGGAATGGCAAGCAGTGCCGCCTGCTGCGCTTCCGAATTCTCCTTCGAGTGATGACCGACCTTGAGTTCCACGAAGACCGTCAGGCCGAGACCGGCTTCCTTGCGGTCGATATCGGCGCGGTAGCCGCGCAGAAGCCCTGATTTTTCCAGATTGCGGATACGCCGCAGGCAGGGTGATGGCGAAAGATTCACCCGCTCGGCAATCTCGACATTGGTGGCGCGCGCATCCTCCTGCAGGCAGTTGAGGATCGCAATATCGAATTTATCCAGTTTTAGCATATCCAATAAACCCAATTGCCAATATTGGCATATTATTGCTGATAGCATGATTTCTGAGCCATAACTAGCAAGGACATGCCTCGGCTTTCGGCGCTATCTTTTCCTCATTCGAAAGTTAATCGGATCGTTGGAAGGATATGTCGATGACCGCTTTGTCTCTCTCCACCCGCAAGGCAACCCCAACCGCGATCGGCTATGCGGGCGCCGTCGTCACCGTATTGATCTGGGCGAACTGGATTCTGGCCACGCGCCATACGGCCGAAACCCAGATGAGCACGATCGACCTTGGCCTGCTGCGCTATGGCGTGCCGGCGCTGGTGCTGGCCCCCGTCTGGTGGCGGACCGGCCTGCTGCCGAAGGGCGTACCGTTGAAACTGCTGGTGCTGATGGTTTGCGGCTCCGGCGCCCTCTTCTTCCAGCTGACCACCCTTGCCATTCAATTCACGCCCGCCTCCTCGGCCGGCATCCTGCTCGGCGGCTCCATGCCGCTGGCAACCGCTCTGATCGGCGTGCTGATCTTTCGTGAACGGCTCGATGTCACCCGCTGGCTCGGCCTTGGCGGCATCGTCGCCGGCGTCGTGATCCTGCTTGCCCGCAGCCTCTATGGCGTGCAGATCTCCTGCGAGGGCTTCACGCTGCTGCCGCTTTCCGCCGTGCTCTGGGCAAGCTACACCCATGCCTTCCGCCGCTCCGGGCTGAACGCCGTGCAATCAAGCGCCATCATCGCCGTCTGGTCGTTCCTGATCCATGTCGGATTGGCCGCCATCTTCGGCAGCTCGCTGACGTCGGTGCCGCTGCCGGAAATCGGCCTGCAGATCGTCAGCCAGGGCCTGCTGTCCGGCCTTGCCGCCACCCTCGCCTATGGCCTTGCCGTGCAGGCTCTCGGCGGCACGCAGGCCGCAGCCTTCACCGCCATCACGCCAGTCCTCGCCACGATCGGCGGCGGCTTCCTGCTTGGTGAGGAAATCGGAACAGCAGGGATTGCGGCGGCGATCGTAACCGGCGCGGGCGTCGCACTCTCCACTGGCCTGCTCGCCCGGAAGTCCGTTCAGCACTAATTCGCACCTTGCGGAAATACGGAGCGGTTCAGCGAAATACTGAATCGCTCTTTCTGTTTGTTCCAACGCAATTCAGGGAACAAAGATCAAAATCGAACCGCCATAGCCACGCGTCTGAGCGGATCGGCGCCGTAGGCAACCTCATTTTCCAGAATCTGCGTGAGAACGGCTGGCCTATCCTCGCCCTCCAGGATGCGAAATCCCACAGAAGCGTAGAACGGCGCATTGAAGGCCACCTGCCGGTCCGTCGTCAGAGTGACGCCTGAGGCTCCTTGCGCTCTCGCCGCGGCAATGGCTGTTTCCATCAGCCGGCGTCCGACGCCTCGCTTCTGCCAGCGCCTGATGACATCGATTTCGGCTATATATATGGAACCGTCCTTCCGTAGGCCGGCCAGGAAACCAAACGGCTTGTTATCGCCGTCGACGGCAACGAACAGCAAGTCTTCCGCCAGGGATTGTCGCAGGGTGTCGAGAGGCAGGGTTGTCGGCTCGCAGGCGACAGCGCCGGCCTCATGCAGAGCCCAAAAGGCATCGATCTCGATATCAGCAAGCAAATGCAGCTCGCCGGCCCTGGCTGGGCGGATCAGCCAGGTGTCTTGCCCGATCTCGGTCATCGCATCTCACATATTCGGATAGACCGGCCCCTCGCCGCCCTGTGGCGGGACCCAGTTGATGTTCTGGTTCGGATCCTTGATGTCGCAGGTCTTGCAGTGGACGCAGTTCTGGGCGTTGATGACAAAGGTTTCCTTGCCGTCTTTCTCCACCCATTCATAAACGCCCGCCGGACAGTAACGCGTCGACGGACCGGCATAGACGTCGTGTTCCGACGATACCTGCAGCGCCATGTCCCTGACCTGCAGATGCACCGGCTGGTCTTCCTCGTGATTGGTGTTCGACAGGAACACCGAGGAAAGACGGTCGAAGGTCAGCACGCCATCCGGCTTCGGATAGTCGATCTTCGTGTGCTTGGAGGCCGGCTCCAGGCTCTGCGCATCCGTCTTGCCATGCTTCAGCGTGCCGAAGAAGGAGAAGCCGAGGAGCTGGTTCGTCCACATGTCGAGACCGCCGAGCGTCACGCCGATCGCCGTGCCGAATTTCGACCATAGCGGCTTGACGTTCCTGACCCGCTTCAGATCCTTGCCGATGTCGGAAGCACGCCATTCGTTCTCGATCTCGATCACCTCGTCATTGCCGCGACCGGCCGCGATCGCCTCGGCGATCCTGTCGGCCGCCAGCATGCCCGACAGCACCGCATTGTGGCTGCCCTTGATGCGGGGAACGTTGACGAAGCCGGCCGAACAGCCGATCAGGGCGCCGCCTGGGAAGGTCAGCTTCGGCACCGATTGGTAACCGCCCTCGGTGATGGCGCGGGCGCCATAGGAGATGCGCTTGCCGCCCTCGAAGGTGCCGCGGATCGCCGGATGCGTCTTGAAGCGTTGGAATTCCTCGAAGGGATAGAGATAGGGGTTCTTGTAGTTCAGGTGCACGACGAAGCCGACGGCAACCAGATTGTCCTCCAGATGATAGAGGAACGAGCCGCCGCCGGTTTTCATGCCGAGCGGCCAGCCGAAGGAGTGCTGCACGAGACCCTTTTTGTGGTTCTCCGGCTTGACCTCCCAGAGTTCCTTGACGCCGATGCCGAACTTCGGCACATCGCTGTTCCGCGACAGATCGAACTTGGCAATGAGCTGCTTGGCGAGCGAGCCGCGCACGCCCTCGCCGATCAGCACATATTTGCCAAGCAATGCCATGCCGCGCGTATAGTTCGGGCCGGGCTCGCCATTCTTCTCGATGCCCATGTCGCCGGTGGCGACGCCGATGACGGCGCCCTCGTCATTATAGAGCACTTCGGTCGCGGCAAAGCCGGGATAGATCTCGACGCCCAGCGCCTCGGCCTTCTCGGCCAGCCAACGACAGACATTGCCGAGCGAGACGATGTAATTGCCGTGATTGCTCATCAGCGGCGGCATCATGAAATTCGGCAGGCGGACGGATCCGGCGGGGCCTAGGAACAGGAAGTGATCGTCCGTCACCTCGGTCTTGAAGGGATGCCCCTCCTCTTCGCGCCAATCCGGCAGCAGCCGGTCGATACCGATCGGGTCAACGACGGCGCCCGACAGGATATGCGCGCCGACTTCGGCCCCCTTCTCGAGCACGACGACGGTCAGATCCGGGTTGATCTGCTTCAGCCGGATTGCAGCCGACAGGCCCGCAGGCCCCGCGCCGACAATCACAACGTCGAATTCCATGCTCTCGCGTTCCGGCAGCTCGCTCGCGTCAGTCATTCATCTTCTCCGCTTGGCGGCGTCCGATGATATCGGATCGCAACCTTGTCCCCTTTGGGCGTCTTCCCCGTTTCGATTATCTCTTGTCAAAACGGGAGAGGATTGTCGAGCCGGGAAGCGACAGGCAATCCTCCAATTCGTCCACCGCGCGAAACAAGTTAAATTACCCTTACGTCAACGTCAATATTCTAATGGTATTTGTCGCCATCTCCGGAGCGTGACTTCCATAATCGCCCGATGGCGCTCTATAAGAGCCGATCGGGAATTCCGTATAGCATGAAGGGTGATCAAGATGGATCTTCGTATCGGCGGAAAGCGCGCGCTGGTGCTTGCCTCATCCAAGGGGCTCGGCCATGGGATCGCGGTAGCGCTGGCCCGCGAGGGCGTGAACGTCCTGCTCTGCGGCCGCAGCGGCGAAAGGCTTGACGGCAATTGCAGGGCCATCAATGCCGAAGGCAAGGGTCGCGCGGATTGGATTTGGGCCGACCTCAACGACGAGAACTTCGTTGATGTCGTCACCAAGGCTGCAACCGAGAAGCTCGGCGGCATCGACATTCTCATCAACAACAGCGGCGGCCCGACGCCTGGAACGACGGAGGATATGACCGCCGACCGGCTGGAGACCTATTTCATCTCCATGGTGTCGCGGATCATCACGCTGACCAACGCGCTGCTGCCAGGCATGAAGGCACAAGGCTGGGGGCGCATCCTCACGGTCGCCTCCTCCGGCGTCATCGAGCCCATTCCCAACCTTGCGCTCTCCAACACGCTGCGCCCGGCCCTTGCCGGATGGAGCAAGACGCTGGCGAGCGAAGTGGCGGCGCATGGCATCACGGTGAACATGCTTCTGCCGGGCAGCATCGCCACCGACCGATTGGCCGAGCTTGACACGGCTGCTGCCAAGCGTGGAGGCCGGAGCCTGGAAGACGTCAGCGCCGAGCGTCAGCAGCGCATTCCCGTCGGCCGCTATGGCCGTGTCGAAGAATTCGCTGCAACGGCCGCCTTCCTCTGCAGCGAACCGGCAAGCTACGTCACGGGAACATTGGTCCGTTGCGACGGCGGGGCTGCAAAGTCACTTTAAGGTCGCCAACCGCGAACAAAAGAAGGGGCTTTTTAAGCAGGCCCCGACAACACAATTACGTGAGCGATGACGGCAACCTGCTATGAGGTTTGCGACCACCTCTCCACTGTAAATACCGCATCCAGCCGTCGAGCCGTCCGATTATTACATGACGGCAATCAAAAAGTAGTCATTTGACTATTTGTTGCACTGCACAAACGAAAGCAATCCCAAAGCTTTCCAAGCTTTAATTTTTCGTCCTGCCGAACTGTGGTAAATTGGGCTGGATCAACGTTCACGAATTCACGTTATAGGGACAGAATTACCGAACGTTAGCGGTAACAGCGATGTGATGAATTGCGGCGAAGCTCGTCTTTGTTGTGCGACGCAATAAATACACTTCAACGTCATCGCGCTTCCCGCAACTCGCCTCGACCGGTTCTTTAATATGAAAAAATTCTGGCTTCCCCTCGGCCTTCTTGTCGTCGCCGCCCTTGTTGCCTGGGGCTATCGCGACCGTATTCCTTTTCTTTCCGCATTTGTCGACCAAGCATCCGCAGAGACCAAAGACGCCAGCAAGACGACGCAAGCGGGCGGTCACAAGCGCGAAGCCGTCGCCGTCAAGTCCGTTGCCGTAACGAAAAGGTCGTTGGCGAACGATGTGACGGCCACCGGCTGGGCCGATGCGCAGGACACCACCACCATAGCCGCACAGGAAGCAGGCCTGATCACAGAGATCGAGGCGCAGGATGGCGCCATGGTCAAGGCGGGC
Source organism: Rhizobium sp. CCGE531 (assembly GCF_003627795.1). Classification (NCBI taxonomy): domain Bacteria; kingdom Pseudomonadati; phylum Pseudomonadota; class Alphaproteobacteria; order Hyphomicrobiales; family Rhizobiaceae; genus Rhizobium; species Rhizobium sp. CCGE531. The sequence continues at coordinate 1,226,950 of NZ_CP032684.1, read as the reverse complement.
GACCTGATTGCCAAGCTCGACCCGCGCACAGCGCAAGCCTTGGTCGATAAGGATAAGGCAAACCTCGCCAAGGATCAGGCAACCCTCGTCGAGGCGGAAGCAGCGCTTACCCGCGCCAAGAACCTGCTCAACAATGCCGGCACGCAGCAGACGGTCGATCAGGCGGTCGCGGCACGCGATACGGCCGTTGCGACAGTCAACGGCGACAAGGCGCAGCTCGCATCTGACCAGGTGCTTCTGGAGCATACCGAAATCCGGGCGCCGTATGACGGCCGCCTCGGCGATGTGCAGCTCAGCGTCGGCGCCTATGTCAGCGCCGGGACCGCGATTGTTTCGATCGCGCAATATGACCCGATCTACGTCAAGTTCCATTTGCAGGAAAGCCATCTTCGCGAACTCGAAGAGGCCATGAAGGGCGGCACCGTGCCGGTCAGCACCGTGCCGCGGTCCGCCGAAGGCAAGACGCGCCAGGGCGCCATGAGCTTCTACGACAACCAGGTCGATGCGGCTTCCGGCACCATTCTCGCCAAGGCGAAGTTCGACAACGCGAACGGCGCCATCTGGCCCGGCCAGTCGGTCAACATCGTCATGCACTTCAACGACAACCAGCCGGTCATCGTCGCGCCCACTGTTTCGATCAGCCCCGGTCCGGATGGCTTTTTTGCCTATGTCGTCAAGGATGACAAGGTGCATCTGACGCCGGTCACGGTTGCTAGGCAGAACGGCGCATTTACAGCAGTCGCCAAGGGCCTCTCGGAAGGCGACCATGTCGTCACGGAAGGACAGGTGCAGCTGAATGACGGCCAGAGCGTAGTCGAGCAGTTCAGCGATGGCACGCCGCGGAAAGTCGCCTCGGCTGACGATCAGTCGGGTCAGAAAACCGAAACGATTTCCGTCGGAGCACAGCAATGATTCCCGCCTTCTGTATCCGACGGCCGGTCGCGACGACGCTTCTGGCCCTAGGTGTGATCATGGCTGGCCTGGCGGGATACCAGCTTGTTCCCGTGGCCGCACTGCCGCAAGTCGACTTCCCGACCATCAACGTCACCGCACAGTTGAATGGCGCCTCGCCGCAGACCATGGCGACGTCGGTTTCGACGCCGCTGATCAAGCAGTTCGAGACGATCCCCGGCATCAGCGAGATTTCGTCGACCAACTCGCTCGGCAACACCAGTATCGTGCTGCAATTCGACCTCAGCCGCGATATCGATGCCGCCGCCGCCGACGTTCAGGCGGCAATCTCGCACGCGACCCGACAACTGCCTGATAACCTGACGACGCCACCGAGCTACCGCAAGACCAACCCCGCGGACGCACCGATCATGCTGCTGGCCGTGCAGAGCGATACGATGCCGCGCAGCAAGCTCGACGAGATCGCCGAAGACATCATCTCGCCGTCACTTTCGACACTTCCCGGCGTGGCGGAAGTGACTGTTTTCGGCGCCCAGACTTATGCCGTACGCGTCGAAGTCGATCCCGCCAAGCTGCAGAACCGCAGCATAGGCATCGACACCGTCAATAGTGCGCTCGTTAACGCCAATAGCCAGGTCCCGGTCGGTACTCTGCGGAACAATTCGCAGAGCATGACCATCAATTCCGATACCCAGCGCACCAATGCCGAGGAATTCCGTTCGCTTGTCATCGCGAATCCAAAAGGCGCGCCGATCCATCTCGGCGATGTCGCCGACGTGCAGGACAGCGTGGAGAACACCAATACCGGCTCCTGGTATGACGGCAAGCGCGCGATCATTCTCGCCATCCAGCGCCAGCCGGATGCCAATACGGTCGACGTGGTCGATGCCATCAACGCCAAGCTGCCGCAATTGCATGCGGAAATACCGGCATCGGTGAAGACGACCGTCATGAACGATGCGGCGCAGCCGATCCGCGATGCGATTTCCGACGTCAAATTCACGCTGCTGCTGACGATCGGCCTTGTCGTGCTGGTGATCTATCTCTTCACCGGTCACGTCACGGCGACGATCATCCCAGGCCTTGCCGTGCCTCTGTCGCTGATTGCGACATTCGGCATGATGTATGTGCTAGGATACAGTATCGACAATATCTCGCTGCTAGGCCTGACGCTTGCGGTCGGCCTCGTGGTGGACGACGCCATCGTCATGCTCGAGAACATATTGCGCCATGTCGAAGAGGGCATGCCGGTGCTCGAGGCGGCGCTGAAGGGGTCGGCTGAAGTCAGCTACACCATCATCTCGATGTCGATCTCGCTGATCGCGGTGTTCATCCCGATCCTCTTGATGGGCGGCGTCGTCGGCCGCATCTTCAACGAATTCGGCATGGTCGTCGCCATCGCCATCGTGTCTTCGGCCATCGTTTCGCTCACCGTCACGCCCATGCTCAGCTCCCGTCTGTCGGCGGGCCATGGCGAGCCGCCCTATCCGGTGCGGCTCTTCAACATGGGCTTCGACTGGACCCAGCGCGGCTACGACCGAGGCGTTGCCTGGTGTCTGCGCCATCGCGGCACGGTGCTCCTGAGCTTCCTCGGCTCGGTGGCGCTTTCGGTATACCTCTTCATGGTCCTGCCCGCGAGCTTCTTTCCGACGGAAGATATCGGCCGCCTGACGGTCTCCACGCAGGCCCGGCAGGATATTTCCTATCCGGCAATGCAGGACCTGCAGAACCAGGCCGCCGCGCTCGTGAAACAAAACCCGGCCGTTGCCCACGTCATGTCCATCGTCGGCGGCAATGCGCGCCAGCCGCTGAACAACGGCACCATGTATGTCGAGCTGAAGGCGAGAGACCAGCGCGAGCCGCTGGACAAAACCCTGCGGGAGCTGCGCGCCAGCATCAGTAAGATCGCCGGCCTGAAAGCCTACATCACCCCGCAGCAGAGCCTGCGCTTCGGCGGCCGCCAGACGGCCAGCCAGTATCAGCTCGTCATCCAGGCGCTGAGCGCCGAGCAGACTAATCTCTGGGCCAACAAGATGCTCGACGCGATGCGCCGCGATCCGCGCTTCACGGATATTGCCTCGGATGAGCAGAACAACGCCCTGCAGGCCAACATCGTCGTCGATACCGAAAAGGCAGCACAATACGGGATCAACAACAACCAGTTGCGCACGTCGCTGCAAGAAGGCTTCGGCGGTTACGTCGCCGCGCAGATCCAGTCGACCGGCGACAGCTATGACGTCATCGTCGAGTTCGACACGAGCAAGCCCTGGGACGACCAGAAGCTTCAGGAAATCCAGATCGCGTCTGCGAGCGGCGCGCTCGTTCCGCTGTCGAACTTCGCCCATGTCGAGCGCACGACAGGCCCCGTCACCATCAACCAGACTGGCCAGCTCGTCTCGACCACCGTATCCTTCAACCTGCCGGCCGGCGAAGCGCTCGGCGACGCCACGGCACAGATCGAGCAGATCAAGAAGGATCTGAACGTGCCGGCGGATGTCTTTACATCCTATGGCGGCACTGCCCAGATCTTCCAGCAGTCGCAGGGCAGCACGCCGTATCTGATCCTGGCCGCCGTCCTCACGATCTACGTGGTCCTCGGCGTTCTCTACGAGAGCTTCATCCATCCGCTGACCATTCTCTCCGGTCTACCGGCTGCCGCTCTCGGTGCGCTGCTTGCGCTGAAGGTCTTCGGTTTCGACCTGTCGATCATCGCGCTGATCGGCCTCCTGATGCTGATCGGCATCGTCAAGAAGAACGCGATCATGATGATCGACGTGGCGCTTGAAACGCTGCGATCGAGTGCCGGCATGTCGCCGGCGGAAGCGATCCACGAAGCCTGCGTTCGCCGTTTCCGCCCGATCATGATGACCACCTTCTGCGCCCTGCTCGGCGCCCTGCCGATCGCGGTCGGCGGCGGCGCAAGCTCCGAGCTGCGTCAGCCGCTCGGCATCGCTGTTGTCGGCGGCCTGGTGGTCTCGCAGATCCTGACGCTGTTCATCACGCCGGTCATCTTCCTGGAGATGAACCGCCTGAACGACTTCCTCGGCCGCCTGGGCAAGCGCAAGGACAAGGATCCGCACCGCAAGGAGCCGCCAGCGGCTATCGCCGCCGAGTGACAGCAACGGGCGCCGAAAGCGCCCGTTTCTTTTGCAAGGAACCGGAAGCGCTTCGCCCCTGAAACGCTCGCGATGGATACTGCGACCAGCGAAAATAAAAGCGCCCTCTCGTCTTGAACTTGACGTCCAGCCATGGCATGACGCGCCCTCTTTGCGACAAGGGCGCGTCTTGCGTCTCACACGGGGCTTGGCCCCAATCCAGACAATTTCGACGGAAAGGAGTGCGGGCATGGCTCGGGCGCTTGGTTTCGACTTCGGCACGACGAACACGGTTCTGGCAAAGGCCGATGGAGCCGCGACGCAATCGGTCGCCTTCCATAGCGCGGCAGGCACGGCAGACAGCATGCGCACGGCGCTCTCCTTCATGAAGGATCCGGGGCTTGGCGCGGCAGCATTGAAGGTCGAGGCCGGGCATGCGGCTATCCGGCAATTCATCGACAATCCCGGCGACTGTCGCTTCCTGCAGTCGATCAAGACCTTTGCGGCGAGCGCGCTCTTCCAGGGCACGCTGATCTACGCCAAGCGGCACAGCTTCGAAGACCTGATGGAGATTTTCGTGCGGCGCCTGCGCGCCTATGCCGGAGACAATTGGCCGGGCGACATTTCCCGCATCGTTACCGGCCGCCCTGTGCATTTCGCCGGCGCCAATCCGGACGCCGCTCTTGCCACGCAGCGTTATAATGCGGCACTGACGCGCTTCGGCTTTCCGGAAGTCCATTATGTCTACGAACCAGTGGCAGCCGCCTTCTACTTCGCCCAGCATCTGAAGAAGGATGCGACCGTGCTGGTGGCGGATTTCGGCGGCGGCACGACCGACTATTCGCTCATCCGCTTTGAAACGCAGGCCGGAAAGCTAACGGCCACGCCCATCGGCCACTCGGGCGTCGGCATCGCCGGCGATCATTTTGATTTCAGGATGATCGACAACATCGTCTCGCCGGCGATCGGCAAGGGCAGCTACTTCAAGAGCTTCGACAAGCTGCTGGAAGTGCCCACCTCCTACTACGCCAATTTCGGGCGCTGGAACCAGCTTTCGATCTTCAAGACCTCGCGCGAATATGCCGACCTGAAGACGCTCGTGCGCAGCAGCCTTGAGCCGGAGAAGCTTGAGACCTTCATCGAACTCGTCGAACATGACGAAGGCTATCCGCTCTATCAGGCCGTATCGGCCACGAAGATGGCTCTTTCGAGCGAGGAAGAAACGGAATTCAACTTTCCGCCGCTCGGCAAGGCCGGCCGCAAGCATGTTCGCCGGGCTGATTTCGAGAGCTGGATTGCCGACGACCTTGCCCGCATCGAGGGCGCGCTGGACGACGTGCTGACGACCACGAACACATTGCCCGACGCCGTCGACAAGGTATTTCTTACCGGCGGCACGTCTTTCGTGCCGGCGGTGCGGCGCATCTTTACGGAGCGTTTCGGCCAGGAGCGCATCGAGACAGGCGGCGAACTGCTGTCGATCGCCCACGGCCTTGCCCTGATCGGCGAGCGGGACGATATCGCCCAGTGGACGGCCTGACATAGCACCCGTCCCGCTCTTTCGTTCCTGCGCGGCTTTAGCTAAAGTTCAGCGATGATTTCCGCCAGCGACCTCACCCCCGCCGAGCTTGCCGCGCTTCTGCATTTTCATGCGGATGCCGGCGTCGATTGGCTGCTGGAGGAACAGCCGGTGGATCGGTTTGCCGAGTTCGAGGCCATGCGCGCCGCGCGGCAAGGGGCAAGAGCGCCTCAGCAACGAGCCGACGCGCCGCCACCCGTGGCGAAGGCGCAGCCTGATCGTCGGCAGGCTGCAAAGCCGGCGGCGGTGGCGATTTCACCGACTGCGCCAGCGCGCGGCGCGCCGGCAATTCCAGACGAGCAGGCCGTGGAGCAGGCCCGATTCGCCGCCGAAAGCGCACGGTCGCTCAGCGAATTGAAAACCGCGATCGAAGCTTTCAACGGCTGCAATCTCAAGAACAGCGCCCGCTCGACGATCTTCGCAAGCGGTACGGCGGAGGGCCGAATCATGGTGATCGGTCCGATGCCGAGCGCCGACGATGACAGAGAAGGCGCACCGTTTTCCGGCCGCGCCGGCCTCTTGTTGGACAAGATGCTGGCCGCCATCGGCCTGCAACGCGATGGGATCCTGCTCGCCAACGTCATTCCGTGGCGGCCGCCCGGCAACCGCGCGCCATCCGCGCCCGAAATCGAGATATGCCGTCCGTTCATAGAACGGCAGATTGCGCTCGCTGAGCCGAAAGCCTTGTTGCTGCTCGGCAATTTTACCGCCCGATACTTCTTCGGTGGGGGCGAAACCATTCATGGACTGCGCGGACAGTGGCGCGAATTAAGCATTCTCGGCCGGACCGTGCCGGCGATCGCCAGTCTTCATCCGCAGGAACTGCTGACCGCGCCGATCAACAAGCGTCTGGCCTGGAACGACCTGCTGGCCTTCAAAAATTATATCAACGCCGAAATATTAGGCTGATTTCCACCACGATTAACAAAAAATGACATAAGTCATGCGTTTTCGGCATGGCAGTCTTCTCGCGTTGTGCATTGCAAAATCAATGTTGCGCTGCAATATAGATTGGTGTCTTGGGAGGAATCGAAAGGAACCAAGGCCATGACTGCACGTTTTCGCCCTATTCACTGCGGGTTTGATACCCTGCGCCGCGCCATCGAGCCCGTGCGCGCGATAAATGGACATCGCAACCTCGGCATCGCTGCCAATGAGCAGATGACTGCGCGGGGTACCGGCGTTTCGGCTCGCGTCAGCCGGCCGACGGCAATCTTCGCGGATTTCCGTACCTGCTGAACATAGGCGCCGATGGCGCCGCAGCGTAGCGTTTGATTATCAGGAATTACATCATGTCTTCGGGTTTGCGTTCGCTCATCGCCTTGTTCGATTCGGTTGGCCATATCGGCTCCGCAGTGCGAGCTGCCGAGGAATTTGAACGTGCGCGCAACTTCCGCAAGGGCGAATGCCGCGAGACAGGCGCCATCCGGGCGTCGGCAAGCATTCCCCTTTGAGTTTTCAAAGGTGGATTCGCGCCGCCCGTCAGCCGCTGCTTGATGGCCAAGCCGGCGACCCGGCCTTTCCTCCTCAATAGCTACACCTAAAGCGCGGCGATCTTTCAGATACGCTCCGCGCGCTTTAGGCTCTTGATTTTCCGCATGTCGTTATCGCAAAACCGCTGCACACTTTCGCGCGACATGCTTCAGCTCTGACCGGGGCGTCCCGCGACGGATCGCGCCCAAGCAAAAGCCTCGTCGATCGCAGCCAGCTTCACAGCCTGCCATCCGCAATATTGATCCAGAAAATTGCGCGACACCCACATGTGCGTCTTCTTGACTTCGTCATGCCAGCCGATGTCCCCGCGCTCGGCGGACTTGCGCAGGAGGCGCTGCAGATGGGTTCGCGATATCATGAAGTGCGCCGCCAGCGCCCGCGCGTCAACGCGACCGATGTCGATCCTGTCTCCTAGCTCCCCGGTGAGATCCAGTTTCGACATGATATGATCGACGACAAGGCCGCCGGCTTCCGTCCAAAGAAACAAGCCAATGCATTCGGGCGGCTCACGCCAGATATCCATTTCCACGCAATTGCGCGCCATGCGCGGCTGGGCGAGATCCAACAGCGTCGGCGAGGCGGCAAGCGCCGCAGCCCGCTCGCCATCATCAAGCAGATCAAGTGCGGTCAGATTGGCGAGATACCAACCGAACATCCCGGTGAAGCTCATCTCGGTCGGCACATAACGGCGCGGACGGCGGGCGGGGCCGGAAGCCAGTTCGAGGAAACGATAGGTCAGTAGCTCTTTGATGAAGCTCAAGACCGTATTGCGGCTGGCGATACGATAACGCGTGATAAGATCGCGAAGCGCGACGACAGTCAGCCCCGACCCGGGAACGACGGGGTCGTACTCGAGATGAAGCGCATAGGCCGTCTGCGTCAGAAGCCAACGCTGATGCGAGGCGAGCATGCGCGCGATCCTCGGACCATTGTCGTAACGGTTCCGCAACGCCTCGGCAAGAAAGCGCAATGACGCGACGAATTTGGGATGACGAGCAAGTTGCTCGATGGAAAAACTCAATCGGGCCTCCTTGGGGTGCCCATTTCAATCAGCGACAAAAAGAGGATGTTTCATTTTTGTGAACGAATTCACCGGAATCGATCATAATTCCGAAATTTAATAGCATGCTATAGTTATGCAACTGCTCTTATATCGCAAGAGGTTAAACAAATAATTTACTTTAAATTATCGTTTCCTCGCGCGAACAGTCTGCATTCGCTGGTAGTGGAGCCATGATGATCCATCCGAGCGCGATGGTAGCAATTGTAATGTCAGTCTGCAAATGCGGGCGAAAATTGGCGTCTGATCGATCCGATATCCATTCAGGAATTGCATTCAACCTGAAACGAAGACAGTCTGTCGGGTAAATACTTACTGTGCCATAACAAAACATATCGATGTCGTGACATGACTTTAACTTTGGTTCAGATTTCGATGTAATGATGCGACACCTCAGTCCGAGGGAGGCTTCGGACTGCACCCGCCATAGCTTAGCCTGATCAGGATAGACCATGCGAACAGACACCGGCCAGATCGTCAATCTGGCAGACTACCGCCCCACCGACTTCGTTCTGGAACGCGTGGACCTTACCTTCGATCTACATCCAACCGAAACGAAGGTCGAAGCGCGGCTGATCTTCCATCGTCGCGAAGGCACCGATCCCAAGGCGCCCCTGGTGCTCGACGGCGACGAGCTGGTGCTGTCCGGGCTGCTGCTCGACCAGAACGAACTTCCCGCCGAACAATATGACGCCACGCCGGAAAGCCTGAGCGTTCGCGATCTGCCTGAGAGCACGCCTTTCGAGCTGACGATCACGACCGTGATCAATCCGGAAGCCAACACGCAATTGATGGGCCTCTATCGCACCGGCGGCATCTATTGCACGCAGTGCGAGGCCGAAGGTTTCCGCCGCATCACCTATTTCCCGGATCGGCCTGACGTTCTCGCGCCCTTTACGGTCAACATCATCGCCGACAGGCAAGCCAATCCGCTCTTGCTGTCGAACGGCAATTTCCTCGGTGGCGCCGGCTATGGCGAAGGCAAGCATTTCGCCGCCTGGTTCGATCCGCACCCGAAGCCGAGCTATCTCTTCGCGCTCGTCGCCGGCGACCTCGGCGTCGTCGAGGATACGTTCGCGACCATGTCCGGCCGCGAAGTGGCGCTGAAGATCTATGTCGAACATGGCAAGGAGCCGCGTGCCGCCTACGCCATGGATGCGCTGAAACGCTCGATGAAGTGGGATGAGGAGCGATTCGGCCGCGAATACGATCTCGACATCTTCATGATCGTCGCGGTGTCGGACTTCAACATGGGGGCGATGGAGAACAAGGGCCTTAACGTCTTCAACGACAAATACGTGCTCGCCGATCCCGAAACGGCGACCGATGCCGATTATGCCAACATCGAAGCCATCATCGCCCACGAATATTTCCACAACTGGACAGGCAATCGCATCACCTGCCGCGACTGGTTCCAGCTCTGCCTCAAGGAAGGCCTGACTGTCTATCGCGATCACGAATTTTCCGCCGACCAGCGCTCGCGTCCCGTCAAGCGCATCGCCGAGGTCCGGCACCTGAAATCGGAACAGTTTCCTGAGGACAGCGGGCCGCTCGCCCATCCGGTTCGCCCGACAAAATACCGTGAAATCAACAATTTCTATACGACGACCGTCTATGAGAAGGGCAGCGAAGTCACGCGCATGATCGCAACCCTGCTCGGCCGCGATCTGTTCAAGACGGGTATGGATCTCTATTTCGATCGGCATGACGGTCAGGCCGTCACTATCGAAGATTTCGTCAAGTGCTTCGAGGATGTCAGCGGCCGCGATCTCACGCAGTTTTCGCTTTGGTATCATCAGGCCGGCACGCCTCTTGTCACCGCATCCGGCGCCTATGATGCCGACGGCAAGACGTTCACCTTGTCGCTCGAACAGATGGTGCCGGCGACGCCTGGCCAGACCGCCAAGAAGCCGATGCATATCCCGCTGCGCATGGGCTTGCTGGCCGAAGACGGCGCTGTCATCACGCCCGCATCCGTCACCGGAGCGGAGCTCACCGACGATGTCCTGCACCTGACGAAGCAGACGCAGACGGTGACGTTCCACGGCATTCCGTCGCGGCCGGTTCTGTCGCTCAATCGCAGCTTCTCGACGCCGGTCAACCTGCAATTCAGCCAGAGCGCCCGCGATCTCTCGCTGATCGCGCGTTACGAGACCGATCATTTCGCCCGCTGGCAGGCGCTGAGCGACCTTGGCCTGCCCAACCTTTTGCAGGCGGCGCGGGATGCGCGTCAAGGCATCGACATCACCTGCGATCCAGCCTTCACCGACGCACTGCTCGCAGCCGCGGCCGACGAAAGCCTGGAGCCGGCATTCCGTGCTCAGGCGCTCGCCCTTCCGAGCGAGGCCGATATCGCTCGCGAGCTTGGCGGCAACAACGATCCGGATGCCATTCATGTCGCGCGCCAGACGATCGTCAAGCGGGTGGCCGAGGCGGGAAAGGATGTCTTCACCGCGCTTTATGACGGCATGCAGACGTCAGGCGCCTTCACGCCTGATGCAGCAAGCGCCGGCCGCCGCGCCCTGCGCAATACAGCGCTCGCCTATCTCTCCCAGTCGGATGAAACGCCGGCGAGAGCGAAGGCAGCCTATGATGCCGCAAACAACATGACCGATCTCAGCGCCGCGCTGACCATTCTGGCGCAGCGCTTCCCGGATACGATTGAGACGGCGGCCGCGCTTGCGCATTTCCGCGACCGCTTCGCGGACAATGCGCTCGTCATCGACAAGTGGTTCGCCATTCAGGCCGCAATCCCTGGCGCGGGCGCGCTGGAGCGTATTCGGCTGCTCATGGAAACGCCGCTGTTCAAGCGCACCAATCCGAACCGCGTACGCGCTGTCCTTGGTACCTTCGTCTTCGCTAATCCGACCGGCTTCGGCCGGGCCGACGGCGCTGGATACCATTTCCTGGCCGACGAGATCCTCGAGATCGATCAGCGCAACCCGCAGCTCGCCGCCCGCGTCCTGACGTCGATGCGCTCCTGGCGCCTGCTGGAACCGGTGCGCGCCGACCACGCCCGCTCGGCGCTGATGCGGATCGAACACTCGGGCAACCTTTCGACCGACGTGCGCGACATCGTGGACCGCATCCTGAAGGAGTGATTGCGATCTCCCCTCATACCGATCTCAAAGGCTGATTTGCGTCGGCCTTTTCATCCTCAGCGAGTCCCGTATATGCGCAACTTACCGCTGCGTGTGTAAAATACGCTGAAATCGCAGATGGTTAAGAAAGTTTTACCGCACCCTCTGGACAAGCCGAATCACGAATGATTCATTAAGGCAGATTCGGGCGAGCGGCGCAGCGAATCACACGAGGGACAAGGCTAAAGCGATGGTGGACGTGCGGCGGACAACCGCGGCCGATGGACGGCTGCGTGTTAATTTCGACGGTCTGAAATCCTGGCATAGCGGCGTTACCGATCGAACCGGCGTGCGTGTGGAGACGATCTCGCGTCATTTCCCGCAGACGGAACATATTCTCAAGCGCATCATTCCGGTCCTCATCGTTTCCTTCCTGATGGTCGTTGCCGCCTCGCATTTCTTCGGCATGATAACGGAACATGGTCGGATGGCGGCGTCTGCCCGCCGCACGACTTCGCTTTCCATCGCCGCCGCATCCGCCGCCTTTTCGAACGATGCCAGCTTGTTCCAGGCCGGCGACCGCAGGGGCGCAGAGCGGAAATTGGCTTCCTATTTGCCGCAGGATCGATTGGATCCCGGGGCCTTCGTGCTGCTGGTACAGTCGAGCGGGCGGGTGTTCGGCTCATCGGCGGCCGGCTCGGGCTATATCGGCATGCTGATCTCCGACTTCTTTCCCGAAGTGTCGGCCGTCCGCAATTTCGGCGACCATGCCGGCGTGATCGAAACCATGATCGGCGGCGAGCCCTATTATGCGGCGATTTCCCTGATCGGCGACAAGGGCGATTTCATTCTGTCGGCCGCATCGATGGATCAGATCGACAAGCTCTGGCGCGACGAGCTCACGCTCAACGTCACGCTCTTTGCCGGTATCTCCTCCATCCTGCTCGTCATTCTCTATGCCTATTACACCCAGGTAAAGCGGGCCCGGGACGCGGATGAAATCTTCCTCGAATCGAACCTGCGGGTAGAGACGGCGCTTTCGCGCGGCCGCTGCGGTCTCTGGGATTTCGATTTCACCAGCCGCAAGTTCTTCTGGTCGCGCTCGATGTACGACATGCTCGGGTTGCCGGCCGCCGACAAGCCGCTCGCCTTCACGGATGCGGCACGGCTGATGCATCCGGATGACAACAGCCTGCACATGCTCGCCCGCTCCGTCACCCGCGGCAATGCCGGCCAGGTGGACCAGATCCTGCGCATCCGCCATGCCAAGGGGCATTATGTCTGGATGCGCGCCCGCGCCCAGGTGATCCGCACCAATTCCGGCCGCGTGCATATGATCGGCATCGCCATGGACGTGACCGAACAGCACCGGCTGGCGCAGCGTTATGCCGAAGCCGACCAACGGCTGGCCGATGCTATCGAATGCACCTCCGAAGCCTTCGTGCTGTGGGACAAGAACGATCGTCTCGTCATGTGCAATGCGCATTTCCAGCAGGCTTACGGCCTGCCCGACAACGTGCTCGTGCCCGGCACCGAGCGCGCCGTCGTCAATGCGGCGGCAGCTCGGCCGGTCATCGAGCGGCGCATCGTCGATCCCGTCCGTGTCAGCCATTCACAGACGACGGAGGTGCAGCTGGCCGACGAGCGCTGGCTGCAGATCAACGAACGCCGCACCCGAGACGGCGGCCTCGTCTCCGTCGGCAGTGATATCACGCAGCTGAAACGCAACCAGGAGCGCCTTCGCGAGTCCGAACGCCGGCTGATGGCGACGATCAACGATCTCTCCGCCTCGCGGCAGATCCTGGAGCGCCAGAAGGCCGAGCTTTCGACCGCCAACGCGAACTACCTTGCGGAAAAAGAGCGGGCCGAGGCGGCCAACAGGGCCAAATCGGAATTCCTCGCCAACATGTCGCATGAGCTGCGCACGCCGCTCAACGCCATCCTGGGCTTCTCGGAAATCCTGCAGGACCAGATGTTCGGTCCGCTCGGCTCCTCTCGTTACGACGAATATGCCAAGGATATCCACGACAGCGGCAAGCATCTTCTGAATGTCATCAACGACATTCTCGACATGTCCAAGATCGAAGCCGGGCATATGAAGCTCTCCTGCGAGCGGATCAATCTGGCGCCGCTCATCGAGGAATGCCTGCGTTTCACCCGCATCCCGGCCGCGCAGAAGAACATTCTCGTCGAGCAGAATATTTCCTCCGAGATCAAGCTGAATGCCGACCGGCGGGCAATGAAGCAGATCGTCCTCAACCTGCTGTCCAACGCCGTGAAATTCACCAATGACGGCGGCCGTATCGCCGTTCGCACGCGCAGGGTCGAAGATGCTGTCGTGCTTGTCATCGCCGACACGGGCATCGGCATTCCGAAATCGGCCCTGAGCAAGATCGGCCAGCCCTTCGAACAGGTGCAGAGCCAATATGCGAAGAGCAAGGGAGGCTCCGGCCTCGGGCTCGCCATTTCCAGATCCCTGACCGCGCTGCATCATGGCCGCATGCGCATCCGCTCGCGCGAAGGCATCGGCACGGTCATCGCGATCCGCATCCCGGATCAGCGCTGATCAGCTTCCAACGGTCGCCTGGAATATCTTTCGGACCGCCTTCGACAGCCGCTTCAGCTCCGCTTCCAAGGTGCGGATATCCGGGCAGTCGCCGGCGCGGCAGACCAGCTCGATCAGCCCCGAAGGCGCATTTTGCGGATCGAAGGAGCCGTCGATGCAGAGCCGGATGAGTTGCGACAATTCCGTATATAGATGCAGGGCCTCCAGGCAGACATCGAGGTCATTGCGATCCACTAGGCTGGCGCCCAGCAGTTTCAACGCTTCCGCCGTGCTGAGCCCGTTCGCGTCGATGCCGACGCCACGCTCGGGTGCAATCAAACGCAAATATTGAGCGATGAATTCGATATCGATCAGACCGCCGGGGATCAGTTTCAGGTCCCAGATATTTTCGGGCGGCTTTTCCTGATCGATCAGGCCGCGCATCTCGCGAACATCCCTGGCGATCTTGGCAGTGTCTCTCTTTGCCGAGAGAACCTCGCCGATGATGCGTTCGGCGTCGTTTACCAACGCCTCATCGCCGCCGATCAGCCGCGCCCGGGAAAGCGCCATGTGCTCCCAGGTCCAGGCCTCCGCGCGCTGATATTTCTCGAAGGAGTTGATGCGCGTGGCGACGGGTCCCTTGTTGCCGGAGGGACGCAGGCGCATGTCCACCTCATAGAGGATGCCTTCGGCCGTCGGTGCCGAGAGCGCCGCGATCAGGCGCTGGGTAATGCGCGTGAAGTAGCGGGTGGCATCGAGCGGCTTCGCACCGGTCGATTCACCGGCCGCGTCGTCGTAGTCATAAAGCAGGATAATGTCTATGTCGGACCCCGCCGTCAGCTCGAAACTGCCGAGCTTGCCCATGCCGACGATAGCGATGCGACCGCCTGGATATTCGCCATGCGCTGCGCGGATTTCCTTCATCACAGCATCCAGCGCCGCTTCGACGATCAGATCGGCGAGGTAAGTAAAGGCTCGAGCCGCCATCTGCCCGCCGATCGCGCCCGTCAGCAGGCGAATACCGATCAGGAAGCGCTGTTCGGACGCGAAAATGCGCAGGCGGTCCAGCACCTCTTCATAGTGTCTCGCAGGCGCCAGGAAACCCCTGATGCGTTCGGCCAGATAATCGCGTGTCGGCAGTTCGGCCATGAGGCCCGGGTCCAGCATGCCGTCGAAAACGTGCGGCTTGGCCGCGATGATCTCGGCAAGACGCGGCGCCGAGGACATGATGTTGACGATGAGGGAGAGCAGCGCCGGATTGGTGCCCAGCAGCGAGAAGAGCTGAATGCCCGCCGGCAGGCCGGAAATGAAGCTGTCGAAGCGCAGCAGCGCCTCATCCGCCCGCTTGCTTTCGCCGAAGACGCGCAGCAGCTCGGGCGTCAATTCCGTCAACCGCTCGCGCGCTTCTACCGATTGGGTGGCGCGATATCGGCCGTAGTGCCAGGTGCGGATCACGTTGGCGATGTCGGACGGCCTTTCGAAGCCGAGGCGGCGTAGCGTCTGCAGCGTGTCGGGATCGTCGCCCTGGCCGGTAAAAACCAGATTGCCCGTTCCGGACGACAACTTCATTTCCTGCTCGAACAGGCGCGCATAACGCCGCTCGACCGTCTTCAGCGTCGTCACCAGAGCCTCGGAGAAAGCCGTTACGTCGGCAAAGCCCATCATGAAGGCAATACGCCGGAGCTCGGCATCGGTTTCAGGCAGCAGATGCGTCTGCTCGTCGCGCACCATCTGGATGCGGTGTTCGACATCGCGCAGGAACCAATAGGCTGATGTCAGCTCATCGCGGGTTTCCGCGTCGATCCACTTCGCCTCGGTCAGCTCGGCGAGCGTTTGCTCCGTCGACCGGCAACGCAATGCCGGCATGCGGCCGCCAGCAATAAGCTGCTGCGTTTGCACGAAGAACTCGATCTCGCGAATGCCGCCGCGGCCAAGCTTGACGTTATGGCCCTTGACGGCGATCGCTCCGTGCCCCTTGTGCACATGGATCTGCCGCTTGATCGAATGAATGTCTGATATCGCGGCATAGTCCAGATATTTGCGGAAGACGAAGGGCACGAGATCGCGGATGAAAGCCTGACCGGCGGCGATATCGCCAGCAACGGCACGCGCCTTGATGAAGGCCGCGCGCTCCCAGTTCTGCCCCCTGCCCTCGTAATAGATCATCGCCGCATCGACCGGGATCGCCAGCGGCGTCGAGCCGGGATCGGGACGCAGGCGAAGATCGGTGCGGAACACATAACCATCCGCCGTGCGCTCCTGCAGGATGCGCACCAACCGCCGCATCAGCCGCGGGAAAATCTCGATAGCGTCGTCGGGATCGGGCACGATGCCCGCCGTCTCATCGAAGAAGACGACCAGATCGATGTCGGACGAATAGTTCAACTCTTCAGCGCCAAGCTTGCCCATGCCGAGCACGATCAGCCCCGATTTCTGGCTCGGCGATGCGAGATCGGGGAGCGAAATCTTGCCGGCTTGGTGCGACGACAGCAGCAGATGGTCGATCGCCGCGGAAATGGAAGCTTCGGCAAGTCTGCTCAGCCGAAGGGTCGTCGTCTTGCCGTTATAGATGCCCGCGAGATCGGCGAGCGCGATCAGAAAGGCGGCGCGGCGCTTGGCGATGCGCAGGCGGCTCATCACCTCGGATTCCGAGGGCGAAGAGCTTGCCTCCTCACCCGGCAGCCAGGCGCGGCGGGCCTCCTCGACCAGCGCCTCGATCTGAGGCGACAACGGCCTCTCGATGGCGGCAACGAGGAGCGATGGCTCGAGATTGGCGATCTCGCGCAGATGAGGAGACAAGGTCAACGCAGCGACGATGAAATCCCGCAATGCGCCCTCCTCGGCAAGCAAGGCAGCGATGGCAGGCTCCGCCCCGCCGATCTGTCTGAGATCGGCAAGTGCTGACTTCATCTCGGTCTGGTTCAAAGGCCGCAACCGCCCAGACGGAACATCCCGCAGCAAATCGCCTTGCGTCGTCATGCAGTTCTCCCCAACAGCAAGCGGATACTGCAGGATTAACCTATTGTTTCTGCATGGGGAAGATCATGGTGACCGTTAATCCCTTGGCGTCGGGACTGTTTGGATCGGTATCGGAAAGCTCCAGCCGGCCGCCATGCAGCTCCATGACCGCCTCGACCAGAGCGAGGCCAAGGCCGGTTCCGGGCTTGGAACGGCTTTCGTCCAGGCGGAAGAACCGCTTGACCACATCGGCGCGCTGATGGGCGGGAATGCCCGGTCCGTGATCGGCGACGGCGAGCGTGACCGCATCATGGGTGCGCGCCAGCCTGAAGATTATCGCCTGCTTGCCGTTGCAGCCCGAAGCATATTTGAGGGCATTGTCGATGAGGTTGAACAGCGCCTGACCGATCAGTTCGCGGTTGCCCTGCACCACGACGTCAGGCTCGATATCCGCCGTCAGCGCCAGGCCTGCTTCTTCGGCAACCGGCTCATAGAGTTCGGCCGTATCGGCGACGATGGAGGAAAGATCGACATCAGTCATTTCGGCGGCCACCGATCCCGCCTCGACGCGGGAAATCATCAAGAGCGCATTGAAGGTGCGGATCAGCTGGTCGGACTCGCCGATGATGCCCTCGAGGGCAACGCGACGGCCGTCGCTGTCGGCATTGTCGAGCGCATCGGCGGCCTTGTTGCGCAGGCGTGTCAGCGGGGTCTTGAGGTCATGCGCGATATTGTCTGAGACCTGCCGCAGCCCCTCGTTCAGTTTCTCGATGCGCCCAAGCATCGCATTCAGCGATGCCGACATGCGGTCGAACTCGTCGCCGGAGCCGCCGACCGGCAGGCGCTGGGAAAGGTCGCCGGCCATGATCTTGCGGCTGGCATCCGTCATCCGGTCGATGCGCTTCAGCGCGTTGCGGCCGATGCCGAACCAGATGACCAGCGCGCCGACGCCCATGATCGCCAGCGCCAGCATCAGCGCCTGGCGCACCAGCACGCGGAAGCGCTCCGGCTCGCCGAGATCGCGGCCGATCAGGATGCGCAGGCCGTTGTCGAGGATGAAGATATTGGCGATCGCCAGATGGCGCCGCTCCGGATCATTGGAAGCGTCCGTATAGCGCTCGTAGACGAAGGGCAGCTCCGTCCAGCCGGCCTGGCCGAGCACGCCGGGCTGCACCGAGGCGACGTTGCCGGCCAGAATGTCGCCGGAAGGACCGGCAATGACATAGAGGTTGGCGCCCGGCTGGCGGGCGCGGCGCTCCATCGTGCGCAGAAGCAGGTTCAGCCCGCCGATGTCGTAGGCGCGCTTGACTTGATTGACCTCCTGCTGAACGGCGTCGCGGATCTGCCCCGTCAGCAGCCGTTCGGACATGGCCGTGACGTAGAAGACCAGCGTCGCGGCGCAAAGTGCAAAGAGAAGGATGTAGAGGGCGGAAAGGCGGACGGCGGTGGACTTGAAGAGGACGCGGAAGCGACTCATCCCTCGTCCTTGATCATGTATCCGGCGCCACGGATCGTTTTCAGCAGCGGCTGGCTGAAATCCTTCTCGATCTTGGAGCGCAGGCGCGAAACATGGACGTCGATGACGTTCGTCTGCGGATCGAAATGATAATCCCAGACATTCTCGAGCAGCATGGTGCGGGTCACGACCTGGCCGGCATTCTTCATCAGATATTCGAGCAGGCGGAATTCGCGCGGCTGCAGCGGGATTTCCTTGCCGCCGCGACGCACCTCATGCGAGAGCCGGTCCAGCTCCAGATCGCCGACGCGATAAAGGACATCCTGCTCCGGTGTGCCCTTGCGGCGGCCGAGCACTTCGACGCGCGCCAGAAGCTCGCTGAAGGCATAGGGCTTCGGCAGGTAGTCGTCGCCGCCGGCGCGCAGGCCCGTGACGCGATCGTCGACCTGGCCGAGCGCGGAAAGGATCAGAACCGGCGTATGCACGCCCTTGCGGCGCAGTTCGCTGATGACGGAGAGCCCGTCGCGGCGAGGCAGCATGCGGTCTATGATGGCGACATCGTAAGTGTTCTCGGTGGCCATGAAGAGACCGCTCTCGCCATCGCTCGCGTGATCGGCAACGATGCCAGCCTCGCGAAACGCCTTGGTGAGATAAGCCGCCGCCTCGAGATCGTCTTCGATGATCAGAATCTTCATGTGGGCGACATTACCCGCCGAGGTCGCCTCGGCACAACCAGAATCGGAAGAATTCACGGCATGTTGGCCAGTGGTTGTCATCTTTCACCTGCCTTGGAGCCAGCCTGATTGAACGTGCTGGAGCGGTTCAGTTTTTCACGGGTTCTCTGAACCGCTCCATCGCTTTGTCGTCTCGCAATTCCGGACGGAAAACCGCGCAGCACTTTTCCTGGAATTGCTCTAAAAAAGAAGCCGCGCAGGCCGTGGCTTGCGCGGCTTCCTGAATGCATTTCACACGCCGAAGGGATCAGCCGGCGTTGATCGGCAGAGCGACGAAGCGGCTGCCGTCACCGGACTGGATCTGGAACAGGGCGCGCGTGCGACCATCCTTTTTCGCCTGCTCGATAACCTTGGCGATGTCGCCGGCGCTCGAAACCTGCTGGTTGTTGACCGAGGTGATCTTCTCGCCCTCCTTCACGCCCTTGTCGGCGGCATCGGAATCGGGGTCAACGGCGGTGATTGCAACGCCCTTGCCATCATCGGACGGGCCGACAGTGAGGCCGAGGTCTGCGAGCGCCTTTTCGGAGGATGGCTGCAGCGGCTGGCTCGGCTGCGAGTCGTCGTTGGAGGCCTGGCTCTGATCGGCCGGAAGCGTGCCGAGCTCGACGGTGACAGACTGCGACTTGCCAGCGCGCCAGATCGAAACCTCGACCTTGGAACCCGGCTGCATCGCGCCGATGCGGCGTGCGAGATCGCGCGGATCCTTGACCGGCTCGCCATTGACCGCCGTCACGACGTCGCCGTTCTTGATGCCGGCCTTCTGGCCGGGCGAGCCGTCCTGCGGGGAAACGACGAGCGCGCCGCTTGCCTCGGAAAGCCCGAGGGATTCGGCGATATCCTTGGTGACCGGCTGGATCTGCACGCCGAGCCAGCCGCGCGAGACGGTGCCGGACTTGATCAGGTCGGCCACGACATC
Source organism: Rhizobium sp. CCGE531 (assembly GCF_003627795.1). Classification (NCBI taxonomy): domain Bacteria; kingdom Pseudomonadati; phylum Pseudomonadota; class Alphaproteobacteria; order Hyphomicrobiales; family Rhizobiaceae; genus Rhizobium; species Rhizobium sp. CCGE531. Next base: position 1,207,121 of record NZ_CP032684.1, on the reverse strand, counting down.
CTTGGCGGTCGTCGCCGGAATTGCGAAGGCGATGCCAACGCTGCCGCCCGACTGCGAGAAGATAGCGGTGTTGATGCCGACCACCTGGCCGTTGAGATTGAAGGTCGGGCCGCCGGAGTTGCCCTTGTTCACCGGCGCGTCGATCTGGATGTAATCGTCATAGGGACCGGAATGAATGTCGCGGCCACGAGCCGATACGATACCCGCGGTGACGGTGCCGCCGAGGCCGAACGGATTGCCGACGGCAACGACCCAATCACCGACGCGGACCTTGGCGTCATCGGCCCAGCCGACATAGGTGAACTTCTTGCCCTTGGGATCGACCTTCAGCACCGCGAGATCGGTGCGGGAATCCTTGCCGACGAGCTTGGCATCGAGCTCGGTGCCGTCATTGAGAATGACGACGAAGGCAGCTCCGTCGGAAACGACGTGGTTGTTGGTGACGATATAACCATCTTCCGAGACGAAGAAGCCAGACCCTTGAGCGACCGGGCGCAGGTGGCCCTTGTCATCGGGATTCTTCTGCTGGTTCTGGCCATGCTGCTGGCCTCGGCCCTGCTGCTGCTGGAACTGGCGGAAGAACTTCTTCAGCGGGTGGTCATCCGGAAGATCGTCGAAGCCACGGCCGAGACCGAAGGAGTCGTCTTCATCCGCAGCCGCATTGACACGGGATTCGACGCGAACCGAGACGACGGCCGGCGACACGGCATCGACCACGTTGGCAAAGCTCGGAACCTGCGGCGCCTGGACATTGACGGCGTCGGCATAGGAACGGCTGACTTCGGCCGGAACACCCGTGGCCAGGGCAGCAACAGCGAGGCCGGCGATGACCGAGGCCTTCATAGCGGTGCTGCGGGACAGGCTGTTCTTGATATTCCTGAACATATGCAAGTTACCTTTTCTTTTCTCGTCGAATTTGCGCCGGCGAAACCGGCTTTGGCTCGTGGTGATAAATATATAGGGCGCGACACCTTACAGCGAACTGTCCGCCCCATGAAAAATTCGTAATGTAAGGAAATGGTGGCAATGAGGTGAAGGAAATGACGGCGACGTTATTTTCCCAGGATCTCGTTTAATTGCGCCTCTTCCTCGTCGCTCAGAGGCTTGCCGGTGGGTTTGCCGGCGCGGCGCCGGGCGTAGACGACCAAGGCCAATCCGCCGACAACGAAGAGCGCGATCGGCGCGCCCCAGAGTATGTACGTCTTTTCGCTCAAGCGCGGCTTGAGCAGCACGAACTCGCCATAGCGGGAAACGATGTAGTCGAGCACCTGCCGATCCGTATCGCCGTCGGCAAGGCGCTTGCGCACGAGCAGGCGCAGGTCGCGGGCAAGATCCGCGTTGGAATCATCGATGGATTGATTCTGGCAGACCATGCAGCGCAGTTCGGCCGAAATCGTACGTGCCCGCGCTTCCAGTGCCGGATCTGACAGGACCTCGTCCGGATTGACGGCGAAGGCGGGGGCGGCGGCAAAGAGCAATGCCAGCAGCATGAGCAGGCGGGCGAACATTCCTATCTTCTGCCCCGCCCTGCTCTTCTTGTGATGGAATGCCCCCTCATCCGCCCCTGCGGGGCACCTTCTTCCCGGGGGGGCGGATGAGGGGGGCTGGTTCAAACGCATCATTCGGCCGGCTCCATCGCCGGGCGAACCGGCTTCGCCTTGCGGCTGGGGGCTCCGACGCGCAGGCGGCGGTCGCTGAGCGACACGAAGCCGCCGATCGCCATGACGAGCGCACCCATCCAGATGCAGAGAATGAAGGGCTTCCACCAGATGCGCACGACCATGCCGCCATCCTTGCTGGCATCGCCGACCGACACATAAAGCTGGCTGAGCCCAAGCGTAAGAATGCCGGATTCGGTGGTGGCCGTACGGCTCGCGGTGAAGACACGTTTGGCGGAGGACATTTCCGCAAAGGCGACGCCGCTGCGGCTGACCGTGAAGCGGGCACGATCCTCGGTGAAATTGGGACCGACGCCGGGCTGCATGCCCTCGAAGCGCAGGCTGTAGCCGCCGAGTTCAGCTGTCTCGCCCGGCTTCATGCTGGTGATGTTCTCGCCCTCGAAGGTCGTCACTGCAATAATGCCAAGCACGGTGATGCCGAGGCCCGCATGCGCGAGCGCCGTACCGAAAGCGGAGCGCGGCAGCCCGCTGAGGCGCCGCCAGGCGACATTCGCAGCCGCCTTGCCGATACCGGCGCGATACCAGAGATCGGCCAAGGCGCCGAAGATCAGGAAGAAGCCGGCGGCGAGGCCAAGAACGGCGAGGACCGGCCCGCCATGCCTGATGTAAAACAGAACCAATCCGGCGATAAAGGCCAACCCTGCCACGACATAGAGCCGCTGCAATGCGCCGAGCAGATCGCCGCGCTTCCAGGCCAGCAGCGGGCCGAACGGCACGGCAATGAGGATCGGCGTCATCAGCAGCCCGAACGTCATGTTGAAGAAGGGCGGACCGACGGAAATCTTGTCGCCGGTCAGCGTTTCGAGCGCCAGCGGATAGAGCGTGCCTGTCAGCACCGTGCCGCAGGCGACCGTCAGGATCAGGTTGTTCAACACAAGCGCGCCCTCACGCGAGATCGGCGCGAACAATCCGCCGGCGGCAAGCTTCGGCGCGCGGAAGGCGAAGAGCGACAACGCGCCACCGATGAAAAAGAGGAGAATGCAGAGAATGAAGATGCCGCGCGTCGGATCGCTGGCGAAGGAGTGGACGGAAGTCAGCACGCCGGAGCGGACGAGGAAGGTGCCGAGCAATGACAGCGAGAAGGTGAGGATCGCCAGCAGCACGGTCCAGATCTTCAAAGCGTCGCGCTTTTCCATGACCAGCGCCGAATGCAGTAGCGCCGTGCCGGCAAGCCAGGGCATGAAGGAGGCATTTTCCACCGGATCCCAGAACCACCAGCCGCCCCAGCCGAGCTCGTAATAGGCCCAATAGGAGCCCATGGCGATGCCGAGCGTCAGGAAGCTCCAGGCTGCCAGCGTCCACGGACGGACCCAGCGCGCCCAGGCGGCATCGATGCGGCCTTCCAGCAGCGCAGCAACGGCAAATGAAAAACAGACGGAGAAGCCGACATAGCCGAGATAGAGCAAGGGCGGATGGATTGCGAGACCGATATCCTGCAGCACGGGATTGAGATCCTTGCCCTCCGCCGGTGCCGGATTGAGGCGGGTGAAGGGATTGGAGGTCAGCAGGATGAAGATCAGGAAGGCCGATGATATCCACGATTGCACGGCCAGCACATTGGCGCGCAGCGCATCGGGCAGATTGCGCCCGAACAGCGCGACAAGCGCGCTGAACAGCGCCAGGATCAGCAGCCAGAGCATCATCGATCCCTCGTGATTGCCCCAGACGCCGGAAATCTTGAAGATCAGCGGCATCAGCGAATGGGAATTGGCCCAGACATTGAGCACCGAGAAATCGGAGGCCACATAGGCGTAGGTCAGCACGCCGAAGGAAAAGGCGACCAGCAGGAACATGACGATCGCGCCGACCGGGGCAATATCCATCATCGAGACATCGCCGCGCCGGGCACCGACGACAGGCAGAATGGAGACGACGAGCGCGGTCGCGAGCGCCAGCACCAGGGCATAATGTCCGAGCTCGATGATCATTGCGCCGCCTCCTCACCCTTCCAGACGCCATCGGCCTTCAGCTTGTCGGCGACCTGCTTCGGCATGTAGCGCTCATCATGCTTGGCGAGCACGCTGTCGGCAACGAAAACGTCGCTGCCCGGTTCGAACTTGCCTTCGGTCACCACACCCTGCCCCTCGCGGAAGAGATCCGGCAGGATGCCATCATATTTGACCTTAATCGTATCGGTGCCATCGGTAACGGAAAACTGCACCTGCGTGCCCTGGCCGCGCACGATCGAGCCCTCGCCGACGAGGCCACCCAGGCGGATCAGCGTCCCGGCATTGACCGGTGTTTTCGCCAGATCCGCCGGCATGTAGAAATAGGCGACCGACTGACTGAAGGCGAAGAGCACGAGCAGTATGGCGGCGGCGATGAAACCCATGCCGCCGGCGATGACTGCCAGACGTTTCTGCTTGCGGGTCATTGCTGCTTCACCTCCGTCGGCAGTCCCAATTCCTTCGCCAGCGCCAGAAGCTGCTGGCCCTGCCCTCCATCGGCCGGAAACGCCGCAAGGCCGCGCTTCAGCGCATCAGCGGCGCGATCCCGGTCGTTCAATACGGCATAAGAGCGGATCAGCCGCATCCAGCCTTCGAAATTCTTCGGATCCTCCTTGAGCCTGGCATCGAGGCTATCGACCATGCCGCGGATCATCTGCTGGCGATCGCCGCCGCTGAGCGCGTTCGCCGCGGCGACGTCCTCGGCGGTCGGATTGCCGGGCGCATTGCCATTGGCGGATGCTTCAGGCTGGCCGCCATTCTTGATGATATGCGCGTCGACGGCGGCAAGCCAGGGCGCATCCGGCGGCGATTGTTTCGCCAGGGTCTCGAAGGCGGTCTTCGCTTCGGCCGCCTTGCCTTCCTGCTCCAGCGCCAGCGCCAGGTAGAAAAGCGTACGTGGATTGGCGGCATCGAGTGCTAGGGATTGCTGCAGCACGCTGCGCGCCTCCGCCGTCACGACGCCATTGGCCTTGACGACAAGAACTTCGCCCAGATCGCCGAGGCGCGCCGCATTCGGTCCCAGAAGACGGAGGACGTTGCGATAGGCAAGCTCGGCATCGCCGATACGGTTGGTCTTGAAGTAGATCGGTGCCAGGACTTCCCAGCCCTTGCCGTCATCCGGGTTCCTGGCCAGATGCTGCTCGATCTTGACGATCGAAATGGCAAGATCGTTTCCGGGCTTGTCGAGCCGCGCTTGCAGCGGCTGCGCCGGCAATCCCGGATCGCCGTTCGCGAGATAAAGACAGAGCCCGACTGCCGGAAGAATGACGATGATGAAGGCCTGGGCAAGGCGATAATTGCCGCGCGCCGGCAATTTCGTCGCCATGTTCCCGTCCTTGGCGATTGCGATGAGGCGCCGGCCGACCTCGGCGCGGGCATAGCCGGCCTCCTCCGCGGAAATCAAGCCGCCTGCCAGATCCCGATCCAGTTCGCGGAGCTGATCGCGATAGACCTCGGTCTCTCCGGAACGATAGTCATCCGCCTCCTTTGCACTTCGCAGAAGGGGATAGAGCAGCACAGCGCCGACAACAGCCGTGAGAACGGCCACGAGAATCCAGAACAGCATACACGCCCAATACTTTAACGGGGCGCTTATTCCAACCGAGAAAGCCTTTCTGACGAAGATTTGAGGCGTTTGGCCGCGCCTTTCGACGTGGAAACCTATTCGAGCGGCGTCCAGGTGCCGTCGTCATTGCGACAGGCCGCACCCCTTGCCATCGTGGGTTTGCTGTCGACCGTGACGGTGTGGGTATATTGCCGGCAATTCTGCGAACCGACCTGATAGGGCGCGGCGGGAATAACCTCGCCACTTGCATTCCTGCCCTTCCATGCCACAGGCTGGCCAAGAGGTGAGGTCTCAAGCGCCCGATATTCCGCCTCTAGCGCGCGCTGCTTATCGCCGTCGCTGAGCTTGATACCAGTGCGCTCGACAATGCCGCCATCAAGAGCATTGATGAAGGTTGCGGAGGCTGGAGGCTTCGCAGACGAAAACAGGCTCTTGCCGCCCCCCAAGCCGCTCGTCGTCGAGCAACCGGAAAGCGCAATCGCGGCGAAAAGGGAGGGAGCGACCAGAGAAAAGGTACGAAGCTTCATACAACCGAACCAGTATCAAAAAGCAAAACCATAGGTACTGCGCTGCGGCATCGTCATGACCCACAACGTCTTTTGGCATCATGCCGGGCCTCACGCAACATCCTTCATCAGGCCCGGAAGAATTAAGCTCGCGCGAAGTCCGCCCCAGGTGCCCCGGGACAGTTCGAAACGGCCCTGATATTCATTGGTGATCTCGCTGACAATCGACAGGCCGAGCCCGGTGCCGGGCTTGCTCTCATCCAGCCTGCGGCCGCGCTTCATCGCCTCGCGAATCTGATCCGGCTCTAGTCCTGGCCCATCATCTTCGACCACCAGTTCCACCCAATGACGTCGCACGGGATCGATGCCCTTGATTTCCGGCGGCGCTTCGCTCGCAGAAAGGCGCACCTTGCGTTCGGCAAAACGGGCGGCATTTTCCAAGAGATTGCCGACGGTCTCCTCCAGATCCTGCTGCTCCATGGCGAGCGCCAGATTGGGCGAGACGGTGAGCTCGAATTCCTTGTCGGCATTCAGCCGTCGCATGACACGGACGAGCCGCTCCAGCGCCGGCTCGGCCTCAGTGCGGGCCAGCACGGATTCACGCTGCGCGGCGATGCGGGCGCGATTGAGATAGGATTGCACCTGGCCTTGCATCGCTTCCGCCTGGTTCTTCACCAGATCGCCATGCGAACGCTCGAGCACGCGGGATTCGTTCAGAAGGACCGCGATCGGCGTTTTCAACGAGTGGGCGAGATTGCCGACCTGCATGCGGGCACGCTCGACGATGCGCCGGTTGCTTTCGATCAGCGCATTGACCTCGTTGGCAAGCGGCAGGATCTCTCGTGGGAAATCGCCTTGCAGCCGCTCGCTGTCGCCGGCACGGATGCGCTCCAGCGCTGCGCGGGCCTTATCGAGCGGCTTCAGGCCGTAAAGAATGGCGAGCGCATTGACGATGAGACTGCCGACACCGAAGCCGACCAGCGCGAAATAGAGGCTATGGGAGAAATTACGGACATCGTCCTCGACGACAGCGACATTGCCTGTGACGCGAAACCGAGCCGCGTGGTCCGTATCGAACTGGATTTCGGTTTCAGCCACCTGCACGCGGTTTCCGAAGGCATCCGTGACGATGTAATAGCGCTGGTATTGCTTGTCGAAGGGTGCCTCCAGCACCGACAACACCGGCAGGTTCGACGCACCCAGCGACGGCGATACCAGCGGTGTCGCGGTATAGGTGCCGAGCGGCTCGACTATCCAGTACCAGCCGGTCTTCGGCTGGGCGAAGCGCAGGTCGCCAAGTTCCGGCTTGCCTGATAGCCCACCCTGATCGCCGATTGTGACCGAATTGATGACACTGGAGAGCTGTGCACGCAACAGGTCCTGAAAACCGCGCTCGGCGCTCTTGCGGTAGATATTGGAGATGACGAGGCCGATCACCACCAGCGCCACGGCAGACCAGAGTGTGGTCAACAGCAGGACGCGAGCGGTGAGCGACTTAATTCGCATTGGTCGGAGCTTGGATTCGGTAACCAAGGCCGCGGACCGTTTCAATCAGATCGACACCCATCTTCTTGCGCAGACGACCGACGAAGACTTCAATCGTGTTGGAATCCCGGTCGAAATCCTGGTCGTACATGTGCTCGACAAGCTCTGTGCGCGAGACGACCTCGCCCTTGTGATGCATGAGATAGGCAAGCAGGCGATATTCATGGGAGGTGAGCTTGAGCGGCTTGCCGTCGACGGTCGCCTTCGAGCTCTTGGTATCGAGCCGCACGGGGCCGCAGACAATTTCCGAGGAAGCATGGCCGGCGGCGCGGCGGATCAGAGCACGGATGCGCGCCAGCACCTCCTCGACATGGAAGGGCTTGGCAACATAGTCGTCCGCGCCGGCATCGATGCCCGCCACCTTGTCGCTCCACCGGTCGCGGGCGGTCAGAATCAGCACCGGCACCGTGCGCCCGGCGCCGCGCCATTTCTCCAATACGGTGATGCCATCCATTTCAGGCAGGCCGATATCCAGGATGATCGCGTCATAGGGTTCGGTATCGCCGAGGAAATGCCCTTCTTCACCGTCGAAGGCCGTATCGACGACATAACCTGCCTCTTTCAAGGCCTCGGCAAGCTGACGATTCAGGTTGGTATCGTCTTCGACAATAAGAATGCGCATGTTTGGACCCAATTTCCCCGGTTCGAAAAACACTACTGTAAATCGAGCTACAGTGGAATCACGGAAACAATAAGAATTTGTGTGGGATTCAAGGCTTTAGAACGTCCGCCGGGCATTATGATTCAACGCGTCCACGATCACATCGGCACTTTCATCGTCACCTTGCGGGGGCGCTGCCCGTTGCCCTGCACCAAAACGGTGATGATGCAGCTGTCGCCGGCCGGTTGTGCGGACAGGAGCTGCCCGCCGGTCTTCTCAACGACCTCGGCGGCAGCCTCGCTACAGTCGCTGTTGGCGCGAGCCACCAGGGTCGACGTCGGCGCTGGCAGAACAGCCGAGCCGGCCATGACGAGGGCCGCCGCTGCTATGCTTGAAAATGAGGCCATGCTTCGGACTTCCCACAGGGATATTAACTTGGTGATTATTTACCCAAACACGTCTGAATGGCAAATGAATGGGCTGTAATTTTCGGCCCGCTGCGCAAGCAAGGCACACAACCTGTTTCTTAACTATTTGAAATGATTGAATGCAAAGTGGCAGGCTCGCCACGACGGCAACCGATTGGCGTTCCATCGCCCCGCATCGATACAATCTATCAGCGATATGCGAAGCGAGGTGCATATTTGGCTTCGAAGCACCCTTCTTCGAGCCGCAGGCTCAGTCATTTTTAATCATTCTTGCTTATCATCTGCCCGTGGGTGCGACATGGGCATGCACGCCGCCATAGGCCGATGGACACCGGCCTTCAAGCGCTTTGCCGAGGCAAGGCGCGGGGATTTCCTTGAGTCCTTTGAATCGCTTGGGGCGATTTCCTCTCACGTCGAGTCCGGAACTTCAAAGGTTGATTGAAGAGCCTCACGCAGAGAGTCTAGAGATCAACAATCCGATTCCGCTCGAATGCCCAATCCATTGAAATGGCTGGCGGGAGCCGGTCCCGGTGGCGCGCGTTCAGAACGGCTCGCGGACGGCCTTCGTGGTCTCATAATCGGCGGCGATCCGCATTTCGCGCAGCGGACGAACGCGCTCGATGGACCGCTGATAGTTTGCATGCGCCTTATAGGCGGCAAGCGCCGCCTCATCATCGAATTCGCCATAGACGACGAGATCGACTTCGGTTCCGAGCTGGTCGGTCTTCACATTCATGCCGATTTCCAGGAGCCGCGCATGCGGAATGGCTGTCAGGATCGAGAGGCCGGAGCGGACCTCCTCGAGATTGGCGCGATCAGGAACGGTGAAGAAGACGATATGACGGATCACGCGGCGGCTCCTTGTGCATATGCGAGGGCATGGCGCGATACCATGCGTATAGGCGCAATTCAATAAATTGACCGCTTCGCTTCCGTGGCCGTTTCGTCGCAGGCCACGCAGGCTGCCATTTACCGCATGGCGGCGGAGCGTGTTATCATCGTGGCCATGACCGACGAGGATCTTATATCCCTTGCCCTCGGCCTGCCGGAGGCGGCAGAGAGCTCACACTTCGGAACCCGCGATTTTCGCGTTCGGGGCAAGATCTTCATGACCCTTCCAGGCCCGGATTTCTGCGTCGTCAAGCTGACACCCGACCAGCAGCAAATGGCATTGGCAACCATGCCTGGCGACGTCATGGCCGTGCCGGGCGGCTGGGGCCTGAAGGGCTCTACGCGGCTGTTCCATCACGATGCCGATCATGAGGCGATCAAGTCACTGGTGCATCGCGCATGGCGAAACGTGGCGCCGAAATCTATGGCTTTGCCGGAGGATTAGGCTCCATGTCATCTTCCGCGGTCAGCGGCCAATCGACGACGTAATCCTCGAAATCCTCGACATCGACATCGTTCTCGCTGACGGTGCGTCCTCGGGCGGAAACACCGGCGATATGCACCGTTTCCGGATCGCCCGAGATCAGCGGGTGCCACCAGTAGAGATCACGACCTTCCTCGACGAGACGGTAGGCGCAGGTGGGCGGCAGCCAAGCCAGCCCCGGCACCTTCTCCGGCGTCAGCTGCACGCAGTCCGGCACGAAATCCCAACGGTTCGGATAGCTGGTGCAACGACAGCTTTCACCATCCATGAGCTTGCAGCGGACGGAGGTGAAATAGACGTCACCACTATCCCAGTCCTCGAGCTTGTTGAGACAACAGAGACCGCAGCCGTCGCAAAGGCTTTCCCATTCCGGCGAGCTCATTTCCGCCAGGGCCTTGGTTTTCCAGAAGGGTAACTCGTCTGTCATCATCGTCGTCCTCGCACCCGACAAGGAGAATTCGGGCTGCGGCATGC